>CAZOHN010000021.1:0-28987 GCA_964579325.1 uncultured Rhodobacterales bacterium
GCGCTCTCCACCTGGAAGGAGCTGATCGCGCCCCGCCCGGTGCAGCGGTCGGGGATACCGGCGAGCGGGGTGTGATGTTGTCCAGTTGGTTTCAGAAAGTGCCGTTGCCTAACCCAAAGGTGGTTGATCGCGCGGCAAGAAAGCGGGCGGCGGAGCTCCTGAGGCGTATCGCTGCCGGGCAGATTACAAACGATCAGTTTGAGGACGAGATGCCCGTTACCGCAGACCCGGCAATCGAGGCCATCTGGGATACCGTTTGGCTCTACTATTCCGATGGCAAGTCTCACAGGCTGACTGGCGCGTATAGGCTACATCCGGACGTCAAGCGGATGTGGATCAGGTGGGTCCTGTTTCTCGATTCCGATTGCTGTTATCTTTGGCCGCCAATGCCACACCCTGGCAACGATCCCGGAGCGACCGAGACATCGCCCGTTTGGGAACGCGTAAGGCGCTGGCTTGGAAGGCCTTCGAGCGCGAAAGAGATAACGGACTTCGAGCAAACCGGTACGTATGCGGTCTGGCCCTTCGTTTCTCGTGCAGACTACCGAGAGGCCTTGCAATCTCCACGGCGGCTGGCGGGAGAGGTCCGCTGAATGGCCGTCATCGAGGCCCGTGATCTTGGCCTGACCTTCGACACCGCCGACGGCCCCGTTCGCGCCCTAACCGGTGTCGACCTGACCATCGGCAAGGGCGAGTTCGTCAGCTTCATCGGCCCCTCGGGCTGCGGCAAGACCACCTTCCTGCGCTGCGTCGCGGCGCTGGAGGAGCCGACGGAGGGCACGCTCACCGTCAACGGCATGTCGCCCGACGAGGCGCGGAAGGCGCGGGCCTATGGCTATGTGTTCCAGGCGGCGGGACTGTACCCGTGGCGGACGATTGCGGGAAACGTGAAACTTCCGCTCGAGATCATGGGCTATTCGCGGGCGGATCAGGAGGAACGTGTCGCAAAAGTGCTGGAGCTGGTCGAGCTCGGCGGCTTCGGCACCAAATTCCCCTGGCAGCTCTCTGGCGGCATGCAGCAGCGCGCCTCGATCGCCCGGGCGCTGGCCTTCGACGCCGACATCCTGCTGATGGACGAACCCTTCGGCGCGCTTGACGAGATCGTGCGGGACCGGTTGAACGAGGAGTTGCTGAAGCTGTGGTCGCGGACAGAGAAGACCATCCTCTTTGTAACTCATTCCATTCCTGAGGCCGTCTACCTCTCCACAAGGATCGTGGTCATGAGCCCCCGTCCCGGTCGGATATCGGACGTGATAGACAGTCCGCTGCCGCGCGAGCGTCCACTCGAGATCCGTGACAGCCGGGAATTCCTCGCGATCGCACATCGGGTCCGCGAGGGGCTCAGGGCGGGGCATGCCTATGAAATCTGAGACCTACCCATGACCGGCGGTTCGCTTGTCTGGCTTGCGGGCACGATGGCTGTCTTCGTCGCGGCAAATGTAGGTCTGCGAACCTATGTGGTTTCGAACGCGCTGCTAACGCTTTTCGCCGCGCTCTGCCTCTTCTGCGTCGGCAACCTGATGATGGTGCGCCTGATGCGGGAAAGCGGTCTCGCAGTCGCCGTATCGGTCGCAGCAATCGTCCAACTCGTGCTATTGGCCGCAGTGGCGGTCCTCTGGTTCGACGAGCGGCCTACGATGCTCCAGTTCGCCGGGATGGCGCTGGGTTTGGTCGCCGTGGCCTTGATCGCGTGGCCGCAGGGAGGGCGCGGATGACCCGTGTGTTGCCCATCCTCACAGTCCTCGCCGCCATCGTCGCGGTCTGGTACCTGGGCGCGATCTGGGCGAACTCGACCTGGACCTACGATCAGGCGGCGAGGGCGGGCAAGGACGTCACGTTCGCGGAGGTGTTGGCCGACACCATGAACCAGCGTCGTCCGATGGTCGCAGCGCCGCACCAGGTCGCAACCGCGCTCTGGGACGGGATCGTTTCGGAACCGGTGAACTCCAAGCGCAGCCTCGTCTACCATTCCTGGGTCACGGTCGAGGCGACCCTTTCGGGCTTCGCGCTCGGCATCATCGTCGGCATCCTGATGGCCGTCGGTATCGTCTACTCCCGCGTTCTCGACCTGTCGCTGATGCCCTGGGCGGTGATCTCCCAGACAATTCCCATCGTCGCGCTCGCTCCGATGATCGTCGTACTGTCGAATTCTCTCGGCCTGGGTGACCGGCTGGGGATAGAGAACCGTCTGGTCTCAAAGACAATCATATCGGCCTACCTGAGTTTCTTTCCGGTCCTTGTCGGCATGGTGAAGGGCCTGCGCAGCCCCGACACCATGCAGCTTGATCTTCTGTCGACGTGGAACGCGACTCCGCTGCAGGCCTTTCTCAAGTTGCGCCTGCCGGCGTCGCTGCCCTACCTCTTCGCCTCGCTGAAGGTCGCGATCGCCGCGGCACTGGTGGGAGCCATCGTGGGCGAGCTGCCGACCGGTGCGATCGAGGGCCTCGGCGCGCGGATGCTGGTGGCAAGCCAGTTCGGTCAGCCCCTCCTGATGTGGGCTTCGCTGTTCGCGGCGGCGCTGGTCGCCGGCGTCCTTATCCTCGCCGTGGGCGTAGCCGAGCGGGCGGCGACGCGGGCCATGGGGGTGCGGCCATGACGGGTCCGAGCGGCTCTGCAGGTTGGCTTGTCGCTGCTGTGGCCGTTTGGCTGGCGCTCTGGGCGCTGAATGTGCTGCTTGCCCGGCGGATGGGCGAAAGAGGGCGGGTGCCTATCCCGCTTGTCTTTGGCCTTGCAGTGGTGGCCCTCTGGGAAGGGACCGTGCGCGCCTTCGCGGTACCAGAGGTGATCCTGCCCGCGCCCTCGGTGGTAGCAGGCGCAATCGCCGCCAATCCCGGCCTTCTGTGGGGCGACTTTGTCCAGACGATCCTGCGCGGCGCGGTGCCGGGGTTCCTGATGGGTTGCGGCGCGGCCGTGCTCACCGCGATCTTGATCGATCGCTCGCCCTTCCTCACTCGAGGTCTGCTGCCGGTCGGAAACTTCGTAGCCGCGCTGCCCGTCGTCGGGATTGCGCCGATAATGGTGACGTGGTTCGGCTTCGGGTGGCAGTCAAAGGCCGCCGTCGTGTTCGCAATGGTGTATTTCCCGGTGCTGGTGAACACCGTCGCCGGTCTGACTGCGGCAGAACGGATGCAGCGCGACCTGATGCACACCTGGGGCGCTTCCCGCGGCCAGGCACTCCTCAAGCTCAGGCTGCCTGCAGCAATGCCCTTCATCTTCAACGGCCTCAAGATTGCGACGACCCTTGCCCTGATCGGTGCCATCGTCGCCGAGTTCTTCGGCTCTCCCACCCGCGGGATGGGGTTCCGCATCTCGACGGCCGTGGGCTCGCTTGCGCTCCCGCTTGTCTGGGCTCAGATTGCAGTGGCGGCGCTGGCCGGGACGGTGTTCTTCGGCCTCGTCGCGATGATCGAACGGCGGGTGACGTTCTGGCATCCGTCCCACAGGGGGCGGAGGTGAAAACAAGGAGGTAATGGGGATGAAGAAGACAATTGCGGTGGCCGTTCTGGCGGCACTGGCAGCGACCGGAGCATGGGCGCAGGACAGCGTCCGGCTGCAGTTGAAGTGGGTGACGCAGGCACAGTTCGCAGGATACTACGTGGCCGAGGCGAAAGGATTCTATGACGAAGAGAACCTCGACGTCACGATCCTTCCGGGCGGCCCCGACATCGCGCCCGAGCAGGTGATCGCTGGCGGCGGCGCGGACGTCATCACAACCTGGATGCCGGCGGCCCTGGCAGCGCGCGAGCGCGGTGTGCCGCTCGTCAACATTGCGCAGCCCTTCAAGAACCAGGGCCTGAGCTTCGTCTGCCGCAAGGACCAGGGCGTCGAGACGACCGCCGACTTCGCCGGCAAGACGCTCGGGGTCTGGTTCTTCGGCAACGAGTATCCCTTCTACGCCTGGATGGCCAAGCTCGGGCTTGCCACCGACGGCAGCGACGGCGGCGTTACTGTTCTCAAGCAGGCTTTCGACGTCGAGGCGCTACTGAACGGCCAGGCCGCCTGCATCAGCGTGATGACCTACAACGAATACGGCCAGGTGCTGGATGCGGGGATCTCCGCGGACCAACTCAGCTTCTTCAGCTACGGCGATCAGGGCGTGAAGGTGATGGAAGACGGCCTCTACGTGCTCGAGTCGAGCCTTGCCGACCCGGCGTTCGAGGACAGGATGGTGCGCTTCGTCCGGGCCTCGATGAAGGGCTGGAAGTATGCCGAGGCGAACCCGGCCGAGGCCGCGCAGATCGTGGTCGATGCCGACCAGACCGGGCTGCAGACGCTCGAGCACCAGACCTACATGATGGGCGAGGTGGCCAAGCTGACCGCCGGCTCGAACGGGGCGCTAGACCCGGCTGACTTCGAGGCGACCGTCGAGGCTCTGCTCGCGGCGGTTTCGCCGGAGAACCCGGCCATCACCAAGGCGCCTGAGGGTGCGGCCTGGACCCAGGCGATCACAGACAAGGCGCTGCAGTAATAGGATGCAGTGCGAAGGGAAAGGCGCGCCTTCAAGGGCGCGCCTTTCTGTTTGGGCGGGCGGTGCCTTCAAGAGGATGTCCTTCACGAGCGGTTAAGGGGCTTCCGGTAGGAGAATCGGGATCACGGGAGGATGTGCATGAATATTGCGATCTGGTTGTTTCGCACCGCGGCGCTCCGAGGATCGCAACCAGCCATCCTCAAGGGCGCCGAAGTCGCGGTGAACTATACGCTTTTCGCGGCGCGCGCGGCCTCGCTGGCGACGGCACTGCGACAAGGCGGGATCGCCCCTGGCGACCGCGTGGCGATTTTCTCGGCGAACCGCTGGGAGTACCTCGTGGCGCTCTTCGCAATCTGGACGGCAGGGGCCGCGGCGGTACCGATCAACGCGCGCCTGCATGCGCGCGAAGCGGCCTGGATCCTGAAGGACTCGGGCGCGAAGCTTGCTTTCACCGACGCCGGGGGAGGGGCGGCGCTGGGCCGCGAGACGGACGTCAAGCTGGTCTACATGGGAGGTGGCGGGTTCGCCGAGATGTGCCTCGAATCGGTCATGACGCCCGAACTGCGTGCGCCAAGTGATCTTGCATGGCTGTTCTACACCTCCGGTACGACTGGCAAGCCCAAAGGGGTCCGGATCACCCACGGGATGCTGATGGCGACATCGCTTTCCTATCCGGTGGACGTCGACCTGCCTTCCCCGGGCGACGCCGCATTCTATGCCGCCCCGATGAGCCACGGGGCCGGGCTGTATGCCGCGATCAACGTTCGTGTCGGTGCGCGCCACCTCGTTCCACCCTCGGGCGGGTTCGAGCCGGCTGAAGTGCTGGACCTCTCGACCACGCTGGGGCCGACGACGATGTTTCTCGCCCCGACGATGGTCCGCCGACTTCTCGATACGGCCAAGGCTCGGGGGGGGCGAGGCGACGGCATCCGCACGATCATCTATGGCGGCGGCCCGATGTACCTTGCCGACATCGAGGAGGCAGTCGACTGGTTCGGCCCCAAGCTCGTACAGATCTACGGGCAGGGGGAATGCCCGATGGCGATCACGGCGCTGTCGCGGAATGAGGTCGCGGATCGGAGCCACCCGCGCTGGCGTGAGCGGCTGATGTCCGTGGGCCGCGCGCAGTCTGCGGTAGAGGTGCGCATTGCCGATGCCGGGGGCCGCACTCTGCCCAGGGGCGAGGCCGGGGAAGTCATGGTCCGCGGAATGCCGGTCATGCCGGGCTATTGGGACAACCCCGAGGCCAGTGCCGAGGCTCTGCGCGGCGGCTGGCTCCACACGGGCGATATCGGGCAACTCGACGATGAGGGCTACCTGACGCTCGTCGACCGCTCCAAGGACGTCATCATCACCGGAGGTTCCAACGTCTACCCGCGCGAAGTCGAGGAAGTGCTCCTGATGCACCCGGCGGTTCACGAGGTCTCGGTCGTGGGGCGGATGTCGTCGGAATGGGGCGAAGAAGTCGTCGCGTTCGTCGTACCCGTGCCGGGCGCAAAACTCGACCAGAAGGCCCTCGATACTCATTGCCTCGACAACATCGCCCGGTTCAAGCGGCCCAAGGCCTATTTTGCCCTGCCGCAGCTGCCCAAGAACAACTATGGCAAAGTGCTCAAGACCGACCTGCGCCGGCGCCTTGAAGCGGGCGAGTTCCGGCCCGGCACTTAAGGGAACCGGCTTGGTGCCATGCCAGTGGCGCGCTCGTTTCGGACGAGACGTGGCCAGCCCGATCTGGCACACTCCACGCCGACCCGCCCCGAGAGGCGGGCAGCCGAGCGAGGAAAAGAATGCCCTTCACGTCTCGAAGACCCACACTGTCCAGATGCGTCGGGTTCGACGGCCACACATCCGACCCGACGAATGCCATCCCCCCCGCAGGGTGGAGAAACCCGGAGCGGGCCGCCGAACCGGGCGCTGGCGGCACGCGCAGCCCTGCCAGACGTAGCGCGGTGCTTGCTGCGGCCGCGCTCGCCGTTCTGGCGCTCGCAGGCTGCGACGACGTTGCGGCAGCCTTCGACAGCTGCCAGCCGCTCGAAGCCGATCCGGGCACCATCGCACCGATCGTTCCTTGCTCATGAGCTTGTGGAAAACCCGCCTCTAAACATTTCCATTGCTTCGCCTTTCCGGTAAACGGACCGGGGGAGAGGAGTAAATCGGGCATGGTGCGCAGCGCTCTCAGCGGCAGCCGCATCCGCGATCGACGGGTGGCGGCAGGCATCCGGCAGTCCGACCTTGCCCGTGCGGCAGGCGTTTCGGCCTCCTATCTCAACCTGATCGAGCACAACCGCCGCAGGATCGGCGGCAAGCTCCTCAACGACCTCGCCCGCGTCCTCGGCTGCGAGCCGGAGGCGTTGACCGAGGCTGGCGAGGCAGCGCTCTTGTCGAGTCTGCGTGAGGCGGCCGCCAACGGCGGGGCGTCGCTGCCGGAGGTCGGCGGGCCGGAGGAGTTCGCGGGACGGTACCCGGGCTGGGCGGCAGTTCTTGCCGAGCGCCATGCGCGCGTCGAACGGCTTGAGCGCGAGGTTCGGAACCTGTCGGACCGTCTCGCCCACGATCCGCATCTGTCGGCCACGCTGCACGAGCTTCTGACGGCGGCAACCGCCATCCGGTCCACCGCCTCTATCCTCGCGGGGCCGGAGGAGATCGACTCGTCATGGACCGCGCGCTTTCTCGCAAATCTCGACGCCGATGGACGCCGGCTTGCCGAGGGCGCGGAGGCTTTGGTGCGCTACCTCGACGGCCCGGATGCAACCGAGCCCGGTGGCGACACGCCGCAGGAGGAGGTCGAAGCATTCTTTGCCGCCTCGGGCTGGCATCTCGCGGCACTTGAGGCGCCCGACGCGACCGACGAAACCGTTGCGCGTCTCGTTGCCGAGGCACCGCAATTGCGGACATCGGCAGGGCGTTCCCTGGCCCGTCGCGCGGCAGGGACCTGCCTGGGCGATGCCCGGCTTCTACCTCTGCCCGACGTTGAGAATTTGCGAGAACGCCCTGCGGATGAGGTCGTGCAGCGGTTTGGCGTCTCTCCAGAGGTTGCCCTGCGCCGGCTCGCGCTGCTGCCCGGAGCCGAGGCCGGCCTGGTGGTGGCCGACGGTGCCGGCGCGATCATCTTCCGAAAGCCATTGGCGGGGTTCCCGATGCCGAGACACGGCGCTGCCTGTCCGCTCTGGCCGGTGTTCCTCGCCTTGCAGCGCCCAGGCTTTCCCATCGCCTCTGTGATCGAGGCGACCGGGCCCGGAGTGCGGCCCGTGGCGGCTGAGTCGATTGCGGTACCGATAGCGCCTCCCGCATTCGGTCAGACGCCTGTGCTCGCGGCCACAATGCTTCTGCGCCCGGTCCCGTCGCCGGTGCAAGACCCCGCCGACAGGGTCGGCCCCGCTTGCAGGATCTGTGCTCGTCTCGATTGCATTGCGCGTCGCGAACCTTCGGTGTTGGCACGAGGCGCTGCGTCCTGGTCCTGAAGCTTGGACGCCTGCGTGACGCCAGCTTTGACAGGTCGCACCCTGCGCGCGATAGTGGCGCCAAGAGCCCGAAGGGGCCGCGGCCACGGGAGGAGACTGCAGGATGGGCAATCGTGTCCTTCTGATCGAGGACGAGCCCAACATCATCGAGGCCATCAGGTTCGTGCTGACGCGCGATGGATGGCAGGTTCAGACGCATTCGGAAGGCGCGACGGCCCTGCGGCGGATTGTCGAGGACCGGCCCGATGTCGTCATCCTCGACGTGATGCTGCCAGGAAAGTCGGGCTTCGACATCCTCTCCGACCTGCGCGCCGAACCCGGCTTCACGGACTTGCCCGTCCTGCTGCTGACCGCAAAGGGCCAAGCCGCCGATCGCGCGCGAGCGGAACGGTCCGGGGCCAGCGGCTACATGACCAAGCCATTCTCGAATGCCGAGATGGTGGCCTCGGTCCGAGCGCTCGCCGGCGTGTCATGAAGGCGCGTAGGCCGCTGTTCTATGAACGGGACGCCTACAGGCGGAGACGTCTCATGGATGCCGCGCGTGTGTTGCCTTTCGTCGGCGTTGTGCTTGTTCTCGTACCGCTCCTGTGGTCGCCACAATCGACCCCGGCCCCCGACACGGCGCGCGGCGGTGTGTATCTCTTTGCGATCTGGGGCGTTCTCATCGTCGCAACCTTCGTTCTCGCCCGGCACCTCTCGAGAATCGCGGGCAGACCCGACGGCAAGGCGGGCCGGCTCGACGGGGACGGGGAACGCGGCTGATGCTGCCGTTCAATACTCTCGTCCTGGTCTGCGTCGGCTACGTGATCGTACTGTTTCTGGTGGCCTTCGGTGCCGAGCGTGCGGCGGCGCGGGGGCGCAGCGACTGGCTCCGCAGCCCGCTCGTCTACACGCTGTCGTTGTCGGTCTACTGCACGGCCTGGACCTTCTACGGAGCCGTTGGCTATGCCGTGCGTTCTGGCCTCGAGTTCCTCACGATCTATCTTGGACCGACGCTTGTCATGGCGGGCTGGTGGGTGCTTCTGCGCAAGCTCGTGCGCATCGGCAAGGAACAGCGGATCACCTCTGTCGCCGACCTGCTGTCTGCGCGGTACGGCAAGTCGGCGCTAGTCGGGGCCATCGTCACGCTGATCGCCGTGATCGGCATCACGCCTTACATAGCCCTTCAGCTTCAGTCGGTCACCATGGCCTTCTCTGCCTTCGCGGCCGAGACGCCCGAACTCCTGCACGGCGATAGCCGCGAAATCGCACTTTGGCTTGCAGGGGGTCTTGCGTTGTTCGCCGTCCTGTTCGGAACGCGCAACCTCGATGCCGACGAGCGGCACCACGGAGTTGTTCTGGCCATCGCGGTGGAGGCGGTCGTCAAGCTGTTCGCACTGATTGCAGTTGGGGTATTCGTTGTCTGGGGGCTCGCCGGCGGCCCGACGGACATGTTCGCGCGGATCGAGGCCTCACCGATGGCGGAATGGCCTCTGGTGCCCGAGCGCTGGGTCGCGCTCACCTTCGTGGCGGGCGCGGCCATTCTATGCCTGCCTCGGATGTTCCAGGTCCTGGTCGTCGAGAACGTCGACGAACGGCAGCTTGCGACGGCCTCCTGGGCCTTTCCGCTCTACCTGTTCCTGATGTCGCTCTTCGTCATTCCGATCGCGGTGGTGGGGGTCGAGAGGATGGGTCCCGAGGCGAACCCCGACCTGTTCGTGCTGACGCTTCCTCTCTCGGAAGGGCGGACCGTTCTGGCGATGCTCGCCTTCCTTGGTGGTTTTTCGGCGGCGACGTCGATGGTGATCGTGGCGGCCATCGCCATCGCCACGATGGTTTCAAATCACATCGTCTTGCCAGTCTGGCTTTCGCTCCGCGCACCGAATGCCAGGGTCAGCGAAGACGTGCGCCAGATCGTCCTGAATTCCCGTCGGCTCTCGATCACCTTCATTCTCGCGCTCGGATGGCTCTACTACAGCGTCTCGGGCGGGGGGGCGGCGCTCGCGGCGATTGGGCTGATCTCTTTCGTGGGCGTGGCGCAGTTCCTGCCGGCGATGATCGGCGGATTGTTCTGGCGGGGGGCGACGCGCAACGGTGCCGTTGCCGGTCTCGGAGCAGGGTTCGTCGTCTGGCTCTATACGCTGTTTCTTCCGTCCTTTGCCTCGTCGTCGCCGGCTCTGGCCGAACTCCTGTCGAACGGCCCGCCGGGCATGACCTGGTTCAAGCCGCATGCCCTGTTCGGGATCGAAGGGATCGATCCGCTGGTACATGCGATCTTCTGGTCGATGACCATAAACACATCGATCTTCATCTCGGTGTCGCTTCTTTCCTTCCCCGGGCCGATGGAGCGCTTGCAGGGCGCCGAATTCGTCGGTGTGTTCGATCAAGCAGGCGGTGGCCCGCGCGGGTGGACGGGCGGCCGTGCCGAGGCCGAGGAAATCCTCGTGATGACTCAGCGGATCCTTGGTCCCGAGGAGGCGCAGGCCCTGTTCCAGTCGGCGACCGCAGAGCAGGGGACCGCAGGGTTTCTCCCGGAAGTGACGCCCGAATTCCTCGAGCGCCTGGAACGGCGGCTTTCCGGTGCTGTGGGGTCAGCCACGGCCCATGCCATGCTGGCGCAGGTATCAGGGGGCGTGGCGGTCTCGGTGGATGACCTGATGGCCGTGGCCGACGAGGCCGCCCAGATCATGGAGTATTCACAGAAGCTGGAGGCGCAGCAGGAGGAACTCACGCGAACCGCTCGCCAGCTCCGCGAGGCCAACCGCAAGCTCACTGAACTCAGCATCCAGAAGGACGCGTTTCTCAGCCAGATCAGCCACGAGCTTCGGACGCCGATGACCTCCATTCGCGCATTCTCGGAGATCCTCGGCGAGGAAGGGCTCTCGGATGAGGAACGGACGCGCTATGCCGGTGTCATTCATGACGAAGCGGTGCGGCTCACGCATCTGCTCGATGATCTCCTCGACCTGAGCGTGCTCGAGAACGGCACTGTGCAGCTGAACCTGCGCGACGGAAACCTCGCCGAGGTCATCGACCGGGCCGTGGGAACGGCAAGCGCCGCGCCCGGGACAAAGCCTTTCCGCATCCTCCGAGACCGCGAAGCGGAAGAGATCGAGATCGTGACAGACCCTGACCGGTTGGCACAAGTCCTTATCAACCTCATCACCAATGCCCGAAAATACTGCGATGCCGCCCATCAGGAGATCCGAATCTCCGTGCGGCGCCAGCGGGGCGGAATCCACGTCGACGTGGCAGACAACGGTTCGGGCATCCCGCGCGAAAGCCAGGATATCATCTTCGAGAAGTTCGCCCGGCTCGGCGATCATACCCGGGCGGGCGGTGCCGGACTCGGCCTCGCGATCTGCCGCGAGATCATGGAAAAGCTTGGTGGATCCATCGCTTACCTGCCTGGACAGGGCGGTGCAGCCTTTCGGCTGACCCTCCCGCGGCGACTTGCACGGGTAGCTTGACGCGGCAGACCGAGCGCGGGGCTCAACCGTTTGTCAACTTCGATCGGGCAAGTCTTGGCCCAAGGTGACAGGTGGCATTCGGCATGAGCGAGGCTCGGGCAATTTCGGTACTCAAGCGCAAGGCTGCACCGCGGCCGGCATCGGGGCCTGTCGATGCGGCGGGCCAACCGCTTCCCCGGGCTGCAAAGGCGCTGGTCGACGCGGTGAAGCGCGTTGGCGAAGAGGCGCTGAACATCGGGATCGAGGCCTCCTCTCCGGTGGAGACGAGGGCTACGCCGAACGAGATCATGGAGCGGCTACCCGAAAGCCCTTTCCTCGCGGTTCTCGAAGGCCCGGACGGCGGCGTCGGCGTCTTCGTGCTCGACCTGCCCGCACTGTCCTGCCTCATCGAGACGATCACGACCGGAAAGGTGAGTTCGCAGTCCCCGCTGCAACGCCGGCCCACACGGGTCGATGCCGGGTTGATGGAGGATCTGATCGACCGGCTCCTCGCCGAATTCGAGAGCCCGTTGCTCGACTGCGACGAGGCGCGATGGGCCTCGGGCTGGCGCTACCAGTTCTTCCTCTCGGAACCGCGACCCCTCGCCATCGTACTCGAGGAAGCGACGCACCGGATTGTCGAGACCGAACTTCGCTTTGCGGGCGGGGCCCGCACCGGTCGCATGCAGATCGTGGTTCCGGCCGTCGGCCGGGCCGAGCCGCGGCCTGCGCCGTTGCCGCCGGAAGGAACGCATGATGCGCGGCGCAATGGTGACTGGACCCTCGGGTTGACGCGCAACGTCGATGCTTCGCACGCTGTCGTCGAGGCCGTTCTGGGGAAGGTTCGGCTCCCGTTGAGTGCGCTCTCGGCGCTCGCTCCGGGGGACAGGATCGCGTTTTCGATGGATGCGCTCTCGGCGGTGCGGATCGCCGGTCCGGGAGGCGTTCCCGTCGCGCTCGCTCGGCTTGGGCGGGCAGAGGGACGCAGAGCCGTCAAGATCATCGAGGCAGAGGACGCCGACCTCCCCCATCCGCTGGAGGAAGGCGTGGTGATCGAGGCTGGAACGCTCGCCTCAAGGCCGACAGCACCGGCATCGGCTGCACTGACGCCATCGCTTGGCCTGACTGCACGGGAGTCCCGGGTGACTCCTCAGGGAACGAACACCGCCCCGGCGGTCCCGATGAGCGCTGACACAGACGGCATCGACGCAGGTGACCTACCCGATCTCGGGGCCGGTTTTCCGATGGCCGCCATGACGATGGATGACTTGCCGGGGCTTCCCGAGGTCTGAGCGAAAGGACGACGCGCCGGATCACGCCATTCGCCCGGCCGCCGAATTTGCGCTGACGGACCTATCGGCGTCGTGCCAGTGCCTCGATCTGCGGCCTCAGGTGGCCCTGATCGTAGCCCGCCGCCTCGGTCGCAGCCAGGATGCTTTCGGTGTCCAGCCGGCCTGCTTGCGCCAGCGCCCAGACGATCGACGACCGGTTGCCACTGGCGCAGTAGGCGAGCACGGGCCCATCGGACTCCGCCAGGGCCGCCGCCTGCGCCTCGACGTTCTCCATGCTGAGTTGGCCGCCAATCACCGGATTCACGACGAACTTCAACCCCGCCGCTTCCGCCGCGGCCCGCATCACCCCGGTATGATGCGACGCCGGGATCTCGCCGTCGGGCCTGTTGTCGATCACGGTGCTGTAGCCGGCAACCTTGATTGCAGCCATGTCGGCGGCATCAATTTGCGGCGAGACCGCATAGGTGGGCGACAGGGGGCGTATGTCCAACATGAACCCCTATCTATGCCGGCCGCGGCATCGCGTCCAGTCGTGCGCGCAGTGGAACCGCGATCATCATGCCGGCGATCATCGCGGCGAAGAACACGAATCCCCCGCTGCCCCCGAAGCTCAGCAGGGCGATGGCTGGGGCCGGGCAAAGGCCTGTGAGAGCCCAGCCCGCGCCGAACATCGTCGAGCCGACGATCAGGTTGCGGTCAAGGCGGGCGGGTGGCTTGGGAGGAAAGACCCCGCCAAGTGCGGGCCGCCGCCCCTCGGTGAGGCGCCAGGCGAAGAACATGGGTACCACGGCGCCGCCCAGCACAAACGCGAGCGTCGGGTCCCAGTCCCCGAAGATGTCGAGCCATCCCTGAACCTTGGTGGTGTCGACCATGCCCGACACGAGGAGCCCCGCCCCGAACAGGCCGCCCACGAGGAAAGCGAGAAGATTTCGCGTCATGTCAGATGATCCCGAGAAGGTGGCGAAAGATGAGCATGGCGACAGCGCCAGCGGCGAGATACACAAACGTCGCCACGATCCCGCGCGGCGAGAGCCGCGAGATACCGCAGACCCCGTGGCCGGAGGTGCATCCGTTCGCCAACCGCGTGCCGACGCCTACCAGCAGCCCTCCTGCGATCAGCACCCACCAGTTCGGGGTGATGTGGGCGTCAACCTCGGTGTAGAGCGGCACGATCAGGATCGGGCCAAGGACAAGGCCGGCCAGCAACGCGGCACGTTCGGCCCAGGTGTCCCTGCCCGAGCCGTCGAGCAGCCCGCCGAGGATCCCCGAGGCGCCGAGAATGCGGCCGTTGGCGAGCAGATAGAGGGCGGCGGCACCGCCGATGAGGAGGCCCCCGAGGAGGCCCATGATCCAGTCTTGTTCCATGGTTTGCGCGTTTCCGGTGCTGGCCCTTCAGAGGGCGTTGATCGGCAGTTTCAGGTAGGACACGCCGTTGTCCTCGGCCGGAGGCATCTGCCCCGCCCGCATGTTCACTTGAAGCGAGGGCAGGATCAGCCGCGGCATGCCCAGTGTTGCGTCGCGGGCCTGGCGCATGGCGACGAAATCTTCCTTCGTGTTCCCCGCTCCGACGTGGCAATTGAGCGCCTTCTGCTCGCCGACCGTCGACTCCCAGGCATAGTGATCACGACCTTCGGCCTTGTAGTCATGGCAGGTGAAGATGCGCGTTTCGTCCGGCAGGGAGAGGATCTTCTGCACACTGTCCCACATCGTGGAAGCCGACCCGCCGGGGAAGTCGCAGCGCGCGGTTCCGAAGTCCGGCATGAACAGCGTGTCGCCCACGAAGGCGGCGTCGCCGAACACGTAGGTCATGCAGGCAGGGGTATGGCCTGGCGTGTGCAGCACATCGCCGCGCATCTGGCCGACGTGGAGGCTGTCGCCATCGAGCAGAAGCCGGTCGAATTGCGACCCGTCGCGCTGGAACGCCGTGCCTTCGTTGAAGATCTTGCCGAAGGTATCCTGCACGATCGTGATGTTCGCACCGATCCCGAGCTTTCCGCCCAGCCTCTCCTGCAGGTAGGGCGCTGCCGAGAGGTGGTCGGCGTGGACATGCGTCTCGAGGTGCCAGTCGACCTCAAGCCCGTTGCCATGGACAAACTCGATCACGGCATCGGCCGAAGCCGAGGAGGTGCGGCCCGACGCTGGCTCGAAGTCCAGAACGCTGTCGATCACTGCACATTTCCGGCTCTCTGGGTCGCGAACGACGTAGGTCACGGTGTTTGTGTCCTCGTCGAAGAAGGCGGTCACGTCGGGGGTCATCCGGTTCGCTCCGTTTGATCTGCATCAAACATATGCGAAAGGAGAGATATGTTTCAAGCGCTCGTCACTCTTGACGTGCATCAAGGCGGCGTGACCGGCGATCGCACATCGTCGTTCGAACGAATGGAGGACAGGCATGGTACCGCTGAACGCGCGCAAGGCGTCTTTGATGGAACGGCTGGCTGAACTGGACGCCAGACTGCATCGTATCGACGATGCGTTGGACGAACCGCCCCTGAAGGATTGGGAAGAAGCGGCAGTCGAGCGCGAGGGAGACGAGGTACTCGAGAGCATCGGCACTGCGGGACTGCACGAGATCGAGATGATCCACGCGGCATTGGCGCGGATCGAGGCGGGCGAGTACGGGTACTGTGTGAAATGCGGGGCTGAGATCGCGCAGGAGCGCCTCAACGTCATCCCGGCGACGCCGTTCTGCCGCAACTGTGCGACCTGAAGCGAGCTGGCGTTCGGAGACATCCGTGCGGGAGGAATGCAGGTCAACCGGCTTGACGGGGTGAAGCAAGATCCTCAAGGCATTGGCAGGACACCACAGGACACGACGCGACAGGACCCGTGAGTGCGCCGAGGTCCTGTTGCGCAATGCGGGGTTGGCCAGACTGCCGCAGGCCCGACCTCCCAAGCGATCGTCAAGGTTGGTCGCGCCCGGGACACCCACTCCGCCCGACTGGCTGACTTGCTGCGCTGCCGACAGTGGCGGGGGATGAACGGCCTTGTCCGCATGGGCAAGGTGCGGAACGGGGTGGCCTCGCTGCTGCGGCAGGCTGCAGGTGGAGCAAACGCCGCGCTTGCCTCGAACCTTGCCCGCCTGGATCACGCCGCGCCGGGAAGTATCCGGATTGCCTGTGGCACGTAGGCTCAGGTCCGACCGCAGCCCGCAACCGATACCGATCATTGGTCTTTTCCTTTCGCGCTCTTGCGTCCATTCTGCGCCGCGACCGGTGGGCGGCTTCCGGACGATAGGAGAATGGGAATGGCTGACCTGGTGGGATGGCGTATCGTCGGACGGACGGCGCTGCTCACGATTGACCATCAACCGCTCAACGCCCTTTCCACAACGGTGCGGGAGGCGCTGAAGCAAGGCGTCGATCGCGCCGAGGCCGATCCTGCCGTGGCCGCGGTCGCGATTGTGGCGGAGGGACGCATCTTTTCCTCCGGGCTCGATCTGGCCGAACTCGAAGCAGGTCCAAGTGCAGTCGCGTCCCTTCGCGACCTTTGCGACCGCATCGAGATGTGCGGCAAGCCGGTCATCGCCGGGATGCACGGTTCAGCCCTGGGCGGTGCGCTGGAACTTGCACTTGCCGCGCATTGGCGGCTTGCAGCAGCGGGCACCGATGTCGGGTTTCCGGGCATTCGGCTGGGGCTGATCCCCGGCGCGGGAGGCACATGGCGTTTGCCCCGCCTCACCGGTGCCAAGGCGGCTCTGGACCTGTTGCTTTCGGGCGAACGGATCCCTGCTGTCGAGGCTGCGCGGCTTGGGCTCCTGGATGGCGTGATCCAGGGTGACATCACTTCGGCCTGTGTCGGACTTGCGGAGAACCTGCTGGAGCGCGGCATCGGCCCTCGCCCGACTGCCGAGCGGGCGGATGGCCTGTCCGACCCGCGCCGCTTCATGGCCGAGGTCGCCGCGCGCCGCACGGTTGAACGTCGCGGGGGTCCGGTTGCCGAGAAGAGAATCATAGATTGCGTCGAGGCTGCGTTGCTGCTTCCGGCCAACGCCCTGCGCGACTACGAAGCCGACGCGGTGGTCGAGTGCCTTGAGGACCCGATGTCGCGGGCGCTGCGGCATCTCTCGATCGCCGAACGGCGGGCTGCCCGGCAGCCCGTCGGCGCCGCGCCTCCGGTGCAGGTCGATTGCCTCGGTCTTGCTGGATCGGGCCGACGTTCGGCGGTTCTGGCGGCGGCGGCGCTCGACGCAGGCCTTGCCGTCGTTCTGGCGGCACCGACGGGGGTAGCCCTGGGTCAAAGAATCAGCGCCATCGAGGAACTCTACTCGCGTCGGGCCGAGGCCGGTCAGCTTTCCGAAGATGTCGCGGCGGAAAGGCTGGCCAGGCTTGAGGGCGTCGTCGGTGGCGATGCATTCGCGGTGTGCGATGCGGCCCTGATCTGCGCGGCTGCGCCGGACGAAGCAGAGGCTCTGGCGCGCGAACTCGGGCCGCGGCTTGGTCCTTCTGCACTGCTGGCGATCGACTGCCCGGCGCTCGACACCGATCGGACCGCTGCGGCCGCCGGCCTCACCGACCGCACGTTCGGGTTTCATCCGGCAGCCGGCACGACGGTACGGCGACTGGTCGAGATCGCGCCCTGCCGCGGGCTTTCGACCGAGGCGCTGGGGGGCGCGTTTCGTCTTGCCAGGCGGCTGGGTCGGATGCCGGTAGTTGTGGCGGCGGGATCGGATACGCTGGTGGCAAGGCTTTCCGATGCCATGCGGCGGTCGGCCGAGACGCTCCTGCTCGAGGGTGCAACCCCGGCGCAGGTAGATCGGGCGTTGCGCACGTCGGGTTTCGCGGAAGGCCCCTTCGAGGCAACGGATCGGGAAGGTCTCGTCGCCGCCGCGGCCCGCGACGGCGCCGCACGGGCTGCGTCCGGGGATCCTTCACGTCCGCTCAGCCTCACCGAGATTCTCTGCCGGGAAGGTCGGCGCGGCATCACCGGAGAGCGTCGCGGGTTCTACCGCTATGCCTTCGTCGGAGCGGCTCCCGAGCCAGACGAGGACGTCGTGGAGCGTCTTCGGCGCGAACGTGAGGCGCGGGGCCTCGTGCCCCGGTCCGTCAGCGACACCGAGATCGTGCGTCGCAGCCTGGCGGCGCTGGTGGCAGAGGGCGCCCGGATGGTCGAGGATGGGGCGGTCCCGCGTACTTCCGACATCGACGTGGTAGCCGTCGATGGACTGGGCCTCTCCCGACGCATCGGCGGGCCGATGCACTGGGCCGACGCGCAGGGCCTGCTTCTGCTCCGCGACGACATGCGCATTTGGAGCGAGATCGATCCCTGGACCTGGGCGTCGGTCCCGCTGATCGAGGAATTGATCAAGTCCGGCGGCCGGTTCCGCGATGTCGATCGGACCGAGACTTAGGCGCGACGGCGTTCCGCGGCCTTGGCCTCGTTCCACAGCGCGTCCATTTCTTCGAGGGAACTGTCCTCGGGGCGCTTGCCCTGCGTGGCAAGAGCAGCCTCTATGGACTTGAAGCGTCGCGTGAATTTCGAGTTGGCCCGGCGCAGTGCAGCCTCCGGGTCGACCTCGAGGTGCCGAGCGAGATTGGCCATCACGAACAGAAGATCACCCATCTCGTCGGCGATCTCCTCCTGCGAGAGCCGTTCCCGTGCCTCGGTGAGTTCATGTGCTTCCTCGATGATCTTGGCGAGGACATGGCTGGCATCGGGCCAGTCGAATCCCACCCGGGCGGCGCGGTTCTGGAGCTTGAGCGCACGTGTGAGTGCTGGCAGCCCCAACGCGATCCCGTCGAGCGTGCCGGCGCGGGTGCCGCGCTCGGCGGCCTTGACCTCCTCCCAGTCCCGAGTCTGCTGTTCGGCGGACTTGTCGCGCGAGGCATCGCCAAACACGTGTGGGTGCCGGGCCACCATCTTGTCGGCAATCGCTACGGCGACGCCGGCGATGTCGAAGAGCCCTTCCTCTTCGGCCAGGCGGGCATGATAGACGACCTGGAACAGGAGATCGCCCAACTCGCCCCGCAACTCGCCCCATGCCTTGCGCTCGATCACATCGGCGACCTCATAGGCTTCCTCGATCGTGTAGGGTGCAATCGTGGAAAAGGTCTGCTCGATGTCCCAGGGACACCCGATCTCGGGCTCGCGCAACCGGGCCATGATCGCGACAAGGCGTTCGAGCGCGGCACCTGCGTCGGCGCGGGGGGTTGCGGGAGGGGTGTCGTCTGTGGTCATGGGGGAGTGATAATAGCAAAGCCCGGGGGAAGCCAACCATGCCCGTCGTCAACCGCATCGCCGACATGTCCGAAGAGATGAAGACGTGGCGGCGCTGGCTGCACCGGCATCCCGAACTGCGCTTCGACCTTCCCAGGACATCGGGCTTCGTGGCCGAGCGGTTGCGGGAGTTCGGTGTCGACGAGATCCACGAGGGGATCGCCCAGACCGGGATCGTGGCGATCATCGCCGGCCGTGGAGAAGGCCCGACCATCGGTCTTCGGGCCGACATGGACGCGCTTCCCATTACCGAGACCACGGGCCTCGCCTATGCGTCGGAACATCAGGGGCAGATGCATGCCTGTGGCCATGACGGACACACCACGATGCTCCTCGGTGCGGCGAAGTACCTGGCCGAGACGCGCAACTTCTCGGGCCGCGTCGCGCTGATCTTCCAGCCAGCCGAGGAAGGTGGGGCCGGGGCCGAAGCGATGGTCCGCGAAGGCGTGCTCGACAGGTTCGGGATCGGCCGGGTCTTCGCGCTGCACAACGTGCCGAACCTGCCGCTTGGCCACTTCGTGACAACGCCGGGTCCGATCATGGCGGCGGTGGACACCTTCACGATCTCGATCACCGGGCAGGGTGGCCATGGCGCGATGCCCCACGAGACCGCCGACCCTCTTGTTGCGGCGGTCGGGATGGTGAATGCGATCCAGACGATCATAAGCCGCAATCACCAGGCCACCGAGGATCTCGTCGTATCGGTGACGCAGATCCATGCCGGAACCGCCGATAACATCGTACCCGGCACCGCCTGGATCAATGGCACGGTGCGGACTTTCCGGCGCGAGGTGCAGGACATGGTGCGCCGCCGGCTTGCCGAGATCGTGGCCGGACACGCGGCAGCCTACGCGGTGGAAGCCGACCTCGACTACGAGGTCGGCTACCCGGCCACGGTAAACGACCCCGACGAGACGGCGTTCGCCGTGAAGGTGGCCGCCGAGGTGGCAGGCGAGGCCGGGGTCAACGGTGACTCGGGGCGCGAGATGGGAGCCGAGGATTTCTCCTACATGCTCAACGTGCGCCCGGGTTCCTATCTCTTTGTCGGCCAGGGGCCGGGCGCTGGCCTCCACCATCCGTCCTATGACTTCAACGACGACGTGGCTCCGGTCGGGGCGTCCTTCTTCGCACGTCTCGTCGAGCGCGCACAGCCTGCCGAGTAAAGGCCGGCAGGCCGGGGCGATCAGCCGCGCTGCGCAACCCGAAGGGTGTAGGTTCGCCCGCCCTTCTCGTAGCGCAGTTCGCGGTCGGTGATTGCGGCGACACGGCCTCCGTCAAGTCGGGCGCCCACCTCGACGCGCACGAAGCGGCCCGTCGGCAGGCGGACGAGGGCGCGACGATCGTTGGCAGCGCCGAAGATGCCGATCAGATTGAGTTCGTTGAGCCGGATCGCGTTCTCCTGCGTCGCCTGCGCGGCAACGGACGCGCGGCTTGGCAACTGGACGTTGCCGCTCGCAGTCGGGGCCGCGGCGAGCTCGATGTCATCCTCGCCATCCGCCTCCGCTTCGGGGTCGGCTGCGCGGGCTGTTTGCCCGGTCTCCACCGACTGCGGTGCGGCAACGGCCGCGGCGGCCGATGCGGCAGCCACCGCAACAGCGTCGGCGTCGACCGTGTTGGCGCGGGCGATACGCGCCGCGCGTTCCCCGAAGCCCGCCGGTCGCGGACGCGGCTCGGGCGAGGCGGCAACCGCAAGGTCGGAGGCAGCTGCAATGGCCGCGGCCGCGGCAGCGGCCTGAGCAACACGCGCGGCTTCCTGCGCCGCGATGGTCTCGACCAGGCGTTGCGGGCGAAGGCGCGGGCGTGGGTCCGTTGGTCCGGGGGTCAGCGCCAGTGGCCTGTCGAGCGCCTGCGCACCCTCGGCGCGTTCCGGGGCCGGCACGGTGTCGGGTGTGGCCGCAGGGTCGATCAGCGCAAGGGCTTCGCCCGCCAGATCGGCGGCAGGGGTCTCGGCTCCGGTCGACACCGCCTGCAACGCGGCCTCGATCTCATCGACGACTTCCCGGGTCGCGCTGGCGACTTCTCCGGCGGTCTCCTCTTGCAGGTCCGATGGAAGCTCCAGGGCTTCAGGCCTGGCGCGCGGTCGGATGCCCGCAAGCGCAGCTACGGCGACCTCGTTCGTGGCATCGGCCTCCGGCGCCACCAGTTCCGAGTCGAGCGAACCGCGCAGGTCCGACGGCCGCGGGCGCGGCCGGGTCGCCGGCACACCGGGAAGCGCAAAGGGCGCATCTTCGGCCACCGCATCCGGTACCGATGCGGTACCCTGGGCAGGCTCTTCCGCCTCGGGTGCAGTGGCCGCCTCGGCAGGCGACTGTTCGTCCGTCGGGCTTGTCTGATCCGGCCGCGACGGCGGCACGACGGGGGGGCGTCCCAGGAAGACGACCGTTCCGGTTGGCGTCGGCGCGCCCTCGATGGTCGGGCGCACCAGCCCGAGTTCGTCGAGGTCGTAGACGATTCCGGGCAGAGGGGGCGGCAGCAGGAGCGGAAGCCCACCATCGGCCCCAACAGATCCAGCGGCCAGCCCGCGGCCCTGCGCAAGCGGCACCGACGGGTCGCGACTTGCGAGATAGATGCCCTCGATCGCGTCCACTTCGGGCGTCGACGGAGTATCGGGTGGCGAGGCCACGATGAGCGGTGCCGGCGCCAGAGGCTCCGCGGTCGCGACGGCAGAATCGGGCGGCTCAGGTGTCGCCTGCTGCGGGTCGGCCGTCGTTCCCTCCACTGCCGAGAGTTCGCTCTCGGATGTGGCTTCGCCGGCGTCGAGTTCCGTCGGAGCAGGCCCGCCCGCCGTCGTCGCGCTGGTCGTTTCCACCGGCAATAGCGCCGCGGTCGCAACACCTTCGACGTCGATGGAGACATCGGGTGCCTCCACCAACGACAGCGTCCCGGGCGAGGGGGCAGGGGCCTCGCTGTCAGGGGCGAGGGTCGCCATGTCCGCCGGAGCGACTGGCGCAAGGCTCGGCAGGTCGGCCATCTCGGACGGCAGGGCCGGGTCCGCCGGTGCCTCGGGGGCAACCTGCCGGGACGGTGCCGGATCGGTGGCAAGTACCCCGCCGGGTTCGGGCATCGACTCCCGCGCCGCTGCCGCGAGCTCCGCCGGGCCGGCAAGCTCCGGCATCGCAATTGTGACGGGACCATCGGGTTCGGGACCGAACACGGCAGACCAGATTCCGACCGCGCCGAGGACAGCGAGGAGGCCGGCGGTCAGTATCAGCCCGACGTACCGAGGCTTGCCGCGCGGAGGTGCATCAGCGCCCAGTCGACGCGCCTCAGGCATGTCACTGCCTTTGGCTGCAACCGCCTTTCCATTGCGGCCCGTGCGGGCGCTCTGGGCCGCCATCGCCTTGCGGATTCCAACGATCTTGGAGGGTGATACCGGCGGTATTGGCCGTCGGGCGCTGGAAGAGGCAGCACCAAGCCTCGGGGGTGCGTGCGGACCCGGTGGAACAAGTCCGGCGCCGCGCACATCAGTCCCCGATCGCGTTGCCGGGGTGGCGGAGGCCGGTAGTCCGGTCGAAGACACCCGCATCGCGGCCGTTGGCGTGCGGTCGCGGCGAGAGGAATGAGCGTCACCGCCGATGAGCGATCCCAGCCGGGACGAAAACCCGTCCGAAGACGAATCGCCCGACAGCGTAGCGGCCACCTCCGGCTCGACAGTTCGACGCGTGGTGAAGCTGGGAACGGACGATTGCGGCGTCTCGGCGAATTCCACGACCGTTTCGACCAGGACCGGTGCAATCACCATGCCGGTCGGCGAAGCCGCGGAGGCTCCTGTCTCGTCGCCGGTTCCGGGTGCGTCCTCCGATGACGGGGATGCCGGTTCGCCGGCAACCGTCCCCTTGACC
The DNA here is from genome assembly GCA_964579325.1 of uncultured Rhodobacterales bacterium. Taxonomy (GTDB): domain Bacteria; phylum Pseudomonadota; class Alphaproteobacteria; order Rhodobacterales; family Rhodobacteraceae; genus CAZOHN01. The sequence goes on from CAZOHN010000021.1 coordinate 22,708, forward strand.
ACCGTGTCGCCCGACTCTTCGGCGGAACCCGGGATGGTCCGGGGATGCGCGGGCATCGCGGCTTCGTCACCGGCAACGCCCATCTCTCCTTCCGGAGTGGGCGGCATGTCCTCCGTCCGGGCATCCCGAACCGCCACAGCGTCAAGAACGGCGCTGTCAGGCAACCGCGCGTCCGCTTCCTGCGGATCCGTCACCTTCTCATCAGCCACCGGCTCGCCGTCAGCGGTGTGGAGCGGTTGTTCGGACAGCGGCGTTGCAGCAGCCATCGCAAGGTCTTCCGCGGGGCGGAGATCGCGCCCGTCATCGGCCACCGGACCGGGCTCTGCCACCGGTGCCATCTCGGCCGCGGAGGTCTGAACGCGCGGGGCGCGCAGGGTCACGACCGTCGGAGCCAGGTCGCGTTTCACCCGACCGGCCTTGCCGTTCAGCGTCACCGCCAGACGGGTCTCGCCGAAGTACGGCTCGCCGGTAAAGCTGCCGCCCTTGGGGCGGGTGACGAACGAGACCGGGTTGAAGCGATGCTCCACGGCGAAGGCCTCGGCCTCGGCAAGCGTTTCGCGCGCGACGACCGCGACATGGAGCACATCGCCTTCAGCTTCCCAGTCGAAGGCCAACTCGTCCAGGCCGTAGGGCGTCATTCCGTCAAGCGTGGCCCGCACCGCAGCAACGCGGTCGCTTTCCCTCGGGCCTGGCGACGGGATCGTGGTAAAGAGGACCTGGCTCTCCGGCAGGATCAGCTTGGCTGCCAGACCCTTCGGCGCAAGGTCGACTGCCGTCAGCCGCAGCTCGGCAAGCTTGCGACGCAGCGCCGGGTCCTCCAGGTCAACGCGCCCGAGGAACGTCCAGCCGCGTTGCATCCGGTGTAGGAGTTCGATGCCGTCGGGCGACAGAACTAGTGCAAAGTCGGGCTTCATTGGCCTCTGCGAACTGGCCTCAACTAGGCGGATTGTACCATGGCGCGCGCCCCCCGGCACGCACGGTTTTCCGACTGTTACAGCATGGCGGCGCCGAGGAAAAGGAGGCAGGCCAAGGAACAGCTTGCGAGCGGCGTCTTACCGCGCGAGTCTGGCAACATCCGAAGGAGACCTTCATGCGTTTCAGTTCCGTCCTGTCCGCCGCTGCGCTGGCGTCGCTGCCCCTGGCCGCGATCGCCGATGACACGCGCATCATCGTCACGGGCGAAGGTTCCGTCGAGGCCGCACCCGACATGGCGACGATCACCCTCGGGGTCACGGCCCAGCACAAGTCCGCCAGGGGCGCGATGGACGAGGTCTCGACCGGTGTCGCCCGCCTTCTGGAGCGCATGGTTGCGGCCGACATTGCGCAGCGCGACATGCAGACCTCGGGCCTCTCGCTGGGCCCGATCTGGGACGGGGTGCGCTACGGATCGTCCGGCAACCCCGAGATCGTCGGCTTCAACGCCTCGAACACGGTAACGGTGCGGGTGCGCGACCTGCCCGCACTTGGCGGATTGCTCGATTCCCTTTTCGAGGATGGCGCAAACTCCTTCAGCGGCCTTTCGTTCGGCTTGCAGGACCCGCGCCCGGCGCTGGATGACGCCCGCCGCAAGGCGGTCGCTGACGCTCGCGCCAAGGCCGAACTCTATGCCGAGGCCGCAGGTGTCAGTCTCGGCCGGGTCGTCAGCATCTCCGAGGAGGGTGGCGGCGCCCCGCCGATGCCGATGTATCGGATGGAGGCTGCGATGGCAGACTCCGTACCCGTGGCGGCTGGCGAGCTCGCGATCACCGCCCGGGTCACCGTCGTCTGGGAGATCGGCGGCCTCTAGGCGGGAGCGCGCGGGCGGGTCAGGACCCGCCCGCGCGGCACGCCTCAGCCGGCGGCTTTCGTCAGGGCCTGGTCAAGATCGGCGATCAGGTCGTCGGCATCCTCGGTTCCGATGGAGAGCCGCACCACGTTCGGCGCCGCCCCAGCTGCCGTCTGCTGGTCGGGCGTGAGCTGGCGGTGCGTCGTCGAAGCCGAATGGATGATCAGGCTGCGGGTGTCGCCGAGGTTCGCGACGTGGCTGAAGATCTCGACGGAGTCGACCAGCCGGACACAAGCCTCGTAGCCGCCCTTGATCGCGACGGTGAACAGGGCCCCCGCGCCTTTCGGGCAGATGCGCGCGGCGCGCTCGGCATACGGCGAGGAGGGCAGGCCGGCATAGGTCACCGCCTCGATCCGCGGGTCGGTTTCCAGCCAGCGTGCCACCTTCTCGGCGTTCGCCACGTGCCTCTCCATCCGCAGGCTCAGCGTCTCGATGCCCATCAGGGTGTAGTGCGCGCCCTGCGGGTTCATCGTCATGCCGAGGTCACGCAGGCCGATGGCGATGCCGTAGAAGGTGAAGGCAAGGCTGCCGAAGGTCTCGTGGAACCTGAGCCCGTGGTAGGCGGGCTCTGGGTCCGAAAGCGATGGGAACTTGCCGTTCGACCAGTCGAACTTGCCCGAATCCACGATCGCGCCGCCCGTCACGGTGCCGTTGCCGGTGAGGTACTTGGTGGTCGAGTGTACGACCAGCGTCGCACCATGCTCGATTGGGCGGCACAGGTAGGGCGATGCGGTGGTGTTGTCGACGATGAGCGGGATGCCCGCGGCGTTGGCGATTTCGGCGAGCGCGGGGATGTCCGAGATGTAACCGCCCGGGTTGGCGATGGTCTCGCAGAAAACGGCACGCGTATCGCCGTCGATGGCGGCACGGACGGCAGCGAGGTCGTCGGTGTCGACGAACTTGGCCGACCAGCCGAACTTGCGGATCGTGTTGGTGAACTGCTGGATCGTGCCGCCGTAGAGGCGCGTCGAGGCGACGATGTTGCGCCCGGGGGCCATGAGCGGAAACAGCGCCATGATCTGCGCGGCGTGCCCCGACGAACAGCAGACCGCGCCGACGCCACCCTCAAGCGTTGCGATCCGCTCCTGAAGGACCGCGACGGTCGGGTTGGTCAGGCGCGAATAGATATAGCCGACTTCCTGAAGGTTGAAGAGCGCGGCAGCATGGTCGGCGTCGCGGAAGACGAATGCGGTGGATTGGTAGATCGGCGTCTGCCGCGCGCCCGTTGCGGGGTCGGGGCGTGAGCCGGCGTGAATCTGGAGCGTATCGAAGCCGTAGGCCGCGGTGTCGGACATGTGTTCCTCCCTGACGTGATTGGTCGGGACGTTACGGCAGGGGCAGCACCTTCACAACTGGCCGCTGCGCTGTCGGCACGCATTGCAGTGCCGCGCGCGATATCGGATCCGGAAAGCCGATCTGACGACAGGACGTAACATGATCTCGCGCAAACGAGTGTGGGTCCTGCAGTGTGTCCTTACTGGCCCTTGCGTCGGCGACACTCTTCCTGACCGCTCTCCATGCGGACGGAAACGTCCATACCGTGATCCCCCAGGAACTGTTGCGGGCCGGCCAGCCCGATGCCGTGCGCCTGCGCGACATCGCCCGGCGGGAGTGTCTGGCCAGCGTGCTCAACCTGCGCGGCCCCGCTCCCGGCGCCGAATGGCATGACACGGAAATCGCCGTGTCCGGGCAACTCGGGATGGTGCACGCCGACTTTCCGATGTCGGCCTCGCGCGAGATCGGGCAGCACGAGGCCGTGCGCCTCGTTGCGCTGATGCGCGAAATGCCGAAACCGCTCCTGATCCACTGCCGCCACGGATCGGATCGGACGGGTCTCGCAGTCGCACTCAATCTCGCGGCGATTGCGGGAATGGGCGAAGAGGCGGCCGAGGCGGCGCTCTCGATCCGTTACGGCCATTTCGCGGTTCCATACCTGTCGGAAGCCTGGCCCATGGACGCCTCGTTCGAAAAGCTCGAACCCTGGCTCGGAGTCCACGACAGTTGAAACACGGCCGCAGCCCCGGTACGGCATCTCTTCAACGGAGCCAAAGGCCCTCGGCCCTGAGCTTCGAACGGATCGCCTGCTCGCGCCGCGGCAGGTCTGCCCGGTCAAAGAGCGCGCGCGCCTTGTGGCCCTTGCCCTGAAAGACCATCCGGCGGATCGGCTCATGCGCCTTCACCACCTTCCTGACGGCGTTCGGGGCCGCAATCTCCTCCAGCACCTCCACCACCCGGTCGCTTTCGCGGGCGTAGAGGAGCGGCAGCGTGCGCCAATGGCAACTCACATCGCCGTCGAGTCCCGCAAGCTCCGGCCCCGGCCTTCCACCGCCCAGGCGGTGGATCACCAGCGGCAGCGCGATCTGGTCGAGCCAGGGGTCGAGCTTCTGGCAGACAAGTTCCGGCGGCGGGTCGTCGCGGATCGAAAGCGAAATGTCGAGAAAGTGCTCGCCAAAAGCCTTCGGACAGGGTCCAAAGAACCATCCCGCGTTGAAATAGAGATAGCGCTGCCAGTACTCATCAGGCCAGCGCAGGTCTAGCGAGGTGGCGAAGTCGAGCCCGAAACGAGCGTGAAGTGCGCCCCATATCGCATTGTAACCAGGGCCATAAAGCTCGATTTCTGGCCAGGTTCCCTCGCGCTTCATCGACGCGGAGGGGCGGTTCCACGGGAAGGGCACGGCCGCAAGGTCGGATAGGATCAGCGTGTCGGTGTCGAAGAACACGAATGGCTCGCCTTCGGGCAGCGCCGCGAGCGCCTCGATCTTGTTGCCATGCGGATAGGACGCGCCGAAGTGCCGGCTTTCGAAGGGCAGCAGGGTCGCGCCGAACTGGTCAAGGAGCGCACGGACGGGCGCGGAGACGCGCGGATCGGAAGGCCACATCGGCCCCGGCTGCGGCTCGGCCACGAACAAGCGCCCCGCGAAATTTGGGCAGGCTTTCGCGAACGAGGCCGCAAACAGAACGGCTTCGTATTCGAGGCGGCCCGCCTGGGCCACGATCACCACGTTGAAGGCTTGCCCGCGGGGCGTCTGTCTCGCCATACTCTTCCCGACCTCGACGCGACGGGCCGACCATAGGCCGGGTTCGCGTCGGGAGGAAGGGAGGGAAGATGCACCAGATGCTTGCCGGCCTCGGCCTCGCGGGGGGCCTTGCGATGATCGCGCATCCGGCGTGCGCACAGCAGTTCACGACGGCGGCGGAGGTGCGCCCGATTCTCGAGGCCACGGCAGCGAACTGGGTCGCGGTACGCGAATTCGACGGCAACGATCTGGTCTACTTCACCCATCTTGTCGCCTGGCGCTGTGGACTTTCGGCCATCCACTACGGCTTGAACGGTGCTCCGCCCGTGACCCCGTTTCCGTTGGAGAGGTGCCATGAAGGGACTGCGCAGCCGAACGCGCTCACCGACGAGGGTTTTCTCCCCTTCATCTCGGTACCGCTGGGCACCGTTTCGACTGTGACCGTGCGCGTGACCTATGACGACGGGGCAGAGGCGATGCAGAAGTATCTTCGGGCCCAGCTGCTGATGCCCTGACGTCCGCTCACCCGAAGACGCGGCCGTCGAGGAGCTTGCGCGCGGTACGCAAGGTTCCGGCGCCGGTCACCTTTCCCTGCGTATCGGTCTCGACCAGCACCTCGGCCGCCCCGGCAAAGCGTTGGATCACGAAGCGCCCGCCTGGCGGCACGGCAACACGACCGGCCGCAGGCGATCCGGTCCGGGTGCAGGCGGTGGCCATGCCGATCGCCGCGAAGACGCCGATGCTGGCATGGAGGCGGCGCGGGATGAAGCTGCGTGCAGAGATCGTGCCGCCTCTTGTCCGCGCGCGGACAAGGGTCATCTCGGGATCGGGCTTGTTCCTCAGGTCGTCGCGGTTCATCATCGGGCGGGCCTGCAGGCGGATGGCCTCGAGCCTCGCCTTCGGGCCCGTGTCGGCGTCCAGCGCTTCGCGGCCCCCTTCCTGGCTCAGGCCGAAATCGGTGGCGCGCACCACGAAGAGGGGCATCCCGTTGTCGATGAGTGTGCCGTCGATGGCCTGCAGCCGGTCCATTGCCCTGCCAGTGGGGAGAGGTACGCCGCACATCGAGCCGGCGATGGTGCGGAGGATCGGCTGGACCGGCGCCACCGTGCCCGGGACCGCGTCGACCGCAGCGTGGCCCGCACAGGTGACCTGGCCTCCGGGTGTCTGAACGCGGGCAGTCGCGATCTCGCCGGTGCTGCGCCTCTGGACCCGCACGGAGGTCTTCCCGTCCTGCATCCGAACGAGCCTGCGTTCGATGGCCGCCGTCCCGCATCCACGGGCAGCGAATCCCGGGCTCCCCGATGGTCAAGCGCTGGCGTGCCCCGACGTGAGCGGGCTGCTCAAGCTTGAGCAGAGGGGTCAAGCCCTTGAAATGACTTGGCATCGCCTTGCGCGTTAACCGGATTTCAACGCCTTCGGAGGGCCGGGCGGAGCTGGC
>CAZOHN010000022.1:0-28423 GCA_964579325.1 uncultured Rhodobacterales bacterium
TGATCTACCGGACGGCACAGGACTGGCTGGGCGCGGAGCGCAAGCGCGTGCTACTTTTCGGCATGTCGGGCCTCGGCAAGACCCATGTCTCCACCCTCCTTCGCGACGCGGGGGGATGGTTCCACTACTCGGTCGACTACCGCATCGGCACCCGCTACATGGGCGAGCACATCTCCGACAACTTCAAGCGCGAGGCGATGAAGGTCCCTTTCCTGCGGGAACTGCTCATGACCGACAGCGTCTACATCGCCTCGAACATCACCTTCGATAATCTTGCCCCTCTCTCGACCTACCTCGGCAAGCCGGGGAACCCCGCGAAGGGGGGGCTGCCCTTTGCCGAGTACCTGATCCGCCAGTCCCAGCACCGCGAGGCCGAGATCGCGGCGTTGCACGATACCGTGCGGTTCATCGACCGGGCGCAGGAGCTCTATGGCTACCCGAGTTTCGTCTGCGACTCCGGGGGGTCGATCTGCGAGGTCGTGGACCCCGAGGATCCCTCCGACCCCGTGATGACCGCGCTCGCCTCGCGGCTTCTGCTGGTCTGGATCGAGGGTTCGGAGGGGCACACCGCCGAGCTCGTCCGTCGCTTCGATCGGGCACCCAAGCCGATGTACTACCAGCCGTCGTTCCTGGAGGCTGCCTGGGCCGAGTATCGCGCGATGACCGGGGAGGCCGAAGACGCGGTCGACCCCGACGCCTTCGTGCGCTGGACCTACGCCCGCGCGCTGGCCCACCGTCAGCCCCGCTATGCCGCGATGGCGCGCAACTGGGGCGTGAGGATCAGCGCCGCCGAGGTAGCCACGATGCGGACCGAGGCGGACTTCCTCGCGATGATCGCAGGCGCGCTCAAGGCTTGAAGATCAACGCAAACCGCGAGAGGAGCCCTATCAGGTCCCGCAGCCGGTTGAGTGCCTCGGTCTTTCGCGCCATTCGTTCCACATGACCCCGCGCCTCAACAGCCGCAAGCCCGAGGCGGCGCTCGGCCTCGTCGACCGGCAGGCTCGAGTTCCTGTAGGCCCTGTGCGCGGCTCCGATCTGCAGCATTTCGACGGTGAGACGGTTCTGCAGGTCGATCAGCTCGCGCTCGTCCTCGCGCCGCCCTTCCTCGGACGCCTTCTTTCGCGCCTCTCCCGCCTTGACCAGGGCATTCTCGCATTGCTTCTTCATGCCGTTGAAGCGGTTTGCTGCGGTCACCGTGATGTGTGTCATGGACCGGCCCCCTTCAGAATGAGTCCTCGATGGACTTCAGCTTTTCGAGCAAGACGACGATCTCGTCGGCACTTCCGGGTCGTTTCAGCCGTTCCACGACCGCAGCGTGGGTCTGGCCGATGAGCCGGAGGCGCATGGTCAGCCCGGTCTTCGCGAAGGCGACGAACTCCTCATGGGCGGCGAGAAAGCCTTGAAGTCCCGCCCGATACTCGGCGTCGCTGCCATCGAGCTTTGCCGTGTCCATGGCGGCCTTGGCCGCAACCATGTCGCCAAACGCGTCCTCAGGCGAACGCTCCCCTCGAGCGATCGCGGTGTCCTCGAGGGACCCCAGTATGCGTTGCAGAGGCTCGTCGGCCTCGGAGGTGATCTGCCGCAGCAGGCGGAACCGCTTCTGTTCGAGCGCGAAGGAAAGCACGCCGGTAACCCCGGGCGTCCGTTCCTTCAAGCTGGCCGCGACAGCCGAGAGCCCCTCCGACCCTGCGGCGGACCCGAGCTGGCCCAGCGAGGCAATGGCGGCACCGGTGGCCGAAGCGATCTCGGACGAGGACTTCGACGATGCCAGAAGGGCAAGCGCCGACACGTATTCGCCCACGAGTTCCAACTGGAGGGCGGCTCGGCCAAGGCTGCCTTCCGGAAGGGTCGTCGCGCTCCAGTCAAGGGTGCAGCGCGCGATGTCCGCCCCTTCGACTTCAGCCACGACGGACGCGCAGTCCGCAGTTGGCTGCACGATCCGGGTTCTGTCGGCGATGACGGCTTCGATCCGCTCGTCGAGCACGGTCGTGTCGGAAATGCCGAGGCTACGCCGGTAGTCGGTCGACGTCGAACTGACCGCGGACGAGAACGCTTCGACCTCCGGGCCAACGTCCGGTGTCGTGCATCCGAGAATGACGGAACAGCACACCACAACATTGAACGCGCGCATCGAAACTCTCCCTAAAATAGCCAAGAATACCATGACGCGGGTGAGTCTCCTACGCTTGCGAAGTCCGGCCCCCCGAATTACTTGAAGGCTCCGTTCGAGGACCCCGCCATGCCGATCACGCTGCCCGAGACACTTCCCGCCTATGACGTGCTGTCATGCGAGGGCGTGATGGTCATGGGCGAGAGCCGGGCGGCACGGCAGGACATCCGGCCCTTGAAGATCGGACTTCTCAATCTGATGCCGAAGAAGATCCAGACCGAGACGCAGTTCGCCCGCCTGATCGGCGCGACGCCTTTGCAGATCGACTTTCACCTGATCCGGATGACCGAGCACCAGTCGAAGCACACCGCACCCGAGCACATGGAGGCGTTCTACCGCCCGTTCCAGGAGGTCAAGGACGAGAAGTTCGACGGGCTCATCATCACGGGCGCCCCGATCGAGCATTTGCCGTTCGAGGAGGTGAGCTACTGGGACGAGTTGTGCGAGGTCATGGACTGGACCCAGCGCAACGTGCAGTCGACCTTCGGTGTCTGCTGGGGCGGCATGGCGATGGCGTGGCACTTCCACGGCCTGAGGAAGCATGTCCTGCCGGCCAAGGCCTTCGGCTGTTTCCGCCACCGCAATCTCGCGCCTGCCTCGCCCTACCTGCGCGGGTTCTCCGACGACTTCGTGATTCCGGTGAGCCGCTGGACCGAAGTGCGGCAGGACGAGGTTGGTGCCACGCCCGGCCTCGTGACGCTCCTGGGGTCGGATGAGGTCGGCCCCTGCCTGATCGAGGATGCAGGGCACCGGGCGCTCTATATCTTCAATCACTTCGAGTACGACAGCGGCACCCTGAAGGAAGAGTACGATCGCGACGTCTCGAACGGCACGCCGATCAACGTGCCGCTGAATTACTACCCCGATGACGATCCCGCGATGCCGCCGATGAACCGGTGGCGGAGCCATGCGCACCTTCTATATGGCAACTGGATAAACGAGATTTATCAGTCAACGCCCTATGACCCTGCTGCCATCGGTACCTAGACGTCTCGTTCTGCTCGGCGGTCTCGCGGCCCTGGCCGGCTGCGCGGGCGGTGTGGCGGAGACCTCTGAGGATGAGCCGATGAACGCGCCTGCACGGTCCGGCCTGACCCCGCCGCTGGGCCGGCTCATCACTGTGAACGGCCGACAGGTCCATGTCTGGGAGGAGGGCCGCGGGCCGACCGTCATCCTCTTGCACGGCGCCTCGGGCAACCTGCGCGACTTCACCTTCGGCATTGCCCCGGACCTGGTGCGCAACCATCGTGTCGTGGCCTTCGACCGCCCCGGCCTCGGTCACAGCGCGGCGCTGCACGATCGCGGCGAGAGCCCGGCCGAGCAGGCTGCCCACCTCGACGCCGCGGCCGCGATGGCCGGGGTCGCCCGCGCGGTCGTCGTCGGCCACAGCTTCGGCGCCTCGGTCGCCATGGCCTGGGCCCTGAACCATCCCGCCCGAGTGGCGGCCGTCGTGTCGCTGGCCGGCGCGGTAAACCCCTGGCCCGGCGGGCTCGGCTCGTGGTACTCCATCGCCTCGTCGAGGCTTGGCGGTGCCACGATCGTCCCGCTCGTCGCGGCCCTGGCGCCACGCGCGCGCGCCGAGGACGCCGTATCGGGCATCTTCACGCCCGACCCGGTTCCCGAGGGCTACATCCGCTATGTCGGGGTCGACCTGACCCTGCGCGCGCCGGTCCTGCGCGCCAACGCCCGGCAGGTGAACGGGCTGAAGCCCCATGTCACCGAAATGGCGGCGCGCTATCCCCGCCTGACGATCCCGGTCGAGATCGTCCACGGCACCGCCGACACGATCGTCCCGGCTGCGATCCACTCCGAACCGCTCGCCCGAACGGTGCCAGCGGCACGCCTCACGCTCCTGCCCGGCGTCGGCCACATGCCGCACCATGCCCGGCCCGCGGAAACCATCGCCGCCATCGGGCGCGCGGTCCGCCGCGCGGGCCTCGGCTGAGCCTTCGCGCTTTCCCCCTTGCTCCGGGGCGCTTACATAGAGCCGACGGAGGATCACGATGACCGAGTTTGCCCTGCCCTTCGACGGCGCCATCAGCCGCTTCTTCCACGAGGAGGCGCCGAAATCCGCCCGCAAGGCCATCGAGGCCGCGGGCAAGGACGACATCCTCGACGCCTCCTATCCCTACCGGGAGGAGATGCGGAAGAAGGATTACGAGGCGCGGATGGAGGCGCTCCAGATCGAACTGGTGAAACTCCAGGCCGACGTCCGGGAGACCGGCAAGCGTCTCGTCGTGGTCTTCGAGGGCCGGGATGCCGCAGGCAAGGGCGGGACCATCGGGCGCTTCCGCGAGAACCTCAACCCGCGCGTCGCCAATGTCGTCGCACTGCCCGCCCCTTCGGACCGTGAGCGCGGGCAATGGTACTTCCAGCGCTACGTCGATTGGCTGCCCACCCAGGGCGAAATCGCGCTCTTCGACCGGTCCTGGTACAACCGAGGCGTGGTCGAGAAGGTGTTCGGTTTCTGCACCGACGATCAGCGCGAGCACTTCTTCCGGCAACTCCCCGACTTCGAGCGGATGATCGTCGACGAGGGGATCACGCTCGTGAAGTTCTGGCTGAACGTCGGCCGCGCCGAGCAGCTGCGGCGGATGCTCGACCGCGAGAAGGACCCGCTGAAGCAGTGGAAGCTGTCGAGGATCGACGTCGAGGGCCTGGCCAGGTGGGACGACTATACCGCAGCCATTGGCGAGACGCTGGAGCGCTCGCACTCCCGCTATGCGCCCTGGACCGTGGTCATGTCCGACGACAAGATGCGGGCCCGGCTGGCGGTGCTCCAGACGGTGCTCGCGGCGATGGACTATGCCGGAAAGGACATCGCTGCCGTCGGCGCGCCCGACCCGATGATCTGCGGCGGTCCGGAAATCTGGCGCGCGGATGGCTAAGCAGGGCTATCACCACGGCAATCTGAGGCAGGCACTTGTCGAGGCAGCGCTGAAGCTGATCGAGGAGAAGGGCCCCACCGGTTTCACCCTGTCCGAAGCGGCCAAGGACGCCGACGTGACCCCGGCCGCCGTCTACCGGCATTTCGCGGGCCGCGAGGACCTGATCGCCGAGTGCGCGCGGCAGGGCTTCGAGATCTTCGGCGACCTGATGGAGTTCGCCTACAGGGATGGCACGCCAAGCGCCCTTGCCGCCTTCGAGGCGACGGGGCGCGCCTACCTCGCCTTCGCTCGGCGCTATCCCGGGCACTACGTGGCGATGTTCGAATCCGGCGTGAACGTCACCGCCGTCCCCGACCTCGCCCGCGCGGCCCGGCGCGCCTCCGAGGTGCTGGAACGCGCCGCCGCGCGGCTCTCGGAACACATCCCGCCGGAAAAGCGCCCCCCCGCCTCCATGTTCTCGGCCCATATCTGGGCGATGAGCCATGGCGTCGTGGAACTCTTCGCGCGCGGGTCGCCGGGGCGGCAATCGCCGTTCTCGCCCGAGGATCTCCTGGAATCCGGTATCGGCATCTACCTACGCGGCCTGGGGCTGATCCCGCCCGACAGCTAGCCCATTCCGCTTGCGACATGTCCTGTCGCATCCGAACATGCCCGCCGGCGCTGCCTGCCTAGGCTGGCGGCAAAATGCGGAAGGCCCCATCCATGAAAACCCATACCCGTGTCTGCGTCATCGGCGGCGGCGTCGTCGGCTGCTCGGTGCTCTATCACCTCACGAAGTACGGCTGGTCAGACGTGATGCTGATCGAGCGGTCGGAACTGACGAGCGGATCGACCTGGCACGCGGCGGGGGGCTTCCACACGCTGAACGGCGACACCAACATGGCGGCGCTTCAGGGCTACACGATCGGGCTCTACAAGGAGCTCGAGAAGATCACCGAGATGTCCTGCGGCCTGCACCACGTGGGTGGCATCACGCTGGCCGACAATCCCGCCCGCTTCGAGATGCTCAAGGCCGAGCGCGCCAAGCACCGCTACATGGGCCTGCACACCGAGATACTCTCGCCGGAGGAGGTCGTGAAGTTCACCGATGGGATGGTGAACGTCGACGGCATCCTCGGCGCGCTCTACGACCCTCTCGACGGCCACCTCGACCCTTCGGGGACGACGCATGCCTATGCCAAGGCCGCGCGGATGGGCGGGGCGGAGATCGTTCTGCACAACCGCGTTCTGGAGACGAAACCGCGCCCCGATGGCACCTGGGACGTGGTGACCGAGAAGGGTACGATCCATGCCGAGCACGTGGTGAACGCGGGCGGCCTCTGGGCGCGCGAGGTGGGGGCGATGGCGGGTGTCTACCTGCCCTTGCTGCCGATGGCGCACCAATACCTCGTGACCGACGACATTCCCGAGATCGTCGAGATCCTCGGGCAGGGTCGGGAGTTTCCGCATGTGATCGACCCGGGCGGCGAGAGCTACCTGCGGCAGGAGGGTCGTGGCTTCTGCATCGGCTTCTATGAAAAACCCTGCGAGCCATGGAGCCTGGATGGCACGCCCTGGGGCTTTGGCCACGAACTGCTGAACGAGCAGTGGGACAAGATCGAGGACTCGGTCGCTTTCGCCTACCGCCGCTTCCCGGTCCTGGAACGGACCGGCATCAAACGCACGATCCACGGCCCTTTCACCTTCGCCCCTGATGGCAACCCGCTTATCGGCCCGGTGCCGGGCCTGCGCAACTACTGGTCGGCCTGCGCGGTGATGGCCGGCTTCAGCCAGGGCGGCGGCATGGGCAAGTCCCTGGCTGAATGGATGATCCACGGCGAGACGGAAGTGGACCCGCGCGGCTTCGATGTGGCGCGCTTTGGCACCTGGACGTCACCCGGCTACACTGTCCCGAAGGTGATCGAGAACTACCAGATGCGGTTCTCGGTAGGGTATCCGAACGAGGAGCGCCCCGCCGCCCGGCCGCTGCGCACCACGCCGATGTACGATATCTTCGACGGCATGGGCGCGGTCTGGGGGCAGCAATACGGGCTGGAGGTGCCGAACTACTTCGCGCTGCCGGGCGAGCCCCGCTACGAGACCCCCTCGTTCCGCCGCTCGAACGCCTGGGAGGCAACGGCTGCGGAGGTGCGGGCCGTGCGCGAGCGCGTCGGCATCAACGAGGTCCAGAACTTCGGCAAGTTCCGGGTGTCGGGGCCGAAAGCGCGGGAGTGGCTCGACCGGATCATGGCAGGCACCATCCCGACGCCAGGACGGCTTTCGCTGGTGCCGATGCTGAGCCACAAGGGCAAGATCATCGGTGACTTTACCGTGACGTGCCTGTCGGAGACTGAGTTCCAGATTACCGGCAGCTATGGCGCGCAGGACTTCCACCGCCGCTGGTTCGAGATGAACCTGGAAGAGGGCGTGCGGGTGGAGAACGTCTCGGACCGCATCACGGGGTTCCAGATCGCGGGCCCGAAGGCGCGCGAGGTACTTGCGGCAGTGACGAGGGCGGACGTGAGCGGCGAAGCGTTCAGGTTCATGGATGCGCGCCAGATCACTGTCGGCATGGTCGACTGCCTGGTGCAGCGGGTCAGCTACACCGGCGACCTCGGCTTCGAGATCTTCTGCGATTTCATGAAACAACGGAGCCTGTGGCACACGCTGTGGGGGGCCGGACAGGCGCATGGAATGAAGCCATTCGGAATGCGGGCGATGATGTCGCTCAGGCTCGACAAGTTCTTCGGCTCCTGGGCGCGCGAGTTCAGCCCGGACTACACGCCCGTGGAAACCGGCCTCGACCGCTTCGTGCGCTGGAACAAGCCGGCCGAGTGGATCGGCAAGGCGGCGGCGACCGCCGCAAAGGCCGCGGGGGCAAAGCGCAAGCTCTGCGCCTTTGTCGTCGATGCGGCGGATGCCGACGTCGTGGCCTACGAGCCGATCTGGCTCGGCGGCGCGGTCGTGGGGTTCTGCACGTCCGGCGGGTTCTCGCACTGGACCGGGCAGTCGGTGGCGCAGGGCTTCCTTCCGGTCGAAGTGATCCGCGACGGGCTGACCGTCGAGATCGAGATCCTTGGCGAGCGGCGGCCGGCGCGGTTGGTGACCGGCCCTCTGTGGGATGCCGACGGAACCCGGATGCGAGGCTGATGCCGGCGGTTGCGGCTGGGTCCCTGGCCCGGTAGGGTCGACATATGGTTCTGGTGCATGTCCTGATCCCGGCGGCCGGAGCGGCACGCCGGATGGGAGGGGTGGACAAACTCCTCGAGTTGGTGGGCGGCGCTCCGCAACTGCGCCGCGCTGTGGATGCTGCACGCAAATCGGGGGCAGCAAAGGTCTGGGTCACGCTGCCGCCCAATTCCGGTGCACGGCGATCGGTGCTCAAGGGCACCTGGGCGCGGGTGATCGAGGTTCCGGACTGGGCCGAGGGCCTGTCTGCCTCGCTCCGCGCGGGTGCGATGGCGGCGACGGCGCAGCGGGCGTCGGCGCTGATCGTGCTGCTTGCCGATCTTCCCGAGATCGAGGCCGCCGATGTTGCGCGGTTTGTGGAGGCCCACGCCGCGGCACCAGACCGGCTGTTCCGCGGCACCGATGCGGACGGCAGGCCAGGCCACCCCGTGCTGATCCCGGCGCGGTTGTTTCCCGCCATCGGCCAGCTCCGCGGCGATGCCGGCGCGCGCGATCTGATTGCAGCGGAGGGTGCGGCCGTGGGCAGTATCGCATTGCCGGATGAGCGCGCAGTGACCGACCTCGATACGCCCGAGGCCTGGGCCGCCTGGCGGGCGGTAACGGGGCGGTGACGGGGCGGTGACGTTCCGGGAGCAGTAAAGGAACTACAGGCAGCCAGTGATCGGAACGGCGGTGGACTTGCCCCGCCGCCGCTCAGAACAGTAGCCGCGTCTCGTGTGCCCGAAGGGTCTGTCGTGCCGCCGGGTAGGCGCGGCCCGGCGGTCCGTGGGCAAGTTCGGGAAACAGGGTCAGAAGCTCGGCCCTTGCAGCGGCGTCCATCGCGTCCATCACCTGCGCTCCGGGCTGGAAACTCTCGGTCCAGAGCCCGTCTGACAGCACGATTTCGTGTCTGTCGCAGAGGAAGTGAATGTAGCTCACGCCGCCGTCCCGTACCGTCCGCACTCCCGAACGTCCGGCGAGGTGGCGGGCCGGGACCAGCACTTCGCGCGCACCGAACAGCAGGTCGGCGCGGGCCGACGCAACCAGCACGCGATGCTGCGGAGACACGGTGAGGTCGCGCGTCGGCCCGGCTTCGCCGAAGGCACCGGCGGGGATGCGCACCGGGCGCAGCGCTGGCTGGCGCGCGAGATCGGCGGCGGTCAGATGCCGGACGCCGATCCAGCGGATTTCCTGCGCGCCGCTGTCTCGGGTGAAGACAAGGTCCCCGACACCGAGGCATTCCACGGGCACCAGCCCTTCCGGCGTGGCGATAAGGGTGCCCGGGGTGAAGCAGGGGATCACCTGTTCGAAGTTCTGGAAAGACATCGTCCCGACGACGTTGCGATCGCCGTCGAGGAACTCAACCGTGCCGCTGCCGGGCGTGGCCGGATCGTCGACCACCCGCAGCGGACCTGCGCCCGTCAGGTCGAGAACGTCGAAGTCATCGCCGCCGTCCACCACGTCTCCGGCGGTGCCCCCGAGGACGGTGTCGTCGCCCGCGCCGCCGAAGATCGTGTCCGCACCGGCGCCGCCGTTGATCGAGTCGTCGCCTCCGTCGCCATGGAGGACGTCATCGCCATCGCCCCCGAGGATCGTATCGCCGGCATCCCCGCCATAGACCAGATCGTTTCCTTCGGCACCTTGGAGATAGTCGCTTCCCGCAGCACCGTAGAGCGTGTCATCGCCGTCATCGCCGCCGAGATCATCGTTGCCCTCGCCCCCGAAGATCAGATCGTCGCCGCTGTCGCCGTAAATCGCGTCGTCGCCGTCCCCACCATAAAGGGTGTCGGCTCCCTGCCCGCCGTAGACCGTGTCATCGCCACCCTCGGCGTAGACCTGGATGCCCGCCATATCCGCCCCGGCGTAGAGCGCATCAGCGTTCTCGGTCAGCCGGATGTTCTCGATCTCGGAGAAGCTGACCGTGCCGTCGGTCTGGGTCTGGACAAGGCCGGACTCCGTCCCGGAGTAGGTTACAACAACGCCCTGACCCAGCGCGGAAAAATCCAGCGTGTCATCGTCGGTACCACCCTCGCCCCCGGCTACGGTGTCATTGCCAAACCCGCCGGAGAAGCCGAACAGGTCCGCGCCGTCGCCGCCGTGGATCAGGTCCGCCCCGGCTCCTCCGAAAATCGTGTCATTGCCGGCGTCGCCGTGCAGCGTGTCGGCACCCGAGCCTCCGAACAGGCTGTCATGTCCGTCGCCGCCGTATACGACGGCGCTTGAGCCCTGCACGAGGACGGCATCGTCGCCGGCCCCGGCATAGACCGTGTCACTGCCCGCACCGGTATAGATCGCGTCGTCGCCATCGTTGCCATCGATATAGTCGTTTCCGTCGCCGCCGAAGAGGACGTCGTCGTCCGTACCGCCGCCAAGGATGTCATCGCCCTCGCCCCCGCGCAGAGTGTCGGCCCCATCACCGCCAAAGAGATTGTCGTTGCCCGCGTCTCCCTCGAGGCTGTCGTTGCCCGCCATCCCCTCGAGGTTGTCGTCGCCCTCCCCGCCCCGGAGAGTGTCGGCCCCGTCGCCTCCATAGATCGTGTCGGCGCCGTCGCCGCCCTCGATGGTGTCGTTGCCTCCGTCCCCTTCGAGGTAGTCGTCTCCGAGGCCGCCGAAAACGCTGTCATTGCCGGCGCCGGCGTTCAGCGTGTCGTTGCCGTCTCCGCCGTAGAGCGAGTCGTTGCCGATACCGGCGTAGACTTCGTCGGCGCCCCCCGCGCCCTCGATGATCATGCCGCCGGTCTCGTTGGCGCCATAGACGACATCGGCGGACGGCGAGAGGATCAGGCGCTCGATCTCTGAGAAGGTGATGGTATGGGTGCCATCGCTGACCGTGCCCGCTCCGTTGCCGAAGAGCGTCACCGTGACGGGGACGGTCAGAGCCGAGAGGTCGAGGGTATCGAGGTCGCCAGCGCTTTCGCCGCCCGCGATGGTGTCGAAGCCGAAGCCGTCGGTGATGACGAAAGTGTCGGTTCCCGCCCCGCCAAAGATCTCGTCGTTGCCTGAGCCCCCGGAAAGCGTGTCGTTACCGCCACCACCATAAAGTGTGTCGTTGCCGGCATTGCCGTCGATGCTGTCATTGCCGTCATCGCCATAGACGAGGTCGGCCCCGTCGCCGCCTTCCAGCGTGTCGTTACCTGCGCCCCCGAACAGCGTGTCGTCGCCGCCGTCGCCAAACAGCCTGTCGGCGTCGTCCTCGCCGTAGATCGAGTCGTTGCCCAGCCCCCCGCGCAGCGTGTCATTGCCGAGGCCGCCGTAGAGGCTGTCGTGGCCGTCGCCACCCAGAACGCTGTCATCGCCGCTTCCGGCGTTGACGAGGTCGGCGCCGGCGCCCGCGTCAACAGTGTCGTTGCCCTCGCCGCCGTCGACATAGTCGTCACCGGACCCGGTGGTGATGCTGTCGTTGCCGGCCCCGCCCCAGACGGTCAGTTTCGAGGTGTTCGCGGCGCCCGAAATCGTGTCGGCCTGCGAAGTGCCCTGAACGCCCTCGATCTCCGAGAACGTGCCACTGCCGCCGCCATAGCTGTAGGTGCCCGCTTCGGCCCCGGTGAAGGTCACCGACACCCCGACCGTGCTGCCCGTGAAGATCAGGGTATCGAAGTCGTAGCCGGTCTCGCCGCCGAAGATCGTGTCGGTGCCTTCGCCTGCACCGATGAAGAAGCTGTCCGAGAAATCGCCGCCATACATAAGGTCGTTGCCGGCGCCGCCGATCAGGGTGTCGATCCCGGCACCGCCGACCAACGTGTCATCGCCAAGTCCGCCGTCGAGGGTGTCATTGCCAGTCCCTCCGTCGAGGCTGTCGGCTCCGTCGCCGCCGAACAGGCTGTCGTTGCCCGCGCCGCCGAACAGTTGGTCCGCCCCCGAGCCTGCATAGACCGTGTCGTTGCCAGTGCCCCCGATGTACTTGATCGGGGAGGTTCCCCAGGTCCAGGTGTCATCAAGGTTCGAGGCCCGGATCTCCTCGATCCCGGAGAAGCTGATGCTGCTGCCTACCTCCGAAGTGACGCCGGTCAGGTCCAGCACGTCATAGCCCGCGCCGCCGAAGACGGTGTCGAGACCGTAGTCGTTCTCGAACACGAAGATGTCGTCGCCATCCTCGCCGCTCAGGATGTCGTTGCCCGTGCCGCCATAGATCGTGTCGTTGTCAGCGCCGCCCAGGATCGTGTCGCCGCCCTCACCGCCAAAGAGCGAGTCGGCGCCGGCGTCGCCCTCGATGCTGTCGTTTTCGGTTCCCCCGTAGATAGTGTCGTTGCTGGTTGCGCCGCGTAGGGTGTCGCTGCCCGCCCCGCCGAAGATCAGGTTGTCACCCGTCGTCGCGCTGTTGTGATCGTCGATCACGTCGTCGCCATCGCCGCCATAGACTGTGTCCAGCCCGGCGCCGTACCAGATGGTGTCGTTTCCGGCGCCGCCGAAGATCAGGTTGTTGCCCGTCTCGAAAGTGCCCCCGGAGTCGTCGATCGAGTCGTTCCCGGCGCCGCCGTAGACGGTGTCGTTGCCGGCGCCGAAGTAGATCGTGTCGTTGCCGTCCGCCCCGTAGACCAGGTCGTCGCCCGTGCTGCCGTCGATGAAGTCGCCGGAGATGCTCGGGATGGGGTTGGTATCGACGTAGACTTCGTACGTGAAGCCGGCCGTGAAGCCGGTATTGGTGCCGCTACTGACGATATCCATTGAGGTGAACGGCCGCAGGATCGTGACGTTCGCGACAACGCTGGTCGTGACGCTCGGGTCGGTGCTGGTGCCGACGATCCTGCCCTGCGAGTCGAGGACGAACTGACCCGCACCGTCGAACTGAATGTCGCCGCGGGCTATCGCCTCGTGGAGATTGATCGTCACGCCGTCGAGTCTCAGCGTAAAGATCTCGTCCGCTCCGAGCGCGTTGAACCGGATCTGAGCACCGGCCACCTGTCGCGAGAAGCCGTGGGTGTGTGTCTCGTTCGAGTCGTCGTTGCCGACACGGTAGCCGTTGAGCGCGCCTGCCGTTCCGGTGTTCAGAGTCTCGTTCGACGCGATCGTCGCGGTGAAGTTGGTGCCGCCGTTGGTGCCGGTGAAGCTCTGGGTGCCCGATGTGTTGGTCTGCTTGACGTACTCCGATGCGTGCCCGCCCCAGAGGGTGTCGTTGCCGGAGCCGCCGTAGAGCGTGTCGGAACTGGCCCCGCCCGCGAGCAGGTCGTGATCGTTCTCGCCACTGATCGTGTCGTTGCCCGCGCCGCCATAGAGGCTGTCGTTGTTGTTGCCTCCGTAGACGTCATCGTTGCCGTCGCCGCCGAACACGCGGTCGTCGCCGTCCTGACCACGGATGGTATCGTTGCCGGCCTCGCCGAAGATCGTGTCGTTGCCGGTGCCGCCATGAACCGAGTCGCCCGAGCCGCCGGCGAAGATCAGGTCGTCGCCACCGTTGCCATGGATCGAATCATAGTCGGTGGTTCCGATCAGAGTGTCGTTCCCGGAGCCTCCGGTGACCGTTGCCATGGCACAGACCGACCCGCATGACGGGCCATCGGCCCGCGGCGGACCACCCGCCGCAGCCGCCGCAGGCCACGTTCCGGGGGTCAGTCTTGTGGGTTAACCTTTCTGCTCCATCAACCATGAAGCGAAAATCGTGTGCAAATCTAAGCGAATGCGCGCCAAATGCCCGCGATCAGCCTTCCATCACGTGCAGCGCACCCGGGCGATGGACTGTGCGGCGTGCCGCCGCGAAGGCGGTAACGCCAGCGGCCTTGCCCAGTTCGGGGAATATCTCGAGCAGTTCGCGCTGCTGGTCGGCCCCGAGCGCGGCAAGCGAGTGGTCGCCGGGCTGGAAGCTTTCGGTCCAGGTGCCGTCGCTCAGGAGGACCTCGTGCCGGTCGCAGAGGATGTGGATGTAGTCCACCGTGCCGGCTTCGGTCCGTTCGATGCCGGGTTCCCCCACGAGCGATCCAGCCGCGACGAAGATCTCTCGCTCGCCGTCCGGACCGCAGTCGACGAATAGCAACCTGTGGTTGGGCGAGAGCAGCATGTCGCGTTCGGGCAAGCCATCGCCCAACGCACCGGCGCGGACGCGCACGGGGCGCAGGTGCGGGGCGCGCGCGAGGTCCCACGCGCTGAGGGTGCGGCGCCCGATCCAGCGGATGACCTGCAACCCGTTGTCGCGCGTCACCACGCTGTCGCCCCGCTGGAGCGTCTCGATCGGCCGCTCGCCCGTGGCCGTCGCAATCATCGTACCGGTCGTGAAGCAGGGGCTTTCCGGCGCCCTGCCGTCCGAAAGTTCACAGATCATCAACCGCACCCCACCCGTTCGCGCAGCCCCCGCCGCGACCGTCCCCACCCGAAGCTGCCCCCGCGCCTCACGGCCGCGGCCGAACGCTGCACTCTCGGTAAAGGAAAGGTAACTCAGCTGGCGAGCACGGGAAAAGGAAAACTCGAACGATCGCACCGCGATCTCCTGCGGTCGGGTCAACAGGAGCGGACCGCGACGGCGCCGCACTCGCGCATCAGGCGAGAATATGCGGCGCTGGCGCACAATGGAGCGCGCAGGGCGTGGGGATCGTTTCCGGCGCGGGGCTCCAGTGGGCCGGACGACAGAGGACCGGATTTGATCAGGTGCCGGAACATCCCGGCCCCGTGCGGAAACAATCCATGCGCTGCACCGATACCACGTCGGCCGGGGAAACAAGCGGGGAGCGTGGTGGGCGAATCATGACCGAGGGAACCTGGTGCCCGAGGCGAGATTCGAACTCGCACGCCTTGCGGCGGAGGATTTTGAATCCCCTGCGTCTACCATTCCGCCACTCGGGCCCGAGAAGCCCCGCCGGTGTATCGCCACCACCGGGGACGGTCAATCGGGGCCTGGTCAAAGGTTCGGGTCGGCAAAGGTATTGCAGTCGGCGATCTGACCAGAGCGGAAGCCGCGCGCGAACCACTCGGCGCGCTGCGCGGAGGTGCCGTGGGTGAACGTGTGCGGCTGCGGCACCCGACCGGCGTTGCGCTGCAGCGTGTCGTCGCCAATCCGGCGAGCGGCGTTCACCGCCTCTTCGAGGTCACCCTCCTCGATAGTGCCGAGTTCCTGGTGTGCGAAGCGCGCCCAGATACCCGAGAAGCAATCGGCCTGCAGCTCGACCATCACGGAGACGCGGTTCGACTGCGACTCGTTCGACCGCTGCCGGACTGCGTTGGCCTGTTCGAGAAACCCCAGACGGTTCTGGACATGGTGGGCGATCTCGTGCGCGACGACATAGGCCGCAGCGAAGTCGCCCTGCGCGCCGAGCTGGCCGGCGAGCGTGGCGAAGAAATCAGTGTCGAGGTAGGCCTTCTGATCCCGGGGGCAGTAGAACGGCCCCGTCGCGCCCGTGGCTCCGCCGCAGGGCGAGGAGGTCACGCCCTTGAACAGGACGAGCGTCGCGGGAACGTAGTCCCGCCCGACCTGATCGCGGAACACCTGCGCCCAGACGGTCTCGGTATCGGCCAGAGTGACGGCGACGAACGCGCCGGCCTGACGGTCGGCTTCGGTCATCTCGGCCGGGACCGTGGCGGTCGTCGTGCCCTGATCCTGGAGGAGCGGGGTGACATCGACCCCCAGGAAGTAGCCGACGACAAGGAGTAGGACGACGCCGAGACCGCCGATCCGTGCGCCACCCCGTACACCCCCGCGCATCGTGCCGCCGCCACGCGAGCGCCGGTCCTCGATGTTGGTGCTCTGCCGCCGTCCCTGCCACTTCATGAGCCGCCCCCTGCCCTCGCCCGGGTTCAGCCTAACCCGTGCCGGGCCGCGCCGTGAAGGGGCCGCGGAGATGTCCCGGCGGCACCCTGCCACCACTTCGTGACTTCCGCTCGCCGCGGGGCTGGCTATGGTGCGCTCCGTCTACTCCCGAAGGACCTCTCTCGTGACGCGCAAGACCTTGATGCTTCTCGCCGCGGCCGGATCGGCGGCGATGCTGACCGGCGCTTTCGCCTTCCAGTACATCGGCGGGATGGCGCCCTGCGCGCTGTGCCTCTGGCAGCGCTGGCCACACGGCGCGGCAGTGTTGTTGGGTGTGGCCGGTCTGGCGGTTCCCCTTTCCCCCATCGCGCTCGCAGGTGCGGGCGCGGCCGCGGCGACGGGAGGTATCGGGGTCTATCATACAGGGGTCGAACGCGGCTGGTGGGAGGGACCCTCGACCTGCACCTCCTCCGGGGTGGGTGGGCTTTCGCCGGACCAGTTGATGGAACAGATCCTCAGCGCGCCGCTGGTACGCTGCGACGAGGTGCCGTGGGAGATGCTCGGCCTCAGCATGGCATCATGGAATGCCGTGGTCTCGTTCGGATTGATGGCGGTATGGCTGGTCGCCGCGGTCCGCCGGGCCTAGCCCGCGTCGGCGCGCAACAAGCGTGCGCGCGAGGGCGGAATTGCGCGGATCTCGAGGCCGGTGAACACATGCATGGTGCCAAGGTCGCGGTCGACGACGGCATGATCGCTCACCCAGCCGCCCATCACGAGGTAGGTGCGCAATAGCGGCGGCATCCCCAGCATCGCGCGCCTCGCATCGGGCTTGCGTCGGCGGAACAGCCGCGCGAAGCGGAACACCTCCGGCGCCTTTACCCTTGGCAGCCAGCGGCGCGGGGCGACGTGGCGTTCGGAGAGGAGCGCGAAGGCGTCCATGAACCCGTCGGCCTCGGTGCCCAGGAAGGACGAGCAGCCGAACAGCATCTCGACCCCCTCCCGGTCGACATAGGCCGTCATCGCCCCCCAGGCCACGCGCAGGATATCGGGGTCGCGCCATTCGGGATGGATGCAGAACCGCCCCATCTCGACCATGCGGCCCTCGTAGCGCTGCAACGCCGCGAGGTCGTAGTATTGGGCGGAATAGCTTCGCGAGATCTCGCAGCCCCCCGACAGGGGAAGGAGGCGGAAGCAGCATGCAAGGGTTCCCGTCCTCTCGTCCTCGACAAGGACGTGACGGCAGATCGCATCGAAGCCGTCCGCATCGCGCTCGCTGTCGCGGTGGCCGCCACGGGCGGCGATGAAAGCGAGGTAACGCAGGCGCTGGGCCCGGATCAGGTCCTCGTCGGTCTCGGCGAAGCGGGCGCGGTAACGCCCATTTGTCAGCGAGAGCATCGGGAGAACGCCTCCTTGCCTTGGCCGGGCCTGCCATACCGTCTAGATATGCGTCGTTGTCCGTCTACACACAAGATGTGACACGGCATTGACGGGAGACGTGCATGATCGACAAGATAGTGAAGTCGGACGAGGACTGGCGTTCACACCTGAGCGACCTTGCCTACAAGGTGACGCGTCTGCATGGCACCGAGCGCGCGTTCACCCATGACAGCTTCCCCAAGGCGCCGGGCACCTACCGATGCGTCTGCTGCGGGGCCGCACTGTTCGACCAGTCTCACAAGTTCGACAGCGGCACCGGGTGGCCGTCGTTCTGGCAGCCGCTCGACCCAGACATGGTGGGCGAGAAGGAAGACCGAAGCTGGTTCATGCGGAGGACCGAGGTCCACTGCAACCGATGTGATGCGCACCTGGGGCATGTCTTTCCCGACGGGCCCGCGCCGACGGGGTTGCGCTACTGCATCAATGGCGTCGCGCTGAGGTACGAGCCGGAAGAATGAAACCGGCAGGCGCGCGTTCCTGACGTGCGCCGATCGGGGTCAGTCGACGAACTGATCCGCGCGAATCCGGCCAAGGCTGCTCAGAAGCTGGCGGATCAGGGTCACGTTGCGGATGTTCGTGGAGGTCACGCGGCGCGAAAGCGTGACGACCTGGCCATCGTCAAGCGTGAAGCGCTCGATGTTCTCGACGACGCCGTCCGCATCGAAGGAAATGGCGACGACCTGCCGGTCGACTTCCTGCGGTGCCCGCCAGGCTACCGTCTCGCGGCGGCTCCGTACGTAGAAGAAGGCTCCATCGCTCATCAACCCTGCGGCCGAAGGCCGACCGATCACGGTGGTTACCGTGGCGCGCGTATCCTCGCCGACCTGGATCGCGGCAAGATCGTCGTCGGAGGGAACATATCCGTGATTGCGGACGATTGGCGTGCATCCGACGAGTGCGAGTAGACCCAGCGCGGCGACGAGCCCCGCGATCCGCTGCCCCAGCCTAGTCATGCCGCCCTCTTGCCTCACGTTCCCTGCCCTTGCTATCCCGCTTAGTGAAAATCCCGCGCGCCTTCAAGGAAGGAACGCGCGACCCTCTGGATCGACCTCGCCACGGAGCGTGCCATGCCGCCTTCACCCGGACCATTCCGTCAGGCCGACCTCGGCCGCAGGTCGCCACTGGCGTTCCACGTCGAGTTCGATGCGGCGGAACGAGCGGCGCTCGCGGCGGATCTCGGCATCGAGGCGATCCGCAAGCTCAGGTTCCTGGGTGAGCTTCATCCGGAGGGCACGCGCGACTGGCGGCTCGAGGGCCATCTGGGGGCGACGGTCGTGCAGGCCTGCATCGTCACACTGGCACCTGTCGTTACCCGTATTGACGAGAATGTCACGCGCCGGTTCGTTGCGGACGCAAGTGCGCCGCCGCCCGGCAGTGAAATCGAGATGCCGGAGGATACCGACACCGAACCGCTCGGTCCGGCGATCGACCCCGCGGTGGTGATGGCCGAAGCACTCGCGCTGGCGCTGCCGGACTATCCGCGCGCACAGGGGGTCGAAACCGCCGACATCCTGGTGACGGAGCCCGGGGTCGTGCCGCTGACAGAGGCCGAGGTGCACCCGTTCGCGGCCCTGGCCGCACTGCGCAAGGACACATCAGACGATGATGATGTCGATGGGGGGAGCGCTCCCGGCAAGGCCTGATCGGACCCTGTCGCGCAGCCAGCGTTTCGCTGCCGGTCGAGCCAGAGAAAGCGCTTGCGTCCTGACCGATTCCCAGTATTTTCCCGGCCTCGTTTGCAAGACGGGTTGGACTCGCCGCGCCGTTCGGGCGTATGTGGTGCCGGACCCTGAACTCCGGGCCATAGCGTGCCCCGAATAACCTGAGGAACTGACATGGCCGTTCAACAGAACCGCGTGACGCGCTCCCGCCGGAACATGCGCCGGGCCCACGACGCGCTCGTGGCCGCAAATCCGAATGAGTGCAGCAACTGCGGCGAGCTCAAGCGCCCGCACCACGTCTGCCCGTCCTGCGGGCACTACGACAACCGCGAAGTGGTCGCCCAGGCGGCCGAGATTGATCTCGACGAAGACGCGGCCTGAGGCGTCGGCCCAGGCCGCCCCCGCACCCCATGTCCCTTGCACACGACACCGAGGGTGCGGCGGCAGGCAATGCGACCGTGATTTCCGTCGATGCGATGGGTGGTGACCGCGGCCCAGTCGCGGTCGTGACCGGCCTGTCCTACGCTGTGGACGACTGTCCGGGCGTGCGCTTCCTGCTGCACGGGCCGGAAGACGAATTGCGACGGCTCGTAGCGAAGCGCCGGAACCTTGCCGGCAGGGTGGATATCCGTCATTCCGACGGCGTGGTGACGATGGGCGAGAAGCCAAGCCACGTCATGCGCCACGGCAAAGGCACCTCAATGTGGTCCGCCATCGATGCGGTGAAGGACGGCGAGGCTGCGGTCTGCGTGAGTTGCGGCAACACCGGCGCGCTGATGGCGCTGTCGATGGTGCGGCTGCGGAAACTCGACGGCGTCAACCGGCCCGCGATCGCCTGCCTCTGGCCGTCGCGCAACAGCGGCGGGTTCAACCTCATGCTGGACGTGGGTGCCGACATCCGTGCCGACGAGACTGACCTGCTGCAATATGCGCTGATGGGCGCCTCCTATGCACGAAACGGTCTCGGCATTGCCAATCCGCGCGTTGGTGTCCTCAATGTCGGCACCGAAGAGCACAAGGGTCGCGCCGAACTGAAGGCCGCGCATGACCTGATCTCGGCCTCGGCGGAGGCGGGCGGCTTCCAGTTCGTCGGCTTCGTCGAAGGTGGCGACATCCCCTCGGCACGCGTGGACGTGATCGTGACCGACGGTTTCACCGGCAACGTCGCCCTCAAGACCGGCGAGGGCACCGCGTCGCTGATCCGCGAGTTCCTCGGCGAGGCGTTCAAGGCGACCCCGCTCAGCCGGATTGCGGCCCTCCTCGCGCTTACCTCCCTGCGGCGCCTGCAGAAGCGGATCGACCCGCGCCGCGTGAATGGCGGCGTGTTCCTAGGGCTGAACGGCACGGTGGTGAAATCGCACGGCTCGGCCGATGCGACAGGTGTCGCGGCTGCGGTGGCGCTCGCGTTCAAGCTCGCCCGCTCCGGCTTTCAGGAGCGGCTTGCGGCCCGGGTTGCATCGGCTGTCGGCGCAGTTCAGGATGCCGGCGCGGCCGGAGCGGCCGCTGGGGCGAGGGACGGGTCCGGGGCATGACGACACGCGCCGTTGTAAGGGGCGTCGGGCACTATCTGCCCGCGAGGGTCGTGCCCAACGCCGAGTTCGAGAAGACACTCGACACCACTGACGAGTGGATCCGCGCCAGGACCGGGATCGAGCGACGCCATTTCGCGGCCGAAGGGGAAACAACCTCTCAGCTCGCAACACAGGCCGCCCGAGCCGCTCTGGACGATGCCGGCCTCGGCCCTTCGGACGTCGACGCGATCATACTTGCCACCTCAACGGCCGACATGACCTTCCCGTCTGCAGCGACGATGGTGCAGGCCGAGCTTGGCATGACGAACGGCTTTGCCTTCGACGTGCAGGCGGTCTGCGCCGGCTTCGTCTACGCGCTGGCGCAGGCGAATGCGCTGATCCTGTCCGGTGCGGCCCGGCGGGTACTGGTGATCGGAGCAGAGACCTTCTCGCGCCTGATGGATTGGACCGACCGGGGCACCTGCGTCCTTTTCGGCGACGGCGCCGGGGCGGTGCTTCTGGAGGCGGCGGAAGGCACGGGAACCAATGCCGACAGGGGTATCCTTGCCTCTGACCTGCATTCGGACGGACGGTTCCGCGAATTGCTCTACGTCGATGGCGGCACCTCGACGGGCACCACGGGGCACCTGCGAATGCAGGGCAAGGAAGTCTTCCGCCACGCCGTCGAAAAGCTGGCCCAGACGGCCCATGCGGCACTCGACAAGGCGGGACTGACCTCGGCGGACGTCGACTGGATCGTGCCGCACCAGGCGAACCTCCGGATCATCTCGGCTACGGCCCAGCGGATGCAGGTCCCGATGGAGCGGGTGGTCGTGACGGTGCAGGAGCACGGCAATACATCGGCGGCATCGATTCCCCTTGCGCTGTCGGTCGGACGCGATCGCGGGCAGATCGAAGCGGGCGATGTGATCGTGACCGAGGCGATCGGCGGCGGTCTGGCTTGGGGATCGGTCGTCCTGCGCTGGTGAGCGTGCTTTCGCCGCTTTCCGCAAGTACCTGTTATTGACTCGGAAATTTGCATCCCTCATGCTCGCCGGAATTCCCGGGGGGACAGAGATGGGTGACAAGACGCTGACACGGATGGACTTGTCCGAGGCCGTGTTCCGCGAGGTGGGACTCTCGCGCAACGAATCCGCTGAACTCGTGGAGACGGTACTCAGGCACATGTCCGACGCTCTGGCGCGTGGCGAGACCGTGAAGATCTCGTCGTTCGGCACCTTTTCGGTGCGCGACAAGGGCCCGCGCGTGGGACGCAATCCCAAGACCGGCGAGGAGGTTCCGATCCAGCCGCGCCGTGTGCTGACCTTCCGTCCCTCGCACCTGATGAAGGATCGCGTGGCTGACGGAAACCGCGGCTGAGGCAGGCAGGAGCCGTATGGACAAGTCTCCCGACGCATTCCGCACCATCTCGGAGGTTTCCGAGTGGCTTGATACGCCAGCCCACGTGCTGCGGTTCTGGGAGAGCCGCTTTACCCAGGTTAAGCCGGTGAAGCGCGCCGGCGGGCGGCGCTACTACCGTCCGGCGGACATCGCCCTTCTGGGCGGCATCAAGAAGCTGCTGCATGAGGATGGGCTGACGATACGCGGCGTGCAGAAGATCCTCCGTGAGGAGGGTGTGCGCTATGTTGCCTCCCTTGCGCCGCCGTTCGACGAGATCGCTGCCGAGGTGGAGGAAGACCTCAAGTCCGTCGTGGACGAGATCCAGCCGCTGGACACGCCCGATACCGAGGCGGAGATCCTGCGCTTTCCCGAGGCAGCACCACCGGCCACCGCGCCACCGGCTGATCCGCCGTCGGCGGACATGCAGTCGGCCCCTGCTGTGCGCCGGGAGGCGGACCCCGCCCCGACGACGTCCCAGCCGGATCTTTTCCACGAACCCGAGTCCGCGCCGGTTCGGGAAGCTCCGCCCTCCGCGCCCGTCGAAGCTGCAGAAGAGGCCGCGGGGGAGACTGATCAGGGACCTCCCGTCGACGAGGATGTCCGGGGCGCCTCCGGACAGGAATTCGACGGTGCCGCCGACTCAGTTCCCGGGCACCGCGCCGACAGCGAGCCTTTCCTCGCAGAGCCCGAACCCCATGAGTCCCCAGAGGTTGCGGCTTCCGCCCAGGTTCCCGGCGACCCGGACGACCATGACCCGATGTTCGCAGCGCCCGTACCTCTGTTTCCGATCCGCAATCCGACTGCTGCCGGGGAGCGGTTGCGGGCGTCGCCGGCCGAAGCTCAGGCCGCGCTCTCCCGGTTGCGCGCGTTGCGAGACCGGATGGCGATCTACGCGCGCTGATCTGTGCGCGGCCCGGTTCGGTGCCAATAACTTGCCCACCTTGTAGCAGACAGGCCCGACCTCTACTCGGCGTTGGCCCACCCGGCGAAGCAAGCCGCATTCCGCCTTGCCACGGCCCGCAAAACCGGTATGTATCGCGCCGTTCGGGCCGTAGCGCAGCCTGGTTAGCGCGTCCGTCTGGGGGGCGGGAGGTCGTGAGTTCGAATCTCACCGGCCCGACCATGAAGACCCCGCCCGCCCGGTTCACCTGGCGGGCGGCGTCGTTTTCCGGGGAAGGATGACAGCGATGGCCGGTGTGCTTCCCGATTCCCGGCTTCGCGAGCTGATCCTGACCGGCGCGGTCTCGGCCTTCGAGGAAGTAAGCGATGCGCAGGTGCAACCAGCCAGCCTCGATCTGAGGCTAGGCGACGTCGCCTACCGCGTGCGCGCGTCGTTCCTTGCCGCCGGCCGGACGGTCGCCGAGCGGATCGCCGAGTTCGAGATGCACCGGATCGACCTGCGGGCGGGCGCAGTTCTGGAGAAGGGCTGCGTCTACATCGTGCCCCTGATGGAACGGCTCGCCTTGCCCGACGGCATCGAAGCCGCAACCAACGCCAAGAGCTCGACCGGGCGGCTCGACTTGCTGACCCGCACGATCATCGATGGCGGAGCGGAATTCGATCGCGTCGCTCCGGGATATGCCGGCCCGCTCTACGCCGAGATATGCCCTCGCTCGTTCTCGGTGCTGGTGCGGCCGGGGATGCGGCTCAACCAGATCCGGTTCCGCGAAGGCGCGGCCCGACTGTCGGACGCCGACCTCCGCGCGCTCCACGCCGAAACCCCCCTCGTTTCCGACGATGCCGTGATCGACGACGGCCTCGGCTTCTCGGTCGATCTCAGGCCGTCCGAGGGCGATCTCGTGGGCTGGCGGGCGAAGCCCCATACCGGCGTGATCGACCTCGACCGGATCGGCCATTACCCCCCAGCCGACTTCTGGGAGGAGGTGCGGGCCGACCGTGGCCGCATCATCCTGGACCCCGGCGCGTTCTACATCCTCGTCAGCCGTGAGGCCGTGACGATCCCCCCGGGTTTTGCTGCCGAGATGGCACCCTATGTCGCAATGGTGGGCGAGTTCCGGGTGCACTACGCGGGCTTCTTCGACCCGGGATTCGGTTGGGCCGAGGCGGGCGGCCTTGGGTCACGCGGGGTGCTGGAAGTGCGCTGCCACGAGGCGCCCTTCGTGCTCGAACACGGGCAGATCGTCGGGCGTCTGGTCTACGAGCGCATGTCGTCCCCTCCGGACCGGCTCTATGGCGCCGGGCTCTCGTCGAACTACCAGGGTCAGGGGCTCAAGCTTTCCAAGCACTTCCGCGCCGACTGAGGTGCCGTGCCTACCTCGGCCGCGCGCCGGTCCACCAGCGGCGGCCCTCTGCCGCGCGCGCCGTGGAAAGAGTCAGGACCCCGTCCGTGCCGACGTGGCCTGCAATGGCCCCGGTCTCGCCGAGCTTGCGGGCGTCGTAGAGGATGCAGCCGCCCTTCGGCGTGTCGTCCACCTTCTGCGACGTGACAACGATCCGCCCCGGAGCGCAAGCCTCGTCCAGTCGCTCTCGCCACCCCCGGCCGAACAGGTGCACCACTTCCGTTCCCCCGACGCGGGCAAGTGCGACGCCGTCGACTTCGCGGAAGGCGCCGCGGTCTGCCGCGACCTGGGGCGTTTCGTCGCCGTCGTTCTGGAGCCAGCCACGCGCCGCAAGGCCGCTCGACGGTTTCGACAGCGCCCGCCCCTCCGCAGTCATGACGCCGACGATCGCACCATCGGGAGCGATCAGCAGCGCCGGCCGCTCGGCCCCTGCCCAGAGCAGGAACGCCAGCGCGACGGGCGCAAGCCCCGCAAGCCGCGCTCTGCCCCGCCAGATGATGAGAAACAGCCCCCCAAGCGTGACCAGGGGCAGGACCGCGTCCGGCGGGCTCGACACAGCGCTGACCGCGCCCTCCAGCGAGGACACCCGCTGGGCAACGTAGAGAATCCAGCGCGACCCGCCCTCGATCATCCAGACCGCCGGCCAGTCGAGCCCGAGCGGGCCCGTGATCGCGAGGATCACAGCGCCGGGCATCACGAGCATCCCCATGGCAGGCACGGCAAGCAAGTTGGCGAGCAGGCCATATTCGGCAACGCGATTGAAGTGGGCAGCGGCGTAGGGCGCGGTGGCCATGCCCGCAACGAAGGACGAGAACAAGAGCGTCAGGACCGGCATTGCCCAGCCGATCCGCCGCCGTCCGGCGTAGGACAGCCCGCGGGCAGCCTCGAAGGCCGAAATCAGGGCGGCGGTCGCGGCGAACGACATGTGGAAACCCGCGTTCATCAGTGTTTCGGGGCGTATCACGAGGATGATCGTAGCGGCGATGGCGACCGCGCGGAGGCTTAGCGCCCGGCGGTCGCACAAGACCGCGACGAGCATCACGGCGACCTGCACGAAGGCGCGTTCGGTCGGTACGTTGCGGCCGGCAAGCGCCAGATAGAATACCGCAGCAGCCAGCGCGACGGTCGCGGCGACCTTCTTGGCCGGCAGTCGCAGCGCCAGCGGCGGGATCAGCGCGAGGCCGTAGCGGACCAGTCCGAAGACGAAGGCCGCGAGCATCCCCATATGCATCCCCGAAATCGATACCAGGTGATAGAGGTTCGAATCCCGCATCGCGTCGTTCGCGGCAATAGAGAGGCCGGACCGGTCGCCTGTGGTGACGGCTGCGGCATAGCCGCCCGCGTCGCCCGGGATGCGTGCCCGGATCGCCTGCGCGAGATGCTGCCTGACCCGGTTGATCCAGAGCCCGCTGCCCTCCTCGGCCGGCTCCAGCAGGAGGACCGGCGTCCGGCTGTAGCCGACGGCGCCGAGGCCCTCGAACCAGGCATGGCGACGGAAGTCGAAGTCGCCCGGTTCGAAGGATCCGGAGGGGGGCGAAATGTTCGCGGTCAGGATCACCCGCTGCCCGGGCTCGTAGCCGATGCGGTCGATGTCGGAGTGTAGCGAGATCCGCACGCGCGCCGGGGTGTCGGCCGGATCGACTCGTGCCAACACGACCTGATCGAGAAGCAGGCGGAGCCGGTCCGAGGACGAGCGATCAACCTCGATCAGGCGGCCTTCGACCGGGCCGTAGTAGCGAAACCCCAGCACCGGTTCAGCGACCGCAGCCCCGCGCATTCCGGCCAGCCCGAACCCCGCGGCAAACAGCGCGACGGCAACCGCAAGGGGGCGAAACCGGTCGGGGCCGAGGGCTGCGCCGACAGCAACCGTAACCGAAAGGAGAAGCACAGCGCCGAGTTCGACCTTACCGGGTTCGACCGGCAGGGCAAACCAGATCGCGATGCCGATGCCGAGACAGACCGGAACCCAGGGAAACAGGTGTCCGCGCTGGCCTTCGAGAGCATCGCCCAAGGCCTGCGCAAACCGGTGTCCGGTTGCCACCCACGACCGTCCGGCCCTGAGCGCACCCGGCTCCGGAACCCCCGGCAGTCCCGTCACCCTTGTCTCCCCGTCCGGTGTTGCGTAATCAACCCCGACCCTGCCCTGCGCATGGTTTCCGGAAGGTTAACGTGGCACGGTGCCACCAGACCTTGCGGCGTGCCCCGTGTCCCTTGTCCAATCATTCAGAGCCCTGATGGAAAACCGTACCGTCGTCACACGTTTCGCCCCTTCGCCCACGGGCTACCTGCATATCGGCGGAGCGCGGACGGCGCTGTTCAACTGGCTCTACGCCCGCGGCCGGGGCGGGAGGTTCCTGCTCAGGATCGAGGATACCGACCGGGCACGCTCGACGCCCGAGGCAACCGAGGCCATCCTCAAGGGACTGACGTGGCTCGGGCTCGACTGGGATGGCGAGGCGATCAGCCAGTTCGCCCGATCCGAGCGCCACGCCGACGTGGCGCGCGAGATGCTGGCGCGTGGTGCCGCCTACAAGTGCTTTGCCACGCAGGATGAGATTGAGGCGTTCCGCGAGGCCGCGCGCGCCGAAGGGCGCTCGACCCTGTTTCAGAGCCCCTGGCGCGATGCGGACCCGGCACGCCACCCGGATGCGCCCTATGTCATCCGACTGAAGGCACCTCGCGAGGGCGAGACCGTGGTCGAGGATGCCGTGCAGGGCCGGGTGGTCTGGCAGAACACCGAACTCGACGACATGGTGCTGTTACGTTCCGATGGCACGCCCACCTACATGCATGCGGTGGTGGTGGACGATCACGACATGGGCATCAGCCACATCATCCGCGGCGACGACCACCTCACGAACGCCGCGCGGCAGAGCCAGATCTATCGTGGCATGGGCTGGGACATACCCGCTTTCGCGCATATACCTCTTATTCATGGTCCCGATGGCAAGAAGCTGTCCAAGCGGCACGGCGCCGTCGGACTGGAAGAGTATCAGAAGATGGGCTACCCGGCCGCGGGGATGCGCAACTACCTAGCGCGGCTCGGATGGAGCCACGGCGACGCGGAGGTGTTCTCGGATGCCGAGGCGGTGGCATGGTTCGACCTGACAGGCATCGGCAAGTCGCCGGCGCGGCTCGACTTCAAGAAGCTCGACCATGTCTGCGGACAGCAGATTGCACGGGCCGACGATGCCGAGCTGGTGGCAGAAGTCGCGGCATTTCTTCACGCAACGGGGGCCCCTGCACTTTCTGCAGCGCAGCAGGACGGGCTGCTTCGTGCGATGTATTGCCTCAAGGAACGTGCGAAATCGTTCCCCGAACTTCTCGAGAAGGCCCATTTTGTCCTCAAGACGCGGCCACTTGAACCCGACGAGAAGGCAAGTGCGGCTCTCGATCCGGTATCCCGTGGTATACTGCGCGAATTGACGCCGCATCTGCGAAATGGTAGCTGGAACCGCGAGGCGCTTGAGGCTGCCGTGAAGGCGGTGGCCGAAACTCACGGACAGACCCTTGGCAAGCTGGCATCGCCCCTGCGGGCAGCCATTGCAGGGCGTTCCGTTAGTCCAAGCGTGTTCGACATGATGCTTGTCATCGGCCGGGACGAGACACTCGCCCGGCTGGCTGACGCGGCGGGCTGAGCGCGCGATGGCGCAGCAGCCCGTCCTCCGGGGGATGCCACATC
The DNA here is from genome assembly GCA_964579325.1 of uncultured Rhodobacterales bacterium. Classification (GTDB taxonomy): domain Bacteria; phylum Pseudomonadota; class Alphaproteobacteria; order Rhodobacterales; family Rhodobacteraceae; genus CAZOHN01. The sequence goes on from CAZOHN010000022.1 coordinate 27,870, forward strand.
AGGCCGGACACCCGGCCAAGGAGAGGGACTGCCATGGCCGATACTGCGCGTAATCGAGTTGCGACACTGACTCTGGACGACAAGACCATCGAGATGCCGGTCCTGTCCGGCACGGTCGGTCCCGACGTCATCGACATCCGCAAGCTCTATGCCGAGGCCGACGTCTTCACCTACGATCCGGGGTTCACCTCGACCGCCTCTTGCGACTCGACGATCACCTACATCGACGGAGACAAGGGCGAGCTTCTGTACCGGGGCTACCCGATCGAGCAACTGGCCGAGAAGTCGCATTTCCTCGAGGTCTGCTACCTGCTGCTCTACGGCGAATTGCCGAACGCGACCCAGATCGAGGATTTCGAGCATCGCGTGACGCACCACACCATGGTGCATGAGCAGATGCATTATTTCTTCCGCGGGTTCCGGCGGGACAGCCACCCGATGGCCACGATGGTCGGTGTCGTCGGCGCGATGAGTGCATTCTACCATGACTCGACCGACATCAACGACCCATGGCAGCGCGAGGTCGCGGCGATCCGCCTGATCGCCAAGCTTCC
>CAZOHN010000023.1:0-28055 GCA_964579325.1 uncultured Rhodobacterales bacterium
CCGCACCATGTCGCCGCCCTGCTGGTAGTAGGGGTCGGGGTTGAACAGGTTGTCGGCCACGTCCTCGAGAATGATGTTCAGCATCTCGCCGGTCATCTCGGTGCGATAGCATTCGCCATAGGTCATCGAGGTGACGTTGTGGATGTCCTCGCGCGTGATCGCATCTCCCGGCATCAGCGTGGCGCCCCAGCGCACGCCCGGGCTCATCGCGATCTGCGCGTCGCGCTCCGAACGGATGGCGTCGCAGATCAGGTCGTCCCAGGTGCCCTGGAAGTTGCCACGACGGTAGAGAAGGCTCTCGGTGGTGCCGATCACCTCTTCCAGTTGCTCCTTGTAGGGCGCGCGCTCGGTGTCGATGAGCGCAGCCATCTCGGGGTCGGGCGCGATGACGTCGGAGAACACCGGCACCAGCTTGTGCCGGAAGCCCATCATCCGTCCGTCGCGCACGTCGAGGTCGACGCGGGAGACGAACTTGCCGTGGCTGCCTGACGCGATCAGGATCGTCTCGCCGACCACCACAGGCTCGGGGATCGCGTCATGGGTGTGACCGGTCAGGATCACGTCGATCCCCTGAACGCGGCTGGCCATCTTGCGGTCCACGTCGAAGCCGTTATGGCTCAGGCAGACCACAAGCTCTGCCCCATCGGCACGCACTTCGTCGACAACTTCCTGCATCCGCTCCTCGCGGATCCCGAACGAATACTCCGGGAACATCCAGCGCGGGTTGGCGACCGGCATGTAGGGGAAGGCCTGGCCGATCACCGCGATCTTCGTGCCGCCGCGCTCGAAGGTGGTGTAGGCCTCGTAGGCCGGTTCGTCCCATTCCGCGTCGAAGATGTTCGCGCCCAGGAACGGGAACGGCAGTCCCTCGACGATTTCGTTCACGCGCTCCGATCCGAGAGTCCATTCCCAGTGCGAGGTCATCGCCTCGACGCCGAGCTGGTTCATCACGTTGACCATGTCCTGCCCCTTGGTCAGGAGCGAGGTCATCGACCCGTGCCAGGTATCGCCACCGTCAAGGATCAGGGCCTCGGGCCGCGCGGCGCGGAATGCCTTGACCACGGTGGCGACCCGGTCCATGCCGCCCATCCTGCCGTAGGCTTTGCCGAGCGCGACATAGTCGTCATGGGTCAGGGCGTAAGCTTCCGGCGATCCGGGCTCGATCCCGAACATCTCGAGGAAAGCCTTGCCCACCACATGCGGCGGCTTTCCCAGAACCTCGCCCACTCCGATGTTCCAGTCCGGCTCGCGGAACCAGACCGGTTTGAGCTGGGCGTGAATATCGGTGACGTGGATCAGGGTGACGTTCCCGAAATCGTCGAACTGGAGAAGCTGGTCCTGCGTCAGCGCCTGCTGCGCGGCAAGCCGCGACCAGTTGCCGAGGCCCGAGCCGCCGACGATTGCAGAGGCGGCCAATGATGCCTGGAGGAATTCGCGGCGGCGTATCATGCGGGTCTCCCATGACGCGGGCAGGCCGATGGCTGACGCGCGAACGCGTCAGGCACCCTGCCCCGCCTCAGACTGCGTTCTGGCGATGGGTCGCGGCCCCCCTGCGCGGGGGGACCGCGCCGGTTTCAGTGGCGGACGCTCACGCCCTCGACCGAAAGGCCGTTGCCGCGCGAGGCGACATAGAGCTCTAGCGCCTTGAACTCGTCCGATCCGGCCCTGAACGTTTCGGCTCTGGTGTCGCGAACGCAGCCCACGAAACGTTGCTGCGCACTCACGACGCCGGCATCCTTCAGGCGATAGACCGGGAAGCCGTTGACCTGGCCCTGGCTCAGATGGTCGGCACGGATGAAGTTGCCGTAGTTGTCCTCGTGGCAGTTCGCGCAGGACATCTCGAGCTGGCCGTAGCGGGTGTAGTAGACTTCCTTGCCCATTTCCCAGAACGGAGCGGCAGGCCCGTCGATCGCGACGTTCACGACCTCGCCCCGCGACTGCAGCGAGATGAGCGAGAGCATGTCCTTCATCGGGTTGCTGGTCATGCCCCAGGCTTCAAGGCCCATGCGTTCGGTCACGCACTCGTTGATGTAGTTCTCGATCAGCATCAACTCGCCCGTCTCGGCATCCACCCGCGGCGTCACGGAGCGCAGGCCCTTCATGCTCTCCGGGCCACCGTGGCAGCTCGCGCAGGATTCGCCCTTGGCGCCGGTCTCGGCGTTCCAGTTGTCGAGGCCACGATCGGCGAACACCATGCCGGGGTTGTCGAAGTCGTCGCGCTGCAGATCGCGCGTCTCGCCCTCGCGGAAGTGCCAGCCCGAATAGATCGTGTCGAGAACACCGTCGAGGTGCGCCGGTGCCGAGGTCTTCGTGATCATCTCGATCTCGGAGTCCTCTGTCGTCACGATCAGGGTGTCCTCCACCGGTTCCGCGAAGGCCGCGCCCATCAGGGCGAGGCCGAGGGCCGCCGAGGCGGCGAGCGTGGCTATATGGCTCCGCATGATCTTCCCTCCCATGTCGATCCGCGGCGCTCAGCCGACCGTGATTGAGGCTGTGTCCTCGTAGACAGAGCCGTCGTCGTCGTACCAGGTGAACTTGAACTCACCCGAAGCGTCGACCTTGGCGTCGAACTCGAAGTAGGGGTTCGTCGAGACCGCCGGGTCGACGGCCACGTCGATCACGTTCACACCGTTGAAGTCGCAGGTGAAACGGTTGATGATCGAGCGCGGGATGACCGTGCCGTCGGCGTTCTTGCGCTGGCCCGACTCCATCCGGTGGCTGATCAGGCTCTTGATCGTCACGACCTCGCCGACTGAGGCGGTCTTCGGAACGCGGACGCGGGGTTTTGCATCGTCTGCCATGTCTTTACTCCTGTTCCCTGTCTCAGCCGCCGCAGCCGCCGATGGTGACCTTCACGGTGGCCTGCGCCTTGACGACGCTGCCGTCCGCCATCTTGGCGAGCGCGACGATGTCTTGCGTCGAGGCAAGCCGGATGCGTGTCGCGGCCATCTGCCGGCCTGCGGCAGGTCCGAAGGTGAAGGTGGCAACGGCGGGTTCGGGGTTGCCCGTCGCCAGCAGCATGATCGCCACCGCGCCGGGAGCATCGACCGAGACCGGAACGGTGTTGCCGTTCTCGGCGATTTCCGGGGCGGTCAGGGTGATGCCGCCCTCGCCCACCGCTGCACCGCCGGCGAACTCGGCCGTCAGTTCCTCGGTCGTGCGGGCGAACGCGAGGCCCGGGACCATGGCCACCAGGCCACCGAACCCGACCCAGAGGGCGTCTCGTCTTGAAAGCTTCATGGCGAACTCCTTTCGTCGGTTGCGCCCTTAGCGCAGGTTGTTGGGCGTCATTCCTTGAGCGTCATCAGGTAGGCGACGACATCCTCGATCTGCTGCGCCGACAGGATCGGCGGCAGCTCACCCTCGGCGGCCTTTCCGGTGTAACCGTCACCGGGGCGGACAAAGCCTTCGGTCTTGTAGAAGGCCGGCATGAACGTGCCATCGAAGGTCATCTTCGCGTTCGCCACGAGCCCGCGCAGTTCGGCCTCGCTCCAGCGATCGGCCACGCCATCGAGCGGCGGCGCGATCGTGCCGGGGAACTGGACGTTCGGCATCGACTCGATGAGGTGACAAGCCACGCAGTTGCCCAGAGCTGCGGTTGTCATGATCTTTGCGCCTTCCTCGGGGTTCCCCGGAGTGCCGGTCAGCGAAGCGGCAATCGCGCCGTCTTCATAGCTGACATCCTTCGGGGCCACCTCTGCGGCAATGGCCCAAGTGGCTGCAAGCGAAGCCACTGCGGCCAGCGCGACTTTGCGCGTCATGGCGATCCTCCCTGATCTCTCCCACGATCACGATAACGCCAGCATACCGAAGTACGCAATAGAAATATATGTATTAGCGAATATTCCTATATGCGTCGATTTCGCATTGTCTTGCAGTCAGTTGCCGGTCGTCACGCGCTCGGCCAGGAACTTCTGGAAGTGCTCTCCGTTCTCGTAGCCGTGGTCGCGGACCCAGGTCAGAAGGGCCTCGGTCGTGCCCTTGCCGAAGGCTCCCGGCATCATGGCCACCGATGATTCTGCCGCCGTCGCACCCTCGGGCACCTCCTCGGGCAGGAAGATCAGCGTGGGCGTGAACAACACGCCCCAGCGCACCGCCATCTGCTTTTCGCTCAGGACAGTGCCATCGAAGTCGGTGACCTCGACATCGCCGAAGAGGTTCATCTGCACCACGAAGTAGTTCTCGAGGATCAGCGCCTCGATGGCCGGGTCGGGGAACACCGTCTCGTGCATCTCGGTGCAGTAGATGCACCCCCTCTGCTCGACCGTGATCAGCAGCCGCTTGCCCTCGGCATTGGCCTCGGCAAGATCCTCGCGCAGGTCCTTGAAGGTATCGCGCAACCAGTCGGGCTTGTGCAGGCCGTCGTCGCCCAACTCGACCGCGATGGCGGGCGAGAGGGCGAGCAACAGCGTGGCCGCGGTCACGGAGAGATGGCGCAGAAGGGTCATCGGCAGTCCTCCCATCGGGGTCATTTGAGCGTGGCGCTCCAGTCGAAGTTGCGGATCATCCAGTCGGCGATGAGGTTGACCGAATTGGTCATGATGAGCAGGCCGAACACGATAAGCATGACACCCATCGCCTTTTCGACATGTCCCATCAGGTGCCGGTGTCGGCCCACCCAGCCGAGGAACGGCCCCGCGAAGAGCGCCGCGACAACGAACGGCAGCGTCATCGCGAGGCCATAGACCAGCAGCAGCGTGCCGCCCCTCCAGAGGTCGCCCATCCCGCTCGCCACCATCAGGATCGCGGCCAGCGCCGGACCGACGCAGGGCGTCCATCCGAAGCCGAATGCCAGACCCATGACATAGGCCCCGAGGATGGTCGTCGGCTTGGCCTCCGATTGCACCCGGGCCTCGCGGTAGAACAGCCCGATCCGCAGCACGCCGAGGAAATGCAGGCCGAACAGGATAAGAACGCCCCCCGCCACCCACGAGAGCGGCTCGCGCCATTGCAGGAAAGTCCGTCCCAGCGCCGTCGCGCCGAGCCCCAGCAGGACGAAGATGGTGGTCACGCCAAGCGCGAACAGCACCGCCTGAAGGACAAGTCGCCCTCGCGCCCCCGGCGCGATCGTGTCGCCGTCGCGCAGTTCCTTGACCGAAAGCCCGGCCATGTAGGACAGGTAGAACGGCACCATCGGCAGGATGCACGGCGACAGGAACGACAACAGACCCGCAATCGCCGCGCCGGTATGGCTGATTTCCAGCATCAGCTCCTCCCCCGGGCGACGCCTTGCCCTGCCGGGCGAATTATATTAGCATATTCCTATGTAGCAATGGAGCATGTCAATACCATGCGCTCCGCGAGAACTGCCGCTAGGGCGGCCCGCCCGATGCCCCGCCCGGGACAACGACCGGCATGGCGGCGTGTCGTGTCGAGCGCCGCTGTCTGGCTCTCGCTGTTCGCGGGGCCGGCCCCTGCCGAAGTCCTGCTGCTGATGTTCGAGCAACCCGGTTGCGTCTACTGCGCAAGATGGAACGAGGAGGTGGCGCCGGAATACGATCTGACGGAGGAAGGCCGCGCCGCGCCGTTACGGCGGCTCCAGTTGCGCGACGCGGTGCCGGAAGAATTCGCCCTCGCGAGACCCGCCGTCTTCACCCCGACATTCGTGCTCGTCAGGGAAGGCGCCGAGATGGGGCGGATCGAAGGCTATCCGGGCGAGGATTTCTTCTGGCCGCTCCTTGCGCGTCTGATCCGCGAGGCGAACGCCCCGCAGCCTGCCGAGTGACGCGCCGCCGCCGCAGGTGGCAGGAGCCGGGCGAGCGAGGGCGCGAATCCGTTTGCCCCGGGACCAAGGTCGGGCAAGGATGATGGGGAGGAGAGCGTACCGATCATGCCGCTTGGCGAACCGGAAAACCTGGCCCAGGAGGCGGCGGCAGCAGCCGATGTAAGCGCGCTGGTCGATCGTGCGAACGACGCCGCGACCTTCCTCAAGGCCCTTGGCCATGACGGGCGCCTGACGATCCTGTGCCACCTTCTTGGCGGACCCAAGAGTGTGACCGAACTCGAGAACCTGCTGTCCTCGCGCCAGGCTGTGGTGAGCCAGCAACTCGCCCGGCTCCGCCTGGAAGGCCTCGTCAGCGCCCGCCGCGACGGACAGGCCATCTTCTATTCGATCCTTGATCCGAAGGTCCGCGACATGATCGCGCTTCTGTCGAGACTGTACTGCAACCCGGCATAAGACCGGTCTGAACCGAGGTCCGGCCTTCGTGGAACGGACAGGAAGGGAGAGATGCGATGGAGACATTCGAGGGAATCCCGCTCGGCGCGCTGGCCGCGCTCGTTGGCCTTGCAGGCGGAATGGTGCTGGGTCTGGCGGCGCGGCTGGGAGACTTCTGCACCCTGGGCGCGCTCGAGGCGGCCGTCTACGGCAAGGACCATCGCCGGCTCCGGCTCTGGGGCGTCGTCCTCGGTGTCTCGATCCTCGCGACGCAGTTCGGCGCGCTCGCAGGCGTGATCGACATCGGTGCGAGCTTCTACCACACGATCGCCTGGAACCCGGCCGCCTCGATCGTCGGCGGCCTCGTCTTCGGCTACGGCATGGCCATGGCCGGGAACTGCGGCTTCGGTGCCCTGGTCCGCTTCGGCGGCGGCGACCTGCGGTCGCTCGTCGTGGTCGTCGTGATGGGCATCTTCGGCTTCATCGCGCTCTCGGGCCCCCTCGCACCGCTGCGCACCGCGCTGTTCCCGCAGCCCGATGCGGTCGGGCCGCAGGGCATCCTGCGCGACCTGACTGCCCTGAGTGGCCTGCCCTCCTTCGCCTTTATCGTCCTCATCGCCGGTGCGGCCCTGGCCTGGGCCCTGTCCTCGCGGGCTCTTCGCGAAAGTCCGACGATGATCGCCTGGGGCGTCGCGGCGGGCCTTGCCGTGGCCTGGTGCTTTCTCGGAACGAGCTGGCTTTCCGCGCAGAGCCTCGGCGGCGTGCAGGTGGAAGGCCCATCCTTCACCGCACCGGTGGGACGGACCCTGATCTTCCTGATGACCTCCACCGCCGGCGGAATCACCTTCTCGGTCGGCTCTGTGCTGGGTGTCCTGATCGGCGCGCTGATCGGCTCGACGCTTCGGGGCCTGTTCCGCTGGGAGGCGTGCGAGGACCCGCGCGAGCTTGGCCGCCAGGTTGGCGGCGCGGCTCTGATGGGCGTGGGCGGCGTCGTGGCGATGGGGTGCTCGGTCGGCCAGGGCATTACCGGCTTCGCCGCGCTCGCCTGGTCCGGCCCGGTGACCCTGGTGGCCATCGCGGCGGGCGCGCTCTTCGGCCTGCGGCGGCTGATCGCGGGGTATCAGCCCGGCTAGGCCCGCCCGGCCGGAGTTAGCCCGGTGTGCTCGGCAACCCGGCGCCGCCAGGCGCGCGCGTACTCGCAAAGTGCGGGATCGGGTTCGTCGCTGCCGCCAGCGCTGCCCACGTCGCGCGGCGGCGGCTTCGCCCCCTCGGCGAAGAGAAGCGCGGCGCCCAGCGCCGTGCCGGTCTGCCCGGAGGCCGCGAGGACCGGCCGTCCCGTCGCTGCGGCAAGCATGGCGCGGAACAGATCGTTCCGCGCGAAGGGACCCTCGATCACCACGGGCCCCTCTGCCCCGGTCAGCGCAAGACACTCCGACGCCATCATGGCGAGGTAGACCGAGACCGCCGCAGCCCGTTCGCCTGGCGCCAGCGTCGAGGGCTCGACCGTCCAGCGTCCGGCTGCATCCGGAAACGGGCCCGACCCTGCCACCAGCGCCGGGAGGATCATGACGCCCCGGGCAAGGACCGATCCCACATCGTCCGCCGAGGGGTCCGTGAGCTCCCCCGCCATCGCGAGGTCCCGCTCGCGCCCGCCCATGAACCTCGCCGACGGCACCGGCTCACCCAACGCGTTGACGTTGATCAGCGTGTCCCGCCCCGGATCGGGCCGGACCGGGCGCCCGCCAAGCGCCATGACGACCACCCAGGTCCCCGTCGAGACCACCGCGCAGGGGCGCGGCCGGCCCAGCAGGTGCGGCAGCAGGGAGGCATTCGAATCGTGGATGCCGACGGCCACGGGCAACCCCGCGGCAAGGCCGGTCTGCGCGGCGGCCTCGCGCGTGATCCGCCCGAGAAGGGCGCCGGGGCGCATCGCGGGGGCCATCCGGTCCGCGAGGCCAAGGCGCCCGACGAGGGCCGAGAACCGCCCCGCCGCCGGCTCCCAGAGATCGGTGTGGCACCCCAGCGAGGAGAGGTCGCAGGCAACCTCTCCGGTCAGACGGAACCCCCAGTACTGCGGCCATGTCACGAAGTGCCGCACGCGGGACGCAAGCCCCGGATCTTCGACCAGCATCCAGTGCAGCTGTGCCCCGAGGTTGAGCCCCATCGGCAGGCGCGGCGATCCGGTCTCGGCGAAGGGCGCTCTGAGGCGGTCGTAGTCCGCGGCCAGCGCATCGGGCCCGGAGTACTCGTAGTCGAGGACTGGCGCCGCGAGCGTACCGTCGCCGGCGAGGAAGGCCCCGCACGCGCCGTGCGTCGTGGCCACGACCGCCTCCGCGCGACCGGCCACCTCGCGCAGCCCTGCGCAGGCGAAGTCCCAGATCGCGCCAACATCGAAATGCGGCCAGGGCGGCCCGGGCAGCACCCGGTTCGGCATGGTCCTCACCGCGACCTCCCGCCCCTCGCCCAGGTCGACCAGCGCCACCTTGACGTTGGTCTTGCCGATGTCGAGGACCGCGACGCGCCCGGGAGGGGTCATGGCAGGTGGAACACCGTCTCCAACGGCACCGCGAGGGGCTCGCTGTCGGCCTGCGTCTCCATGATGTCGGCCATGTGCGCCCACCAGCGCTGCATCACCGGATGCTTCGGCAGGTCGTCCATCCCATGCCCCTCCTCGCGCCAGAGCACACCGAAGAGGTGCCCGGTCTCGCGGTCGAGGTGGATCGAGTAGTCGCGCACACCCGCCCCGCGCAGCACGGCCACCAACTCGGGCCAGATCGCATCGTGGCGGCGGCGATACTCCTCTTCCATCCCGGGGTTCAGCTTCATGCGAAAGGCGTACTTCTCCATCCCTACCCCCACCTCGCCCGCTTCCACAGCCGCGGCAGCGCGATGACCCCGATCAGGAGCAGACCCACGAAGATCGACATGACAATCCCCGGCACGTTCAGCAGCCCCAGCCCGAAGGTCACCAGCCCCATCACGAAGGCCGCGATCACCACGCCGGGAATCGTCCCCGACCCGCCGAGGATGTTGACCCCGCCGAGCACCACCATCGTGACGATCTCGAGTTCCCACCCCGTCGCGATCGACGGGCGCGTGGACCCCAGCCGCGAGGTCAGGCAGACCGAGGCGACGCCCGCCATCAGCCCCGTCAGCAGGAACAGAACGAATTTCACCCGCGCCACGCGGATGCCCGAAAACTGCGCCGCGACGGGGTTGTTGCCAATGGCATAGACCGCGCGGCCGAAAGTCGTGCGGTGCAGAAGCAGAAAGTAGATCACCGCCAGCAGCGCAAACAGCACCAGTTCGACCGAGATCACCCACCAGACATAACCCTGCCCGAACCAGGCGAACTCGGGCGGATAGCCGTTGAAGGCCTTGTCGCCCAGCACGATGAAGGCGATGCCGCGAAACAGGCTCATCGTGCCGATGGTGACGACGATCGAGGGCAGCCCGAACCCCGCCACCAGCACCCCGTTCACCGCCCCGCAGATCAGCCCCGTCGCCACGCCGATGGCCACGATCCCGAGCGTATCGACCCCCGCCGTCATCGCGAGCCCCATCGCCGTCGAGGCCAGCGCGATGATCGAGGCGACCGACAGGTCGATCTCGCCGGCGATGATCAGAAGCGCCATCGCAAAGGCAATCATCGCCTTCTCGGTGAAGTTGAAGGTCGCGTCGGAAAGGTTCCAGGCATTCAGGAAGTAGGGCGACGCAAACGAATTGGCGACGAAGATCGCCAATGCCACCGCGAACAGCAGCGCCTCCCAGCTTCGGAAAAGCCGCGCGGCGGGCGATTGCAGGCGGTCGGGAATGGTGCGCGGGTTCATGCCCCCGCCTCCGCTCGCCGCAGGATGATGCGCCCCTTGGCCCTTCCCTGCCGTGCGTTGAAGGCCACCGCCAGGATGATCGCCAGCCCCGAGATCGCCAGTTGCCAGAACGGCGAGATCCCCACGACCGGCAGCGCGTTCTTGATGACGCCCAGAAACAGCGCCCCCAGCACCGCCCCCGCAACCGTGCCCGCGCCCCCGGCGATGGAGATCCCGCCGATCACGCAGGCCGCCACCACATCAAGCTCGAACCCTCCCGCGATGTCCACATAGGCCACCGCATAGCGCGCGACCCAGAGATACCCCGTCAGCCCCGCAAGCGCGCCCGACAGCACGAAGGCCCAGAACTGCGTCCGTCCGACATTGATCCCGGCGTAGACCGCCGCGTGCGGATTGCCGCCCACGGCGTAGAAGGCACGGCCAAGCGGCGTCCGCGCCATCATCACCGCGAAGCACAGGATCAGCGCGATGGCAATCCAGCTCATCACCGGCAGGCCCAGCACGACCGCGCGCGGAAAGGCCTTGAAACCGTCCGTCATCTCGTGGGCGTTGATCCACTTGCCGTTGGTCAGCAGGAAGATCGTGCCCCGATAGATCGTCATGGTGCCCAGCGTCACCACGATGGGCGGGATGCCCAGCCCCCAGACAAGGCCGCCGTTCACCGCCCCGAGACAGCCCCCCATGACCACGACCGCGCATAGGATCAGCGGCAAGGGCACCCCTGCCCCGTTCATCAGCGCCGCAACCATCCCCGTCAGCGCCAGCGTCGCGGCGACGCTGAGGTCGATGCACTTGGTCAGGATCACCACCATCTGGCCCAGCGCCAGGATCATCAGCGGCGCGGTATCGTTGAATACCGAGGCGAGGTTGGCCGGCGCCACGAACCCGGGAAAGCGCGACGCCACCAGCGCGACGAGCGCGGCGATCGCCAGCGCGAGAAGCGCCTCGCGGGATCTCAGCGCCCCGCTCACGCCGCGCGCTCCGCAATGCCCGCAGCGGCCATGACAAGGGCCTCTGGCGTCATCGCCGCCCCCTCGAACCCGGCCGCGATCTTGCCCTCGCGCATCACGATGACCCGGTCCGACATCCCCAGCACCTCCGGTATCTCCGAACTCACCATGATCACCGCCAACCCCTCCGATGCCAGTTCCGCCATGAAGGCATGGACCGCCGCCTTCGAGCCGATGTCGATGCCCTTGGTCGGCTCGTCGAGGATGATCACCCGTGGCGCCGTCGCCAGCCACTTGGCGATTACCACCTTCTGCTGGTTACCGCCCGACAGCAGGCCCACGTCCTGATCGAGGCTCGCCGCGCGCAGCTCCAGCCGCTCGGCATAGCGCCGCGTCAGCGCGAAATCCTCGGCCAAGCGCAGGAACCCCGCACTTGCGGTGCGCTGCAGCGAGGGCAGCACGACATTGTGAAAGATCGGCAGGCCCTTGATCGTGCCCTGCCGGCCCCGGTCCTCGGGCACATAGACGATCCCCGCCGCCACCGCGTCGGCAGGCGAGCGGATCGAAAGCGGCAGCCCGTTCATCCGCACGGCCCCGCCCGAGGCGCGCGTCATGCCGAACAGCGCCTGCATCACCTCCGACCGACCGGCCCCGACAAGACCATAGAACCCCAGGATCTCGCCCCGCTTCAGCGTGAAGGAAATCCCCTCGAACTCGGTCGGATGGCACAGGTTCTCGACCTCGAGGATCGTGTCGCCCGAATTCCGCGCCCTGGCGGGAAAGATGTGGTCGACCGCCCGGCCCACCATCATCTTCACGAGGTCGCCCTCCGTGACCTCGTCCACCCGCCCCGCGCCCACGAACTGCCCGTCGCGGAACACGGTATAGCGGTCGGCGATGTGGAAGATCTCATCGAACTTGTGGCTGATGAACAGGATCGCCTTGCCCTCGGCCTTCAGCCTCTCGACCAGCTCGTAAAGCTCGTGGATCTCCTTGTGGCTGAGGGCCGCCGTGGGTTCGTCCATGATGACCACCCGCGCCTCGATCGACATCGCGCGCGCAATCGCGACCAGGTGCTTGGACGCGATGCCAAGGTCCTTCAGCCGCGCCATCGGGTCGAGCGTGGCACCGATGCGGGCCAGGATCTCCCGCGCCCGGCTGCGCATCCCGGCCCAGTCGATCAGCCCGAAGGCTCCGCGCGGCGCGTGGCCGAGGAAGATGTTCTCGGCCACCGTCAATTCGTCGAACAGCACCGTCTCCTGATGGATCGCGGTCACCCCGGCCCGCGCCGCCGCCGCGGCCGAACCAAAGCGCACGGCTCGTCCGTCGAGCTCGATCACGCCCGCGTCGGGCTGGTAGATGCCCGTCAGCACCTTGACGATCGTCGACTTGCCCGCGCCGTTCTCGCCCACGAGCGCCGTCACCTCGCCGGCCCGCAGCTCAAGCGAGACGCCCTCCAGCGCCTTCACGCCAGGGAAACTCTTGGAAATGCCCGTCAGCCGCAGCACGGGCGGTCGCGCGTCGTCCGTCATCGGTTGACCCTGGCAGGAAAGGACCCGGCGCGACAGGTGCGCGCCGGGCAGTCGGGAGCAATCAGAAGATCGACGAGAAGGCGTCGATGTTCGAGGCGTCGTAGGTGAACGGGTCCGCCATCGCGCCTTCGTTGTTGTCGTCGAGCGCGACCGCGCCGATCCGCCCCATCGGGATCGAGCCGCCGGGCTCGGCCGTCGCGGTGCCCTTGACGAGGTTGTAGGAGATCATCGCGGCGGCATAGCCGAGATCGATCGGGTTCCAGATCGCGAAGGACTGCGACGCGCCCGACTTCACGTGCGCGGCCATCTCCGACGGCAGGCCAAGCCCGGTCACGTTGACCTGCCCGACCTTGCCGGCATCCGTCACCGCCTGCGCGGCCGCCACGATCCCCACCGAGGTCGGCGCGATGATCGCCTTGAGGTTCGGGTAGGTCTGCATCAGGCCCTGCGCCTCGCGGTAGGACTTGTCGGCGAGGTCGTCGCCATAGACCGTGCCGACCACGTTGATGCCGGGGTAGTTGCCCAGCACCTTGTTCATCTCCTCGATCCAGGTGTTCTGGTTCGTGGCCGTGGCGCTCGCGGACAACACAGCCACGTCGCCGCCCTCGGGCAGATGATCGGCCGCGAGCTTGATGATCATGTTGCCGATCAGCGGGTTGGACGAGGGGTTGAGGTGCATCGCCCGGCCCTCGGGCGCCACGCCCGAATCCCACGAGATCACCGTGATGCCCCGGTCCATCGCGCGCTTCAGCGTCGGCACCAGCGCGTCGCGGTCATTGGCCGAGACGGCGATGGCGTTCACGCCCTGCGCAATCAGCGCGTTGATGACCTCGATCTGGCCTTCTGCGGTGGTGTCGGTCGGGCCGGTGTAGATGATCTCCACATCGCCCAGTTCCGCAGCAGCCTCCTCGGCGCCCTTCGCGGCCGCCTCGAAGAAGCCGATGCCGAGTGCCTTCACGACCAGCGCGATGCGCACCTTCTCCTGCGCCGCCGCACCGCCCGTGGCCATCGCCAGAAGCGCCGCCGCCAGAGCCGCCGATCCAAGTGTCCGTCTGGTGAAGTTCATGTCGTCCTCCCTTTCTTGAGCCTGTCTTCGTTCGACCGCGCCTCAGGCTTCCTGCGCGGCCGCCTTTCTTTCGGTGACCGCCTGCGCCACGATCAGCCGGACCTCCGCGGCCTCCAGCATCGCGGCGTCGCGGTCCGAAATTCCCTCGTCGGTGATGACCGTGTGGATCCGCGCGAGCGGGCACAGGATCAGGCTCGACCGCTGCGCGAACTTGGTGCTGTCGGCCAGCACCACCAACTCGTCCGCCTGCCCGATCAGCTTCTGCTCGGCCCGGATCAAGAGCGGGTCGCCCTCCATCAGGCCAAGCGGCCCCAGCCCCCGGCAGCCCATGAACATCCGCCGTGCGTAGAAATGCCGGCTGCCGTCGTCCTCGAAGGGGCTCAGGATGATGTTCTGTTCGCGGTAGATCGCGCCGCCGGGCAAGAGGACGGTGTTCTTGGAATGCTTGAGCAGGTGCTCGGCGATGGGAAAGGAGTTGGTGAACACCTGCAGCCGCCGGTTCGCCAGCGGGTGCACCATCTGGAACGTCGTCGTGCCGCCGTTCACGATGATCGCATCGCCCTCGGCGCACAGCTCCACCGCCTCCCGCGCGATGGCCCGCTTCTGCGCGATGTGCAACCCCTCGTTCACGCTGAACGGCCGCCCCGCCAGCCCCACGAACTGCGGCGGCGCGATCGATTCCGCTCCGCCCCGCACCCGGCGCAGCTTCTTCTGGACATGCAGCGTCGCGATATCGCGCCGGATCGTCGCCTCCGAAGCGCCGGTCAGCGATACCAGATCGCCCACCGTGGCGACCGGGCGATCCTGCACCGCCGACAGAATGACCCTGTGCCGCTCGCTTTCGTGCATTCCGTCCTCCCACCCCTGACGCTCCCACCGAAAATGATCACTGTCAATCAATTTCAATCATCCCAACGACTTCGCACCTGCAGCATGATTGCTCCTGCGCGTTTTTGATTGACAAGCCGCCGGCGGATGACAGAGTCGGCGCAAGACGAGGGAGGACGGAAATGACCGACGCCGCCGCCGGAAACCGGCTTGCCGACCTGTGGGACGAAGCCCACGCCGCAGGCATGAGCGAGCCGGAAAAACTGCTCTACCGCTCCAACCTCCTCGGCTCGGACAAGCGCGTCACCAACTACGGCGGCGGCAACACCTCCGCGAAAGTCACCGAGCGCGACCCTCTTACCGGCGAGGCGGTCGAAGTGCTCTGGGTCAAGGGCTCGGGCGGCGACATCGGCTCGATGAAGCTCGACGGCTTCTCCACCCTCTACATGGACAAGCTCCACGCCCTGAAGGGTCTCTACCGGGGCCTCGCCCACGAAGACGAGATGGTGGGCTACCTGCCCCACTGCACCTTCAACCTCAACCCGCGCGCCGCCTCCATCGACACGCCGCTCCATGCCTTCGTGCCGCGCTCCCACGTCGACCACGTCCACTCCGACGCGATCATCGCCATCGCGGCATCGGCCAACTCGAAGGCCCTCACCGCCGAGATCTTCGGCGACGAGATCGGCTGGCTGCCGTGGAAACGCCCTGGATTCGAGCTTGGCCTCTGGCTCGAAAAGTTCGCCGTCGACAACCCCCACGCCAAGGGCTGCGTTCTGGAAAGCCACGGCCTCTTCACCTGGGCCGACGACGCGGCCGACTGCTACCGGACCACGATCGAGGTCATCAACACCGCCGCCGACTGGCTCGCCGCGCGCACCGCCGGCAAGCCGGCCTTCGGCGGCGCGAAGGTCCCCACCCTGCCCCCCGCCGAACGCCGCGCGGTGGCCGAACGGCTGATGCCCGCAATCCGTGGCCTGATCTCGGCCGACCGCCACAAGGTCGGCCACTTCGACGACAGCCCCGCGGTGCTGGAGTTCGTCGGTTCCCACATGCTCGACACCCTCGCCCCGATGGGAACCTCCTGCCCCGACCACTTCCTGCGAACCAAGATCCGCCCCCTCGTCGTGGCCTTCGACCCGGCGAACCCCGACCTCGACGCCACGCTCGCAAGCCTCGCCCCCGCCGTAGAGACGTACCGCGCCGGTTACTCCGCCTACTACGACCGCTGCAAGCACGCCGACTCGCCGGCGCTGCGCGACCCCAATGCGGTGATCTACCTCGTCCCCGGCGTCGGCATGATCTCGTTCGCGCTCGACAAGGCCACCGCCCGCATCTCGGCCGAGTTCTACGTCAACGCGATCAACGTCATGCGCGGCGCCTCAACCGTGTCCGAATACCGCGGCCTGCCCGAACAGGAGGCCTTCGACATCGAGTACTGGCTTCTCGAAGAGGCCAAGCTGCAGCGCATGCCCAAGCCGAAATCGCTCGCCGGGCGCGTGGCGCTCGTCACCGGCGGCGCGGGCGGCATCGGCTCGGCCACGGCCGACCGGTTGCTCGGGGAAGGCGCCTGCGTGATGCTCGCCGATATCGACGTGGCCCTTCTCGACCAGACCAAGGCCCGCCTCGTCCAGCGTCACGGGCCAGACGTCGTGCGCGGCGTGGTGATGGACGTCACCGACGAGGCCGCCGTCGCCCGCGCATTTGCGGAAACCTCGGTGGAGTTCGGCGGTCTCGACATCCTTGTCTCGAACGCCGGCATCGCCACCTCGGCGCCGGTCGAACAGACCACGCTCGCCTTGTGGAACCGCAACATGGACATCCTGTCCACCGGCTACTTCCTTGTCAGCCGCGAGGCGTTCCGGACCTTCCGCACGCAGGGCATCGGCGGGGCGGTCGTGTTCGTCGCCTCCAAGAACGGCCTCGCTGCCTCGCCCAACGCCTCGGCCTACTGCACCGCCAAGGCCGCCGAGATCCACCTCGCCCGCTGCCTCGCGCTGGAAGGCGCCGAGGCCGGCATCCGCGTCAACGTGGTCAACCCCGACGCGGTGCTGCGCGGCTCGAAGATCTGGTCGGGCGAATGGCTCGACCAGCGCGCCAGCACCTACAAGACCGACAAGGAGGGGCTGGAGGAGATGTATCGCCAGCGGTCGCTCCTCAAGCGGTCGGTCCTGCCCGAGGACATCGCCGAGGGCGTCTGCTTCCTCGCCTCCGACCTTGCCGCCAAGTCCACCGGCAACATCCTCAACGTGGATGCCGGCAACGTCCAATCCTTCACGCGATAGGTGAGACATGATCGACAAGGCTTTGATCGAACTTGAAAATGCCCGCCTCTCGCCGACACTTCACTCTGACTACACGGCCCTCGGCGACCGTCTCGCCCGAACCGGCATCGACATCGACACGGTCAAGCGCAAGGCCGCGGCCTTCGCCGTGGCCGTCCCCTCCTGGGGCGTCGGCACCGGCGGCACCCGTTTCGCGCGCTTCCCCGGCCCGGGCGAGCCGCGCCACATCTTCGACAAGCTCGACGATTGCGGCGTGGTGCAGCAACTCACCCGCGCCACTCCGGCTGTCTCGCTGCACATCCCATGGGACAAGGCCCCCGCCGCGGACCTGATCTCCAAGGCCGAGGAGGTGGGCCTCGGCTTCGACGCGATGAACTCGAACACCTTCCAGGACCAGCCGCAACAGCCGCTGTCCTACAAGTTCGGCTCGCTCAGCCATACCGACGCCGCCACCCGCGCGCAGGCGATCGAGCACAACCTCGAGTGCATCGAGATCGGCCGCGCCATCGGCTCGAACGCCCTGACCGTCTGGATCGGTGACGGCTCGAACTTTCCCGGCCAGAGTCACATGGCCCGCGCCTTCGAACGCTACCTCGACGCGATGCGCCCGATCTACGCCGCGATCCCCGAGGGCTGGCGCCTCTTCTCGGAACACAAGCTGTTCGAACCCGCCTTCTACTCCACCGTCGTCGCCGACTGGGGCACCAGCCTGCTGATCGCGCAGGAACTGGGCGAGCGCGCCTTCTGCCTCGTCGACCTCGGGCACCATGCTCCGAACACCAACATCGAGCAGATCGTCGCCCGCCTCCTCTTCGCGCGCAAGCTCGGTGGCTTCCACTTCAACGACTGCAAATACGGCGACGATGACGTCGACGCCGGCGCGATCTCGCCCTATCGCCTCTTCCTGATCTTCAACGAACTGGTCGATGCCGAAGGCACGCCGGGCTTCGACCCCGCCCACATGCTCGACCAGAGCCACAATGTCACCGATCCCATCGAATCGCTGATGTCCTCGGCGATGGAGGTGCAGCGCGCCTATACCAACGCGCTTCTGGTCGACCGGACCGCCCTCGCGGGCTACCAGGACGCCAACGATGCGATGATGGCCTCGGCCACACTAAAGGCGGCGTTCCGCACCGATGTGGAACCGATCCTCGCCATGGCGCGGCTGGACGCGGGCGGCGCCATCGACCCGATCGCCGCATACCGCGCATCGGGCTATCGCGCCAAGGTCGCGGAGGAGCGGCCGAAGGCGAGCGGATCTGGCGGCGGCATCGTCTGAGGCGTCAGCGTCTCCGGCAGTCCACAGTGCCGCGCCCCGGCAGCGTCAGCGTCAGCGCCCCGCCGCTCGCGGCATAGCCCCAGCGCACCGCCTCGCCGTCATCCCAGGTGATCGCGATGGCCCCGCCGCGCGCGGTGTAGCGCCCGGCACGGTAGCGCTCGCCCAGCAACTCCACGCCACCGGCGGCTGTCAGATAGACGCGCATTCCGCCGCAGGACCACTCGCCCGCGACCCCGGTATCGGCCTGCCCCAAGGCGGCACCGGCCGCCAGGGCCAGCGTCAGGGCAGTCGCAAGGGGTAGGCGGCGGATCACGCGGAAGGCTCCGGCTTTGGACGGATCACGCTAAGGCCGCCCGGCCCGCCGGCGCAAGTCGGGATTCCCGGGCTTTCGGCTGCTTGTGGCCGTCACGCCGCATCCTCGGCGCGGTCTGGGGCAC
Source organism: uncultured Rhodobacterales bacterium (assembly GCA_964579325.1). Classification (GTDB taxonomy): domain Bacteria; phylum Pseudomonadota; class Alphaproteobacteria; order Rhodobacterales; family Rhodobacteraceae; genus CAZOHN01. The sequence continues at coordinate 18,368 of CAZOHN010000023.1, forward strand.
GGGCCGGAACGAGCTCACGCGGATCGAACAGGACGACCCGCGCCCGCCCCGCGCGCTTGGCGGCGTAAAGCGACTCGTCGGCATCGTCGAGCATCCGGTCGATGTCGCACGACGCGTAGAAGCTCGTGTGCGTCGCCCCGGCGCTGGCGGAAATGCGGCACAGGTCGTCCCGGAAGGCGATCGGCTCCTCGACCCGGGCGATGATCCGCTCGCAGATCGGAACCAGGCGCGCCGGATCGGTGAGGCCCGGCAGGACCAGCACGAACTCGTCCCCGCCGATCCGCGCCTGCACATCGCCCGGCCGCGTCTCGGCGGCGAGAATCGTGGCCACCGCGCTCAGCACGGCATCCCCCGCGGCATGGCCCAGCGTATCGTTCACCGCCTTGAACAGGTCGAGGTCCAGATGGACAAGGCCGAACGGCGTCGCCCGCGCCCGCAGCCGGTCGAGCGTCTCCTCCAGCGCGCGGCGGTTGCGCAGGCCGGTCAGCGGATCGGTCAGCGCCTGCTCCTCTGCCACGGTCCGTGCACCGTCCAGTCGTTGGTTCAGGCGTCGCAGTTCGGCCATCGCCCCGGATTGCGCCTCGACCAGATACAGCAGTTCGGTCGTGAGGTCCGTGGGTGCGAAGTCCCGGGCCGTCAGCCTGTGCCGGGCCACCGCGTCGACCGCGCCGATCCCGAACGACAGGTTCAGAAGCGCGCCACCGTCAGCGAGCGGCACCGCCAGCCCCTTGAAGGACGTGCGCGCCTCCGAGCGGCACACAAGCGAGATCCGTCCGCTCTGCACGAAGAGGTCCGCCACTTCGCCGGGGTCGCGCGGACGCCGGAATTCGAACAGGTCGAACAGGAACGGCGCCGCCTGGCCCGAGGCAAGATCGGCCAGGGCCTCGCCGCCCGCCGCTGCAGCGACGCGGGCCATCGTGGGACCAACCGCAACGATCCGTCCCTCCGAGTCAACGACCATGTGCAGCGGCATGAGCGCCGCGAGCGCCGGGACCGAAAGGCAAACGCTCTCGCTCATGCCGGTATCCGCGGTGCAAGGTCGAAGTCGCGGCCCTCGGCAAAGGCCGCCTCGGGCACCGAGACGGTCAGCGTCCCCCCCTTGTCGGCCCGGCAGTTCACCTCGGCGAAAGCCAGCGCGCCATAGTCGTCGGCCATCGCACGCACCATGCCGGCCAGAACATGCCCGATCCCGGGCCAGCCGCAGCCGATCTCGACCGAGAACTCGCCCAGTGCCGTCTCCGCCACGTCGAGCGGCGGGACCTGCAGGTCTGGAACCGCCAGCCGGATGCGGCCGGGAAGATCGTCCAGCGAATGCAGGAACTCGGTGAAATCCTCGCCGCCAAAGCGCAGCAGGCGGCGCAGCATCTGCGTATTGGGATGCGACACGAGGTAGGTGCCGATATCCTCGAGCAGCATGTCGGGCGGCACGCCGAACCGCGTGCACAGCGCCCGCATCGCCGATTTCGTCAGCCGGTCATCATAGCCGACCGTGGCCTCGAAGCCGCCGCCGGGCACGCCGATCTCGGCCGCGACCTCCGCCCAGACCCCTGAGCCATAGGTGTCCGTCACGAACTGCTGTATCGCGCGGTTGACCAGACCGTGCATCCGACACCCCTCCTTGCACCGCATCGGAGGCTAGGCGGCGGGGCTTAACAAACCCCCAAGCCATCGTGTCAGAAATCTGTCGGAGCGCCGCCTTCGGCCTTCCGTCTTGCGACAAAATCCTTCAATTCCTCGCGGATACCCTCGTCGATCGCCGGCGCCTCGTAGTCGGCGAGGATCGCCTTGTAGGTCCGGTGCGCCCGTTCCGCCGACCACACCGCGCCATCGAGCGCCCAGGCCTCGTAGTTGCGCCAGTCCGAGGCGATCGGAGAATAGAACGCCGTCGTATAACGCTCCTGCGTGTGCTGGCAGCCAAAGTAGTGGCCGCCCGCGCCCACCTCCCGGATCGCCTCGAAGGCGAGGTCGTCGTCGGTCGTGGCCCAGGTCGCCTCCTCGAAGTAGCGCTGGATCATCTGCAGCACTTCGCAGTCCATCACGAACTTCTCGGGCGAGGCGATCAGCCCGCCTTCCAGCCAGCCGGCCGCGTGATAGACCATGTTGGTCCCCGACTGCACCGCCGCCCAGAGCGAATTGCAGGTCTCCCACATGGCCTGCCCGTCGGGCACGTTCGCCGCGCAGACGCCCGAGGACCGAAGCGGCACCCCGTAGAACCGCACCAGCTGCCCGGTGATCTGGGTCGCGCGCATGTATTCGGGCGTGCCGAAGGCCGGGGCGCCGGTCTTCATGTCGACGTTCGACGTGAAGGTCCCGATCGCGACCGGGCACCCGGGCCGGATGTATTGCAGCAGCGCGATGGCCGAGAGCGCCTCGGCAATCGAAAGCGCCACGGCCCCGGACATCGTGACCGGCGCCATGGCCCCGGCCAGCGTGAACGGCGTCACCACGACCGGCTGGCCCCGACGCGCCAGCCGCATCGCCCCGTCCAGCATCGGGAAATCATGCTTGAGGGGGCTCACCGAATTGATGTTGGTGTACATCCGCGGTGTCGCCTCGAACTCCTCGTGGCTCAGGCCCCCCGCGATCCGCGTCATCTCCATAACGTCGTCGACCCGTTCGGCGCCCAGCGAATAGGCGTGCACCACCTTGTCGGTCAGCGTCAGCTTCTCGTAGAGGCAGTCGAGGTGGCGCACGCTGGGGTGCACGTCGATCGGCTCGACCGGGTAGCCCCCGGCGATGTGGATGCAGTTGAAGTACTGCGTCAGCTTCATGAACTCGCGGAATGTCTCGAAGTCGCCCGGCCGCTTGCCGCGCTCGAGGTCCCAGGCGTTGGGCGGCGACGACACGTTGACGAAGCTCATGTATTTCCCGCCGACGATGATCCGGCGGTCGGGGTTGCGCGGCGTGATCGGGAATTCGGGCGGCGCGTGGGCCAGCATCTCCATGATGAAGTCCTCGCCGAACTTCACGTTGGTCCCGTCGACCTTGCATCCGGCCTTGCGCAGGATGTCGCAGGCTTCGGGGTTGAGCATCTCGATGCCGATTTCCGAGAGAATGCGCATCGCCGCCTTGTGGACCCGCAGCACGCCCTCGGCGTCCAGCGGTTCGGTCGGCCGGTCGGGGTTCACCGGAAGCCGCCAGGGCATCTGGTCGATGGCCCGGTGCCCCGCCCGTTCGGCATGGGCCGCGCGTCCGCCCGCGCGCTTGCGGCGGGCCGGAGCAGGATCAGTCAGGGTATCGGACATGGTGGCTCTCCCGCGCGGGCGTCAGACTCCCATCTGACACCACCCGCGCGGGGGTGGTTTGCGAAAGGCGACCACCATGCGTCGCTTTCGGAACGGCACGCGCCGCCTGAGGCCCGCGTCCCGCGTCGGCGTCAGCCGAGCTTCGCGGCCACGTCGACGAGGCGCTTGGCCTGATGGCCGATGGCCGCCTTCACGTCATCGCTGAACTCGGTCCCCTGGGTATGGCTGTAGCCGTAGGGGTTGCCGCCGACCTTGAACAGCACCGGGTCGGTGAAGCCCGGCGGCACGATGATCGAGCCCCAGTGGCAGAACGTCGTGTAGAGCCCCAGGATCGTCGCCTCCTGGCCGCCGTGCGGGTTCTGTGCCGAGGACATGGCCGACACGGGCTTGCCGGCGAGCTTGCCCTGGAACCAGACGCCGCCGAGCGTGTCGATGAAGGCGCGCATCTGGCTGGCGACCTGGCCGAACCGGGTCGGCGCAACGAAGAGATAGGCGTTGGCCCATTCCATGTCGCCGGGGCTTGCGACGGCGATGTCCCTGGTGGCCTCGACGGTCGCCTTCCAGCCGTCCTGGCTGTCGATGGCCTCGGCGGGTGCGGTCTCGGCGACGCGCAGCAGACGCACCTCCGCGCCTGCCGCCTTCGCCGCCTCGGCGGCGATCGTGGCCATCTGGTGGTTGGTGCCATAGGTGGAATAGAACACCACGGCCAGCTTGACGTTGCTCATGTCGGGTCTCCGGTTGGGTCGATGCGTCCTCGCCGACCTAGGCCCCCGGACCCGGCCGATCCATTCCGCAGCCCCGCAAGGGACCTGTGCATGCGCGCAGGGGCTGGCATCCGGATGTTAGCGCTGGCAGTGTCGCGGCGCCCGCAGACCGGACCCGCCGACTGGACATCCCGATGACCCCGATTCTCACCCTGACACTGAACCCCGCCCTCGACCTCGCCACCTCGACGCCCGAGGTCGTGCCCGACGTCAAGCTGCGCTGCGGCCCACCCTCGACCGACCCCGGCGGCGGCGGCATCAACGTGGCGCGCGCGATCCGCATCCTCGGCGGCGAGACCTTCGCGCTGGTGGCGGCTGGCGGCCCGACAGGGGCGCAACTCCTGGCGCTCCTTGCAATGGAAGGCGTGCGCACCGGCCTCCTCGCCTCGCCGGGCGATACCCGCATCTCCCTCTCGGTCCGCGACGACGGCAGCAACCTGCAATACCGCTTCATGCTGCCCGGCCCGGCATGGGGGCCGAACGACGCCCAGATCGCCCTCGCCATGCTGGAAGGCGCGCTCTTCGACGGCGGCTTCTGCGTGCTGTCCGGCAGCCAGCCCCCCGGCCTCTCCGACGATTTCCCCGGCGACATCGCCGCCGCCTGCGCCCGCCGCACCGCGCAGATCGTGGTCGACATGTCCGGTGCGCCCCTCGCCGCCTTCGCCGCCCGCCCGGGGCCGGGCGCGGAGGTCCTGCGCATGAACGACAGCGAGGCCGAGGCGCTGGCGGGCCATGCGCTCCCTGACCGTGCCGCCACCGCGCGCTTCGCCGGCGACCTCGTCGGTCGGGGCGTCGCGCGCGCGGTCATCATCGCGCGCGGGGCCGAAGGCTCGGTCCTCGTCACCACCGCCGGGGCCTGGGCCTGCGTCGCGCCACGGGTGCCGGTGCGCAGCAAGGTCGGCGCCGGCGACAGCTTCGTGGGCGGCTTCACGCTCGCCCTTGCCCGCGGCCTCGCCCCCGAACAGGCCCTGCGCCACGGCGTCGCCGCCGCCTCCTCGGCCGTGAGCAGCGAGGGCACCAAGCTCTGCACCCGGGACGAGGCGGAACGGCTTTTTCCCGAATGCCTCCTCGAAACGATCTGACGCAGCGCTCCCCTGACGTCGAGCCGATCCTGCCGCCTCGCCGATGGCAATTGGTCTCTGGGTCGACGCAAGGGGAGGACACGGGAGTTGGACGGACCTTCGTTGCCGCAAGAAGTGTCATCGGGCAGATCGAATGCATCTCGACTGCCGTGCAGAATGGGAGTTTCGGCGCACGGATCTCGGGTCTGAAAACGGCGTTCGGGACACGCACAAGCGCGACTCGAGGAGGGCGAAACCATTGATGTAGCGGCCCGTTCAAGCAATGGTTACGACAGGTGGCTGCCACTTCTTCGATGCGGGGTATATCGTCCGTGCAGGACGTCGGGACAATCTGCGTGCCTTCTGCGGCGTTGCCGTTTCATCGGGCGAAGTCCTTTGGAATGGCGGCTCACGAAATGCGCGCAGGGGGGGACGGTGTGCGGAGAGGCCCGGGCAGAGATGCCGACGCATGTCGCCAAGGAATGCCGGCCGGCAAGGCCGTTTTGTCATGACATTCGACGGCATTCCCGACAGGACATCACAGGCCACGACGAAGACGCCGCTCATGGCGATGTGTAGAAAGGCATTGGTGCAGGAATGAGATTGCCCATCGCCGTTTCCATACTGCTTGCCGCGACTGCCGCCGATGCCGACCCATGTGGCCCGTTGGGAGCCTTTGCCTCCGAAGGCAAGGTGCCGGCACTTCTGGGAGAACCGGACAAGTGTTCGACATCAATTGCGATCGGGGGCGCCCAGTCGATGGATTGCCACTGGGCGTTCGATTTTCGCGACATGGCGGCCAGGGCGGCCTATGCGGAATTGACCGGCCTGCTCGGCGCCTGCGCGGATGGAGCGCTTGAGGTGCAGGCTGCTCATGTCAACCATCCGGACAGTTTCGATCAGGTGCTGGCGGTCGTGGCAGGGCACTCGGTCAGCCTTTCCCTCAAGGATAAGGCAGTCATGGGCCAGACGCTCATCTTCCTGCGCCGCCAAGCTGTCGCCCAGAGCGATTGAATGCCCGGCGGGAAGCCGGGCTGCGAACAGTCACGTCCTGCAGACAGTCTCACACGTTGCCGTCCATGAGAGGGGTTCTCCAGGCCACCGGGGTGCATCCAAGAGCCCCTCGCAAATCGACAGGAACTCCGCATTGCCAGGGAGCCCGGCGCAGCCAGCACCCCCACGCGGAAGCGCCAGTGTCACACGTTTTGCTTTGGGCCGTGCCTTGCAAACGCCTCCAGCCCGGCTCAGATCAACTCCGCGAGCGTTCCCTGATGCTGCTCCGCCGGCCACTTCTCTTCTGGGCAGGACTTGCCGGCCCGGTGCGGCCGAAGCCGCGCCAGCGCATGGCCGCACTCGGCAAAGTCGGGCAGGATCTTGATCGAGAAACCACGCGACGGTGGCGCAAAGCCCGTGGCAAGCAACTCACCTGCGTACAAACTGGCACAGGGGCAGGAAGACAGGTCGCATCAGACGCGCGATGTCGAGAGCCTCGCCTGCGTCCCCCGCTTGGCCGGCACGATGCCGACGAGGCAAGCGCCCACCTCGGCCCAAGTCGGCCGCGTCCTGACCTCGGCCAGCGCGAGCCACACGGCGGGGCGCGACCCGAATGGTCTGCCACGAAGTTCTTTCCGGGTCCGCCCTCAGAACCGCACTTCCGCTACGACCGCGCGGTGGTCGGCTGGCCAGGGCATCGAGGAAATGTCGCTTCGCGGCCCCTCCTCGCCCACGATCCACGCCCCGGTCACTGCCGCGCCCCGCACGAAGACGAAATCGATCCGGTCGTGCTTGTCCTCGGGGTCGTCCTCGGTGCTCCACATCGGCGTCCAGGTATAGGCGGGCTTTGCCACCGGGTCGGGGTGGATCGCCCGGTAGGCATCGACGAACCCCGCCTCCGCCAGACGCGCGGTCGTCGGCCAGACCACCGCCACCGGCTGCTGCCCCGCCGCCACCGCGGCCTCGGTCCAGTCCAGATGCCCCGGTTCGTTGAAGTCGCCCGTGACGAAGACCGCAGCCGCCCCGTCGGCCTCGGCCATGTCGGCCATCAGCAGGTCCATCGCCGGCCCGCGCGTCTCATCGGCCCAGCGCACCAGCTCGGCGGGGTCCGTGGTGAACGGCGCCGGCCCGTACTCGATCCCGACCGCCTGGTATGGCTGATAGGGCTCGTCGTCGTGGTGGATGTTGAACACCCACACCTCCCGTCCGCCCACATCCAGCGAGACGCCCAGATCATTCGCGCTGTGGCCGGTGATCGGGAAGCGCGAGATCACCGCATTCGCCCAGAGCGCGCCGTTCTCCGCCACCTGGTCATGCACATGCCAGCCGAGCGCCGCCGCAAGCGCCGGCGCCACGCTCTCGCCCGCCGGCGGACAGGCCTCGGCCGTGCACGGATCGCTCTCGAGCCGCGTCTCCTGCAACCCCACCACATCCGCCCCGGCAGCCCGGATCGCCGCCACCGTCTCGTCGATCGGCTTGCCCTCGTTCATCCCCGCGCCCCAGACGTTGAAACTCATCACCCGCAGCGTGGTCTCCTGCGCGGAGGCGGGAAGGGCAAAGGCTGCAGTCAGGAGCAGGACAAGGCGGCGCATGGGCGGGATCTCCGGGGGGTGGACTCTTGCCGCAGAGACTACCGCACCGCCCGTGACAGTCGAGCGACATCACCTCCCGCCCCGCTCGCCCGTGGCTCCGGGCACGGGCCGAGACCACGCGCGCAGGTTCACCCGCCCCTTCCCTCACACCCGGTGCGTGTTATCCTTCTCTCGATTTCGCGCGATCATTGCGCGCACAGGGGTTGCGAATGACGTCCACATTGGAGGCCCTGCAGAAAGCCGCCACCGGCTACGGCCCGACCGAGGCGCAGAAGACCACCGTCCTCTCCAGCTTCTTCGGCTCCCTGTTCGGGATCGCGACGGCGGCGGTGCTCAGCACGGCCTCCTTCCTCCTTGCCGCCTACCTCTTCGCCCTCTTCGTCGCCGGCACCCTCGTCCCCCTCTCGCTCACCGAGGGCCTCGTGTTCGGCGCGGTGGTGCTCGCCGCCCTCGCCGTCGCCGCCTTCTTCGTGGTGCCGCTCGTCGCCCGCCTGCGACGGGAACGCACGCTGTCGAGGCTGTCGGCCAACCCCGAGGTCCGGCACGGCTACTTCCGCCTCGGGCCCTACACCGCGGCAAGCGACGATGCGCTCTCGTTCCGCCGCCCCGACGGGCTCGAGACCCGCGCGCTCGACTGGCTCCTCGGCGCGCGGTCCCCGGTCCTCTACCTCTCCGGGGCCTCCGGCGTGGGCAAGTCCTCGCTGGTCGAATCCTACCTCGTCCAGAACCTGAAGGCGCGGTCGTGGACGCTCATCGCGATCCGCGGGCTGGGCACTCCCCACGCCGCCCTCAAGGCCGCGCTCGACGAGGCCGCCGGCGCGCCGGCCGACGATCTCCGGGCGGCGCTCGAAGGGGCGGTGCAGCGCCTCGGCATCGGCGCCGGGCGCCCGCTCCTCGTCATCCTCGACCAGTTCGAGGAGTTCCTGACCCTCGATGGCCGCCCCGATGGCGACTATGCCGCCTTCCTGCGCGACCTCGCCGGCCGGCCGGTCCCGCACGTCCACCTGCTGCACGTCTTCCGCGAGGATTACCGCGCCCAGCTTTTCGCGCTCGACCTGCCCGACTTCACGCGCGAGACGGGCTTCGACCTGCCCCGCCTCAACCGCCGCCTCGCCGAAGGCTTCCTGCGCGGCGGGCCGCGGCTCCTTGACGATGCGGGCTACGATGCGCTCTTCGACGGGCTGAACCGGATCGAGGACACGCCGGGCCTCTACCGGCTGATCACGCTGAACCTGATCGGCCTGATCCTCGACCGGCAGGGCGGCACCATTCCCCGCAACCCCGCGGCGCTGATCCGCGACTACCTGAAATCCGCCATCGCGGCCGGCCCGACGCGCGACCTGCACACGCCGATCCTGCGCGCCATGATCTCGCCCGAGGGAACCCGGATCCCGGTGTCGGCCGGCACCCTCGCCACCGCAACGGGAACCGATGTGCCCCGGTGCCGCGCGGCGCTCGCACAGCTCGAGACGGACGGCCTCGTGCGCCGCGCCGGCGCCGACCTCTGGGAAGTCAGCCACGACTTCCTGGCGCGCCAGATCGCCACCCTCCTCCCCACCCTCCGCCGCCCCGCCGTCGAACGCCTTGGCCCCCCGGTGCTGGCAGCCCTCACGGTCGGCTGGATCGCGGCGCTAGGGCTCGGCTGGCCGCTGTGGGACGCACGGCAGGATCGGATCGCCGTTATGGCGCTGCGGGCGATGGGCCTGACAGAGCGGAACTGCGCGGACGAGGTCTGTTTTGGGTACCAGGGCGACTTTGGCCCGCACTCCGCTCTTGTGGACCTAGCGCAAGCCAACCCCCATCTGAAAAGGTTTGGCGTGACGATCCTCGACCTCTCAGATGCCACCGGCATCACCGACCTCGCGCCGCTCAAGGGCATCCCGCTAGCGACGCTAAACCTCTCCTTTGCCACCGGGCTCACCGACCTCGCGCCGCTGCAGGGCATGCCGCTGACGACGCTAAACCTCTCCGATGCCGACGGCATCACCGACCTCGCGCCGCTGCAGGGCATGCCGCTGACGACGCTAAACCTC
>CAZOHN010000024.1:0-27949 GCA_964579325.1 uncultured Rhodobacterales bacterium
CTAGAAGCAGCGCCGCCCTGTCACCATAGCCTGACAGCTACCGTCCGAATGTTCCAACCGGTCAGAATATCCGTGGCCCGGCCGTCTTGGATTTGGCCTGGCCGGGACTGCAGGTGGAAGTTCATCGGCCCACAGGTTTGCCAGTCAAGCTGCCTTCGAATTCAACACAGAACGCCGATGCCTATACCACACTGCGCGCCTACATCGACGCACCGTTGACTTGCAGGATGCGGAGCCGCGACCAGCGCCATCCCGCCCGAGTCGATTTTCCCGCCGAATGGGATAGGAGCGTCGGTCGGTGGAAACGTCGCGGCATGACCGGGTAGCCTTCGCTCGCAATCCGACAGCCCTCTTTCCAGTCACTCTGAAAGATGGGCGTTTCTGATGTGACCGCCCCGACGGCATCGATGTGCGAAGGTCGGTCTGCGATGCTCCCCAACAGAGATCCGTCAGGATTGCCCGGAAATGCCCTCAGGGTGGTCCGGATTCGGATACCAGGTCACACAGTGGCAGGCCAAAATCCCGCTCTTCGACTGCCTGTCGGGCATCGTGGGTGCACGGCGGGCGGAGTTCGGATGAGAGGCCGGTGGGATCTGCACGGAGCTGCCACGTCGGCGCTGCCGGTCGCACACTGTGCACCGTCAGGCAGGCACGTAGGTCAGCCTGATCGTGTCCGCGCCGAACCGGTCGCTGGCAACAAGGCGGAGCCGCGGCCTCGGACCGGCGAAGAACGGCTTGCCATGACCGAGCACAACCGGATGAAAGTAGAGGCGGTACTCGTCGATCAGGCCAAGTTCCGCCAGGCCGTGCGCAAGGACGGTTCCAGAGATGTCCACCTCGCCCGGGAGCTCCGCCTTCAGACCTCGTATCACTGCCTCGATGTCATTCGAAACAAGGGAGGCGTTGGGGCCGACCGATTTCAGCGAACGCGACACGACCCACTTGGGCTGGCTCCGCCACGCGACCGCGAACTCGAGTTGGTCGGCTGTCCAGCCGGGTTGGTCTTCCTCCCAGTAGCGCATGATCTCGTAGATGTGGCGACCGTAGATGCACCCCGCCACACCGCGCACCTGCTCGATCCAGTGGCGGAACAGCGGGGGATCCGGCGCGAAGTCCTGGTGGTCGACGTAGCCGTCGAGCGACAGGTTCATCCCGAACACGAACTTTGCCAACTTGTGGAACCCTGGACAAGGAAACCCGAATATTGCACGCACCTTGACCGCCACGAAGCACGAATTTCGCGCGGACCGCTCATCGTGGGATTGGACGCGCGCGATGCCGGACCCCTGCAACCATCCGCAAGACGCGTCAGTTCCTGATGATGTTGTGTTCCGGGCCGAAGGGGAATCCGGTGATGTTTTCGGCCCCAGTCTCGGTCACGATCAGGATGTCGTGCTCACGGTAGCCGCCTGCGCCGGGCACGCCTTCGGGCAGCATGACCATCGGCTCCATCGACACCACCATGCCCGGCTTCAGTTCGGTCTCGATATCCTCGCGCAGTTCCACTCCCGCCTCGCGGCCATAGTAGTGCGACAGCACGCCGAAGGAGTGGCCATAGCCGAACGACCGATACTTCAGAAGGTCCCAGCCGCGATACATCTCGTTCAGTTCGAGCGCGATCTCGTTGCACTTTGCGCCGGGCTTGATCAGGTCGAGCCCGCGCCGGTGGACGGCGACGTTCTTCTCCCAGATGTCGAGGCTTGCGTCATCCACGCTGTCGCAGAAGAGCGTGCGTTCCAGCGCGGTATAGTAGCCGAAGATCATCGGGAAGGTGTTCAGGGACAGGATCTCGCCCGACTTCACCTTCTTGTTCGTCACCGGGTTGTGCGCGCCGTCGGTGTTGATGCCCGACTGGAACCAGGTCCATGTGTCCATCAGCTCGACGAAGGGGAAGGACGCCGCGATCTCGCGGATCATCGCGTTGGTCCCGGCGATGGCGACCTCATGTTCCGGCACGCCAGCCTTCACCGCGCCCGCCACGGCCCAGCCGCCCACGTCGCAGATCCGCGCGCCGGTGCGGATCAGCGCGTGTTCCTCGCCCGACTTGATCGACCGCATCCACATCGAGGCTTGGGCGATGTCGACGAACTCCACCCCCGGCAGGGCTGCCTCAAGCGCCTTGCGGTAGTCGAAGTTCACATGGTCGAACTCGATCCCCAGCCGCTTGACGCCGGGTGTCAGCTGCCGCACCGCCCGGTAGAAGTTGTCGCGCCGCCAGTCGGTGTAGGTGACGTTGCCGCCGAAGCTCCGCCGCCAGGGCTGGCCGCCGTCGATCCCGGCCGAGATGGTGGTCGCTGCGTCCTGGGTGATGACCATGCCGTACTTGCGGCCGAAGTAGCAATAGAGCCAGCCAGAGTAGTAGTTGATGCAGTGGTATGAGGTGAACAGGGCCGCATCGACGTTGTTCGCCGCCATCCAGCCACGCACGTCATCCTGCCGGCGCTTCATTTCGGCATCCGAGAACGGGGAGTAGTCCTTCTCGCCGTTATGCCATTCCATCACGTGGAGCATGTCGTCAGTCATCCGGGCGTCCTTTGCGGGGTGAACTTGCGTCTGGCGTGGAGACTATCCGCCGTCCTGGCAAAGTTGAAATCTCTTCTGGAGATCCCGGGAAGAGGAATACCGGACGGGCCGGGAGATCGTCCCGGTGCGGACTGATCAGCCCTGCGGGCGTGCTTTGTTGTGCTTCTCGACCCGGTGGCGCAACCTCTCGCGACCGATGCCCAGCACCGTCGTGCCGCGGGCGACATCTCCGCGCCTGGACGACGAAGGCTCGTTCAGCGCATGCTCCTCTGATCCGGCCGTGGCAGGCCCTTCGGTCGCGCTCCCGCCTGCCGGCAGGATCTGGATGTGCTCTGCCCCGATCGGAGCGTTTCCGGCGCGTTGAACAGCCCACTCCATGCACGCTGCCAGTTCGGTCAGGTTGCCCGGCCAGTCATGCTCGACCAGCCGGACGCGCGCTTCGGCGGTGAGCCGGGGCCACTCGCACCCGTGCCGATGCGCGGCCTGACGGGCGAAAGCCTCGGCGATCGGCAGGATGTCGGAGGAGCGCTCGGCAAGAGCGGGGACCTCGATCCAGCCCACCTGGATGCGGTAATAGAGATCGGGCCGGAAGGCGCTGTCGCGCTTGCGCCTTGCGAGGTTTGCCGACGTGGTGGCAATGACCCATGGACCATCCGGGGTCGCCATCGACAGCGCGAGGCCAGTCTGCGCCTCTGGCGTCAGCGCATCGACGTGGCGCAGAAGGAGAGTCCCACCCTTCTGGGCGAGTGCGGCGCCGAGTTGATCGTCGGCGCGTCGGCAGTCGACTTCGGTCAGCGGGCCGCGACTGATCCTCGCGGCCTCGGAAAGGGCGCGTGCCACCGTCGCCTTGCCCGCCCCGCGCGGCCCGGTGACCAGCATCGAGGGGGGAGCAAGGACGCCGTCGCACCGGGGCGCCAGACGGCGAACCGCCGCGCGCAGGTCGACGGCCGCCGACGACCGGCCGAGGATGCGGTCGACACCGAATGGCTCTGCGGGACGCGCGGCCTCGTGTAGCATGAGGTTGGCCGCGATCGTGGCGATGGTGGCGAGTGGAGCGGGCTTGGTCAGGAAATCGCGCGCCCCGCGTTTCATCGCGTCGACTGCGATCCCGATCTCGCCATGACCTGTCATCACGACTATCTGGGTATCGGGGGAAACGGTCTTGAACCAACCCAGCAGGTCAAGCCCGTTGTCGCGGCCGAGGCGGACGTCGAGGATCACCAGCCGCGGCCTGTCGCGGTCGGCCAGGGCCTTGGCACTACGGGCGTCGATGGCATAGCTCGCCGAGAATCCGCGGCGTTCCATGAACGACACGATCGAACGCGCCAGCACTTCTTCGTCGTCCACCACAAGTATGTCGGACATTGCGACCTTCCCCTACAGCATCGCCGGCAAGCGCAGGGTCACGACAACACCCTGAAAAACGCCATTTGCCAGTTCCAGCGACCCACCCATCCGTTCCGTGATCTTGCGTCCCAGCGCGAGGCCGACTCCAAGCCCGGCGGCCTTGCCCGTGTGGAAAGGCTCGAATACCCGCTGCATCATCTCGTCTGGAATTCCAGGCCCGGTATCGGTGACCTTGACCTCCAGCATTCCGTCCAGCCTGCTCGTCCAGCTTATGCCGAGTATCCCGCCGTCGGCCATTGCTTCAATCGCGTTGGATATGACGGTGTTCAGAACCTGTTCGAGCTCCGCAGGGCGGCCGAGTACCCGAGGGCTGCCATTGCCGGGCGTGACGACGATGCTGATCGCGCGGCGTGTCAGCTGTTGCTGGTAGACCTCAATGCAGTGGGCGACGACCTTGTCGATCTGCGCTTGGTCTGACAGGCTGCCGGGGTCGCTTCGACTGCGGATCAGGAAGGACCGGATCCAGCCTTCGAGCCGGTCGACCTGGTCGGTGATGTCGCGCATCGTCGAGCGGCTGGTCTCGGGGATGTCGTCATCGAGGGTCAGTTCGGCGCAGGACCGGATGGACGCGAGCGGGTTGCGCAAACCATGCGCGACAGCCGAAGCCATTTCCCCGACCACCGCGAGCCGCTCGGTCTCGACGGTACGGAGTTCCTGGCGGGCAAGCACGCGGCTCGCATAGGTCACCACGAGCGCCAGCCCGCCGAACAGCAGGACGGCCGCGAGAAACGCGCCCAGCCAGGCGTAGACCCTGACGCGGGTGATTGCGGCCAGCAGCGTGCCCGGCGCCTTGTAGACCTCGACCGCACCGACGACGGAACGACCGTCCCGCGCGTGGATTGGAATGTAGTACTCGACAAACTCGGTGATGCCTTCGGGAAAGCCGACATGTTCGTCCTTCTCCCCCCGTTCGACCACATTCAGCTCGGGGTCGAGTTTTCCCCGCATCGCGCCGGCAAGCTCGGCGTTGTCGGGAAAGCTCCGTCCGATCATTTCCTCGTCGCTGGACCACAGGATGGTACCGTCCCGCGAATAGACGTTGGCTCGGAACACATCGGGCATGCGGCCGACGTGGACCAGAAGCTCCTCGATGTCCTGGTCAATGTCGTCGGCTCTGATCTTGCCATCGATGAAGTAGTCGGAGGCATTCTCGACATGGACGACGGAATTCAGGAACTCGGCGCTGACGGTAGCGTCGCGCAACATGATCTGGCTGACGATGAAGCGGGACATCGTCGCTGACAAGATCATCGCCGTCGTGAAGATAAGCACGAAGCCGAACAGCAGGAACACGCCGACCATTCGCATGTGGCGGGGAGAGTCGCGCAGAAGTACGGTCTTGGGCAGTAACGTCATCGAACTCGCACTCGTATCTGATCTTCTTACCATGGTTCTCCAAAGGCTGTCCGCCGGCCAATACACCGGAAGTTTATTGACCTCTGCCAGAGTGTATACCGAGGGGTGGGCAGCGCGTGGGGAAGGGCGTTTCCCCTGCAATGACGGCGACATACCGCGTCGGTACAAGCCACCGGGCGGCTCTACATTCGACGCCTCGCGCGGGCGCGTGGTCCGGACCCGCGCCGATCACATCGCCTCCACTCTGACTTGGGCACGCTCTCCGCCGAGGGCCGCGAAGGCGCGCTGGCGGCACGTGAGGACGAGAATCTGCTGGTCCCGGGCGGTGCGGTGGAGCGCAGTGAACATCGCCTCGATCCGATCGTCGTCGCTGTGTACCAGCGCGTCGTCGAGGATGAGCGGGACCGGGCGGCCGGCACTGGCAAAGAGGCGGGCGAAGGCTAGACGGGTGAGGATCGCGACCTGCTCGCGGGTACCGCCGGACAGGATGTCGAGCGCTTCGGCCTGTCCGTCCCGGGAAAGGGCGGCAGGCAGGAGGCTCTGATCGTCGATGTGCAGCTCCGCGCCGGGGTAAAGGATTGCCAAGAGCGGCTGAAGCTCCCGCAGGACAGGGCCGAAATAGGCATCGCGCGCCGCGGCGCGGGCGTCTTCGAGAGCGTGGCGAAGGCGTGTGAGGGCACGCACCTCGGCGTCGTAGCGCGCCACACGGGCTTCCGCTTCGGCGCGCGCGCCGGACAGGCCCGACAGGCGTTCCTCTATCCCCTCGTCGGCAAGCGCCGAGATCATGGCGTTCAGGCTGGCGAGTTCCTCCCGGGCGGTCGCCTCGTCGCGGCGGGCCTGCTCGACTGCGCCGCTGGACCGGGAAAGCCGGGCTGCGGTGGTGGCGAGATCGGGCGCTTCGGCCTGCAGCGCGGCGAGTGCCCCCGATGCCTGCGACACCGCAGCAGCGCGGCCGGGAAGGTCGTCCCGCAGCCCCCCGATCTGCGCCGCCAGCGCGGCAGGATCGCCGGCCTCGGCCAGCGCCTCGGCGAGGCGGCGTTCGGCGATGCGTCGTTCGCCCTCCGCGCCGGCGCGGGCCTCACCCGCAGTGACCGCAAGCGCGTGCGCGGCCCTGGCCGTGGCGTGCGCCTCGATCTCGGCCTGCTCCGCCGCGGCGAGCGCTTCGGCAAGGGCTTCTGCATCCTCGGCATCGCTGGCATCCCAGGCCCCGTCGGGCGCCCCCTCGGCATCGCCGCGTACCCGCGCGAGGGCCGCGCGGTGTGAGTCGAGACCCTCCGGCGCGACCTCCGCAAGCAGCGCCACGCCCTGAGCGATCGCCGCGTCTAGGCGCCCGGCCTCGGCTGCGGCGCGGCGCGCCTCGGCAAGCGTTGCGGCCCCGCACCTTGCAAGCGCCTGGTCGAGGGCCTGCGCTGCGTGAGAGACATCGATTGCGAGGTCGGCGCTGCGGGCCTGTCCCGGGTCGACCCGGAGGTGCCCGTAGCCCGGCAAGGCGATCTCCGTCACCGCGAGGATCGGGTGCGGACCCCGCGGCAGGGGCTGCCCCCCGATAGTGGCCTGCCCGCCGGCATCTGGCCGCGCCTCGACAGTGACGGCCTGCGTGTCGGCCCGGGCGCGGATCAGATCGAGCGCAGTCTGCGCCGCCTCGGCCGCCTCCAGCGCCGGGGCGGTAACGGCAATGCGGGCCCGCGCGGCACGGTCGGTATCGAGCGCCGCTTGAAGGCCGGTCGCGCGCTCAAGCCGCCGCTCAAGGTCCTCGGCTTGGGACCGGGCGGCCTTGGCGGCGAGGGCCCGGGTCGCCCGGGAAAGCCGCGCGCGCACGTCGCGCACCGCACTTGCCGCCGCCTCTGCCTCCTTGGCCGCGGCGTGGTCGCGGGCAGCGAGGTGTTCGGCGCGGGTCCGGGCGGTGCCAGCCTGGGCGTCGGCCTCGGCAAGCGCCCCGCGCGCCTGATCAATGCGGGCGGCGAGGGCCTCAAGCCGTGCGACCTCTCGCTCCGCCGCGTCGGCACCGAGCGTGGCCAGTCGCAGCGCGGCCTCGGCCTGTTCCACCCGCGCCCGGTGAGCGAGCGCGGCCTGATGTGCCGCCTCGGCCTGCCGCAGTGCTTCGGCGCGGGTCGCGGCATCGCGCGGATCGGACAGCCGGGCAAGGCTGCGCTGCACCTCGGACCGGCGCGCAAGGTCTCCCGAAAGCCGATCCGCGCGTGGACGCAAGCCGGCCTCCTCCTCTGCGAGGGCCTTTGCCTCATCAAGCGCTCGGTCCCACTCGCCGCCTGCCTTCGGGCGGCCGGTCGCGGTCACCAGCCGCCCCAGGTCCTGTCCGACCCGGTCGAGCACCATGTCCATGCGACGGCCGCCGGTCATCAAGTCGATCTCGCCCGCGACCGAAGAGAGGAGATCGCGGCGGGCAGCCAGGCCGCGCTCGCGCTCTCGCTTGTCGTCGGTGCCTGTGCCCTCCGGTTCCATCCCCAAGAGCCCCTGCCGCACCCACAGCAGGCCCGACGGACCCGAGAGGTCGCCGCCGACAAGGCGGTCGATCCACGCCTCGGCCTCGTCCTCTTGCGCGATTACCCGCCCGGTCGCATCGGCCACCGTTGCCTGCGGGCGTTGCAGCCAGCGCTTGGAGATGCGGAACCGGCCGTCGGGCAGATCCACCTCCACCGCCACTTCGGGCGCACCCCCGGCGTGAGGTTGCAGCGCCTTGACCGGAGCCTTCTGGCTCCGATGCTTTTCGAAGAACAGGGCCTGGAGCGCGTCGAAGAAGGTGGATTTCCCGAATTCGTTGGGTTCCGACAGAACCGTGATGCCGTCGCCAATGCCACTCAGGCTTGCGCGTTGCCCGGCGAAGCGGCGCACGTTGACGAGGTCGATGGCGCGCAGTTTCATGCCTGCGCCTCCTGCGCCAGCGCATAGAGCCGCGATAGCGCGGCGACCGCAGTGTCGCGGTCAGCCTGCGACAGCGCTGTGTTCCCGGCTTCGGCCAGCAGGGCCTCCGCTGCCTGTCGGAGCGCACCGGCCCGGTCGATCTGGTCGAGGTCGTCGGGCTTTGCCTCGACGCCCAGTGCCGTCAGATCGCTGGCGAACCAGCCGAAGTCCGGCGCGAGGCGAGCAAGTCCGGCCTCGAGCGCCGCGCGGTCGGCAAGCGTCAGCCGCCCGGTGATGGAAAGTCGGATCAGGTGATCCCGCGCCTTCGACCGCGGCAGCGCCTCGGCCAGCCGGGCGGAAACGTCGTCGCCGGGAAGCAGGTCGACCCGCGGACTGCGCCAGCGGAACAACGCCGTCTCGACGGAGACCACCTGTGGCGCGGCACCGGGTCCCGGAAGGCCGACGAGGAGGGCGGCGGCGGCGCTGTCGTGCTTGAACCCGTCGGGCTCCGGCGTGCCGGAATACCAGCTTGTCTGTGACACCTGCATCTGGCCGTGCCAGTCGCCCAGGGCAAGGTAGTCGAGCCCCGACCGCGTGGCGCGGTCGGGTGGGATGATGCCGGCCGCACCATCCTCACCCGAGAAATCCATGATCGCGCCGTGCCCGAGACCGATGCGGACCGCGCCTTCGGGCGTGGCGGCAGACATTGCTTCGGTCAGGTCGCGCCCGGGGCGGCGCTGCGTGCAAGGCGCGGGAAGCAGCCATGCACCATGGACCAGTTCCTGCGGCGCGGCCTGGGCCAGCACGCGGAGGTTTCCCGGCCCCTCTGCGGCCACGCGCCGCCAGAGCTCCGACGCCGCGAGACTGTCGTGGTTGCCGGGCAGAAGTACCCAGGTCAGGTCGTCCTCCTCGCCCATCG
This sequence comes from uncultured Rhodobacterales bacterium, assembly GCA_964579325.1. GTDB lineage: Bacteria > Pseudomonadota > Alphaproteobacteria > Rhodobacterales > Rhodobacteraceae > CAZOHN01. The sequence continues at coordinate 9,065 of CAZOHN010000024.1, forward strand.
CGCGCAGCGCCTGGCGGAGGGTTTCGGGGGCAGGTGTCTCGACATCGAAGGTGTCTCCCGCCAGCAGCACGACCCCTGCCCCGCCCTCGCGCGCGGCCCGGCCAAGCCGGGCGATCGCGCCGTGCCGGGCTTCACGCAGCCGATTGCGAATTGCTTCGGGAAAGCCGCCGAAAGCGCGGCCGAGGTGCAGGTCGGAGGAATGGAGAATGCGGAACGTCATCGTTACCGTCCAGTGTGCGGGGCCGCTTTGCGATACTGTCCTCGGGGTCGCCTGATGCGTCCTGCCGGCAAGGCCCTCGCATCCAGCCCCGCCGATGACTCGACAGTCAAGCGGGATCACCCATCCGGCGCAACCGGCGCGGCGGGGTCGTCGTGGCAGAGAGGAATGCGATGCACCAGTCCGGTGAAGGTCCTTCCGGCGCCGCCTCGGTCACTCCTCCCGGAACGCGCGCTGGAACTGGTCGATCAGCGGGCGCGTGAAATAGGCCGCGGCTGTCTGCTCCTGGGTCGAAAGGTAGACCTCGGCCGGCATCCCCGGCAGGAGCTCAAGCCCGCCCAGGCGCTCGTTCTCTCCGGGCAGCAGTTCGACATGTCCGATATAGGTCGGCTCGGCGTTCGGCGACGGCGCGGAGGTGGCCGGCGAGACGTAGGTGATGCGGCCCAGAACCTCGGGCGTGGTGCGGTGGTTGAACGAAGAGAAGCGCACGCGGGCGGGCTGGTCGAGATAGACTTGGTCGATGGCCGTCACCGGCAGGTAGGCCTCGACCCTCAGTTCCGCACCCTCGGGCACGATCGTGGCGACAACTTCGGCCGGTGTGATGACGCCACCGACGGTGAAGACGGAAAGTTCATTGATCCGGCCCGACATCGGCGCGCGGATCTCGGTACGGGACAGGCGGTCTTCGACGGCGATGATGCGATCGGTCAGTTCCTGGATGCGGGAATCCACGGCCACGAGTTCGCGCTGTGCCTCGGTCCGGGCAACGTCGTCGATGGCGAGGATCCGCATCCTGATCTCGCCGATGCGAGACCGAGACCGGGCGATGTTGGCATCGAGTTCGCCCAGCCGGCCGCGCAGCTTGACCCGCTCGCGCTCGGCTTCCTCAATTCGGGGGGCCTCGACCAGGCCCTTGGCATGAAGCTCGACGACGCGGGCGTGGCTCCGATCCACCAGATCGAGTTCGTCGACAAGTGCAGCGCGCTGCGCCGCGAGCGCGGTGATTTCCTCCTCGACCTGGGCGATCCCGAAATCGAGCTGCTGGCGCTGGTTCTCGCGGTTGGCAAGGTTTCCGGTATGCAGGCGCGCCTCGGCAGCGATCAGGGCACGGTACTTGGGGTCCGGACCCGTCAGTCGCTCGGGGAATGCAATGTCGGCCTCCGCGTCTCGGTCGGCGATCAGGCGGGCGCGGCGGACCTCGGCCTCGTCCCGCTGCCCCGACAGGATCGACAGCTCGGCCCGCGACTGGGCGTCATCAAGCCGGAACAGTACCTGGCCGGCCGCGACGGTATCACCCTCGCGCACCGCGATCTCGGCCACGATCCCTCCATCGCGGTGCTGCACCTCCTTGATGTTCTGATCCACCTTGACCGTGCCCATCGCGATGACCGCGCCGGTGAGCTTCGCAGTGAAGGCCCAGCTGCCGACACCCCCAAGGAGCCCCAGCGAAAGGATGACCCCCGCGGCGATGCGCCCGCCGAAGCGGTCGAAGGGCACTCTGTTCGCTGCCGTTTCGGCGGAAGAGGGGCGGGGTTTCATCGTGGTGGTCCTTCCGGGGCGTCAGGCGGTTTCAAAGATCAGAACATGCTCGCCATCGAGAACAAGCTTCACATCGACGGTCTTGTCGCGGTCGAAATCGACCTCGACAAGCGTTCTGCAATAGTCTTCGGTCCAGTCGTGCCAGTAGCGCAGGCGCGGCTCGTCGGCACCGGCAGAATCGGCGAAGTCCTCGAAGAAGTCTTCGATCCGGTCCTCGAGCGCCTTCTGGGCCTTGCCGATCTTCTTGTCGCCGAAGAGCGATCCGAACTGGATCAGGTCGCCGGTGCTGAAATCGGTGATCCGATAGAGCGAGGGACCGGTTTCGACCGTGTCGCCGGGCAGGAAGTCGTAGAGATCGTTCCCGCCGTTGCCTGTGAAGGTGCCTTCGCCAGGGCCGGCGCGGAACACATCGCCGGTTGCGCTTCCGACAAAGTGCTCGAATCCGGTGAAGCTGTCCTCGCCGACTGACAGGCCGGTTGCGGTGCCGGCCGGGATGTCGATTGTGACGCCCTCTGTCGCAGCAGAGTAGTCGAGCCGGTCGTAGCCCTCACCGCCGTCGTAGATGTCGTTGGAGCCGTCGTCGTCGGCGAATACGGTGTCGTCGCCCTCGCCCGCCATGACGAAATCGCTGCCCACGCCGGCGATCAGGATGTCGTCGCCCGCACCGCCCAGGAGGGTGTCGTCACCTGCGCCCCCGGAGAGGACGTCGGCGCCCTCGCCGCCATCGAGGAAGTCGTGGCCTTCGCCTCCGAAGAGGAGGTCGTCGCCGTCGCCCCCTTCCAGATAGTCCTCGCCATCGTCGCCGTAGATGACATCGTCGCCGGCCTCGCCGTAGAGCCTGTCGTTTCCGGCGCCCCCGGCGATCCAGTCATCGCCCGCGCCACCGGCAATCATGTCGTCGCCTGCGCCGCCCAGAAGGGTGTCGTCGCCGTCGCCCCCTGCGATGTTGTCGTCACCGGCCCCGCCGTCAATCAGGTCGCGTCCTCCCAATCCAGCGAGATTGTCATCGCCGCCATGCCCCTCGATCACGTCGCGGCCAGCCGTCCCGAGAACGAGGTCGTCACCCTCGGTGCCCGTGCGGCGGTTCTCGACGATGGTCAGGACGGCCGACTGTGCGACCTGGAACTCGCCGTCGCTGACCATGTAGCCGATGGTCACCTCGCCGAGGTGATCGGTGTCGGCGAGATAGCGCCAGCCGCCGGCGGGGCCGCCGTCGATCACGCCCGTTGAAGCCGCCCCGAGATTGACGTGGAGGGAATCGCCGTCCGGATCCGAACTCTGCGAGAGCAGGTGGGAGAGCGCGAAGGCAAGCGTCGCGCCGCTGCCGACATCGCCGAGATAGACCGGGCTCGCATTGCGCGGGGCGCGGTTGCGAGCGGGCGTTTCAGGCGTGGACCCGCCATCGGTGCCATCGGACTGGCCCGGGTCTTCACCCGTGCCGGGATCATCTTCAAACGGCGGGAAAGTCAGGTCGTCATCAAATGCGAGCGCCCCCGCGCCGTCCGGTCCCGGCGGGCCGTCCTCGTGGACGGGGTCCGGCAGGAGCCGCGCACCCGGCGCGCCGCGGAAGGGCGGAAAGGGCGCATTGGCAGGCAGGAGCGGCCCGGTGAGAAATGATCCCAAAGAGGGAGCGGGGGCAAAGATGCCGCTGTCAAAGGGGCTGAACACCTGCGGCAATGCAGCCCGGCCTGCCGCTGCTTCATGCACCGCGGGTTCCCGCTCGTCGCCGGGTTCCTGCTCATTCCCATCGGGCACGGGCCGGAGGTGCCGCGCGGTGCCGGGCGCCTTGCCGTCCTCCGCTGCTGGCGTGGCGGGCGGCGCCGGCGCGCCGCTCGCCTCTGCTTCTCCAGGCCAGAGAAAGGACTTCAGGTAGAGCGCGAGTCCGACGAGTCCGCCAACCCAGCCAGTCAGGATCCGCGCATCAGGGTTGGGATCGCGCCGCAGGCCAAGCGGATCCGTGGCGCTTGCTTCCGGTGCCGCCGTCCGGGTGCCCTTGACCTCGATCATGACCCGCCGTCCCTGCCCTGTGCACGAACCGATGCGGCGATGCGCCTGGTGGCCTTTTGGCGCTTGCTTTCAGGTTGGTCCGCCTCACGGATCGCCTCGCGGGCCGAAGCCGGTTTTTCCCGAGACGAGGCGAAGGTCGGAGAAGTTGCCCCCGGCGAGCCTCCCGAGGCAGCACCTGATGCGGCTGCTGGCACTTCCGTTCCGACCGCGGTGGCCGGGCGAGGATTGAGTATCTGCTCCTTTGGTCCGAAAGCGGTCATCCGGCCCTTCTGGACCACGGCCACGAAGTCGCAGGCCTGGAGCGCGGCGGGCCTGTGCGCGATCACGATGACGATCCCGCCCCGCTGCTTGACCCCTTCGATCGCCGCGGTCAAGGCTGCTTCACCTTCGGGATCGAGGTTGGCGTTCGGTTCGTCGAGGATCACGAGGAAGGGATTGCCGTAGAGTGCCCGGGCGAGGCCGATCCGCTGACGCTGGCCGCCCGAAACGGCCGTGCCCATTGGGCCGAGATGGGTGCGGTAGCCGTCGGGCAGACGGACGATCATCTCGTGGATGTCCGCCGCCCGCGCCGCTTCAACGATGGCGGATGCCTCTGGCGCCGGGTCGAGCCGGGCGATGTTCTCCTCTACTGTCGCGTCGAGCAGCCCAACGTCCTGCGGCAGGTAGCCGATGTGACTGCCCCGGGCGTCGTCACTCCACTGTGCGAGTTCGGCCTCGTCGAGACGTACGGAGCCCCGCAGCACCGGCCAAATCCCCGTGAGCGCACGGGCAAGGGTCGACTTGCCGCCTCCGCTCGGACCGATGACTCCGAGCGCCTCACCAGCAACAAGCCCGAAGGTGACATCGCTCAGGAGCACGCGCCCCGTGGACGGGGCTGCGACGGTGATCCCCTCGATCTTCAGCGACAACTCCGGCGCCGGGAGCGGCATCGGCTTTTCCTGCTTGTCGATCACCTCGACCGTGTCGCGCACCCGCCGCCAGGCACCGCGCGCCGCGACAACGTTCTTCCAGTTGCCAATTGCGAGGTCGATCGGCGCCATGGCCCGCGCCGAAGCGATCGAGGCCGCAATGATCGCACCTGCAGAGAGTTCGCCCAGGATTGTCAGGTATGCGGCAAGTCCGAGGATGGCCGATTGCAGGAGCATCCTCAGTACACGAGAGATCGCACCGAAGGTGCCGGAGATGTCGCTGGTGCGGGTCTGGACCTCGAGGTGGCGCTCATTCGCGCTCGCGAAGCGCGCCACCGCCCGAGAGGCGAAACCCATCGCCTTCAGGACCTCGGCGTTGCGCGCATTGGAGTCGGCGATGGAGTTGCGCTCGACTGTGGCCGCGTTGGTCGCCTGGCTCCACTGGCGGGTGCGCAGCTCGGTGGCGATGGCAAGGGTCGCCAGCAGGAAGGCGCCACCGAAGGTCAGCGCGCCGAGCGTGGGATGCAGCAGGTAGACGAAGACGAGAAACAGCGGCATCCAAGGCAGATCGAAGATCGCGATCGGCCCCTGAGAGCCGAGGAAGCCACGGATCGTGTCGACATCGCGCCCGCGCTCGAGCGCCTCGGAGGTGGAGTAGCCGAGCCGAGGCATGTCGACCACGACCTGGTGAGCGATGGGCGCGAGCCTGCGGTCGAGCCGCGCGCCGATCCGCACCAGGACCTGGGAGCGGATGATGTCGAACACGCCCTGAAACAGGTAGAGGCCGATGGCCAGGGCAGAGATCGCCAGCAGTGTCGGGACGCTGCCGCTGACGAGGGCGCGGTCGTAGATCTGCAGCATGTAGAACGAGCCGGTCAGCGCCAGAACGCTGATGACCCCCGACAGGAAGAGCAGAAAGACGACAAGCCCCCGAATTCCGCCGAGTGCCTCCGCTGCCATTCCCTTCGACTTCCGCCCGCGCGCCGCCATGACTTTTTCCAATGCTATCAAGAGTTCCGGTGCGAATGGTCACCGGCCCGCGGGACAATGTTCCCGCGGGCCCGCTCCCTTGGTGGCGTCAGAGCATGAAGTCATCCTCGGTCAGGTTGCGCTGGCCGCGGATCGAGACGGTGAACTCGGGCGTCTCATCTCCCGAGATGTTGCCCTGGATCACCGTATAGTCGCCGTCCTCACGCGTCTCATGGCTCACCAAAAGCTGACCGACCCCAGTGAAGGCATCTGAGACGAGGGAGAAGCTGCCGTGACCGGCGGCCGCGCCGTTGGCGTCGATCTGCGACAGGTCGATCCGGTCGCCGGGCTGGAAGCCAACGATCGTGTCCCCGTCGGCATCACCGGCCGAGAGGAAACGGTACGTGTCGTTCCCTCCGCCCCCATCGAGGACGTTCTGCGCCCGGCCCGCAGTGATGACGTCGTTGCCAGAGCCTCCGATGAACTTCTCGATGCTCCAGAGGACATCATTTCCTGTCTCCGCACTCTGTGCGTAGCCGCGCCCGTCGTTCCCGGAACCGAGGTCGACGGTGATGTCGGCGCGGATGCCGGACATGTCGAGCGTGTCGATCCCGGTGCCACCCGAGACTTCGTCGCCGAAGTAGACGTCGTCGCCGTCGCCCACGGTGGCAAGGAAGGTATCGTTTCCGGCACCGCCGACAACGAAGTCGTTGCCCGCGCCACCCTCGATGAAGTCGTCTCCCTCCTCGCCGAAGAGCCGGTCGTTGCCCGCGTCGCCGAAGACCATGTCGTTGCCGGCTCCGGCGAGGACCACGTCATTGCCATCACCGGCAAAGACCATGTCGCGTCCCGCACCTGCCACGATGTTGTCAGCCTCCGCGCTTCCGAACCGGGTTTCGCCCGCGGTGGAACCGGCAGTCTCGCCCACCGTGGCCGGCTGGGCCGGGGTCCCGGAGCCGCCACCGGATGCAGGCGGGGTGGAGGGAGCCGAAGCGCTCTCTTCCGCCGGCGCATCGGGAACGGTGGTGGGCGTCTCACCGGATACCGTCGTCGCTCCGCCAGCGCCCTCGGCTGCTTCCGCCGGGTTCCCACCAGGCAAGTCGACCACGTCCTGCGGCCGCAGGTCGCCAACGACGGTGTCGTTGCCACCCTCTCCGCGGAACACGATCCGGTGCGCCGAGTCTAGGCCCGAGATGTCGACGGTATCGTCGGCGACTGAACCATTGATGGTGATCGTGTTGTAGCTGAGGCTTGTGGTCGAGAAGTCGCCGATGATCTGGATCGTGTCACCAGAGTTCTCGCCGCCGTCCAGAACCCCGTTCCCATTGTCGGCGGTCACATCAAGGGTATTGACCACGATCTCCTGGATGTCCTGCAGTTCCGCGACGATCGAGGCGTTGTTGGTGCCGTTGCGGGTGATCACGATCTCGGTCGTAGCCGCGATCCCCGTCATCCCGGCCAGAACGGCCGCATCGCGAGTGTAGATGCGGAAGATCTCGGCCGAGGCGTCACCGGTGATCACCAGCGTGTCCTCGCCGGTGCCGCCGTTGATCCGGTCGCGGCCACCGGCACCGGCCGCGAAGTTCAGAAGCACGGTGTCGTCGCCCGCGCCCCCAGAAATGACGTCGATGCCAAGACCGCCTTCGAGCGTGTCGTTGCCATCGCCGCCGTCGAGGTCGTCGGCACCCGCACCGCCGGAAAGCAGGTCGTCCCCAAGGCCGCCGGAGAGGATGTCGTTGCCTCCCATGCCAAGGATCACGTCGTCGCCGTCGCCTCCGGACAACTGATCGTTCCCGGCACCGCCGTCGATGAAGTCATTCCCCGCGCCGCCATCGATGATGTCCGCGCCGCCGAGGCCGATCAACTCGTCGTCGCCGTCGCCACCAGCAAGGTTGTTGGCGCCGCCGTTCCCTCTGGCGATGTCGTCGCCGCCGGTCCCGATGAAGTTCGGGTTCGCAGGGTTGGCCTGCCAGTTCTGGCCGACCGGCGCCGTCGCGTCGGAAACAAGCACCTCGGTTGCACCAAGCCCATCCGTAAAGCTTGCCTGGGCCCGAAGCATGAGCCCGGCTTGCGCCCCGGCGGTCGGACCGGGCAGGTCTTGCGGCGTGAGCGATGTTCCCGTCGCGCCCGGGATGTCGGTCCAGGTCACGCCGTCGCCGGAAGATTGCCACTGCAGTGCGATGGGTCCGACAATTCCGTTTGCATCGGCGATGCTCGAGAGGTCGACCGACAGCGTCTGGCCCTCGGTCGGAGTCGTATCGCTTATCACGGGCATGCCGGTCGCAGCTTGCTGCACGATATTGACATCGCCGTCGGCGAAGCGAAGCACCTCGATGTTGCGGAGCGTGTCACGCCCGTCCGAGACGAGGTTGGCCCCGGCAGGAACGTTGCCCCGATCGAAGCCGGTGTGCTCGACCGTGATCGAACCGTCGTCGTTGTTCGTGATCGTGTAGTTCGCCTGCACATCCCAGAAGGTGGCGATGTCGATATCACCTTCCTGCCCGCCATCGAGGATCTCGCGGACGATGTGCATCTGGCCCGGCACGATGGTGCGCGAGACCAGAAGCTCGAACATGCTCTTGCCGATCCAGCTCGAGTGCGCAGCGTCCGCCGCCGTGAAGATGTGCTTGAGCGTATCGACGGTGGCGATTTCGTTCGCGGCAGTGTTGTCGTCGGTTGCGCTGCTTGTGATGCGGATGCGCACATTCAGCCAGCGGTCTCCGTCGATGATGTCATCCCCGCCGTTCCCGGCGATGAGGTCCGATCCGCCGCCGCCGAGCAGGATGTTGCCCTGTTCCCAGAACGTCTGGCCATCGGGGATCGCCACGATCTCTGAGAGGCCCGCGATGCGGTCGATGCCAGCCTGGTCGAGGCCGTCGTTGAAGAACACCCCCTCATTGGCGCCGGCGCCCGGCAGCAGGTTGCCCGGGGCGACGCGGTCGTCGCCGAGGAGGACGTCGTTGCGCTCCCAGCCCGAGAGCGCCTCGACCTTGTCGAAGCGGTTGCGCAGGATGTCCTGCTCCTCGGTCGTGAAGATCTTGATCCTGAGGTCGGCATAGGCGTCCCTCTGCACACCCTTGAAGATCGCCCAGTCGAAGCCGAACATGCCCTCGTTGCGGATCACGCTCTCGCCCTGGACCATGATGTCGTCGCCGGACTCGGCGTCGAAGTCCTGCTCGTCGCTCCCTGCGAACATCACGTCGTGGCCGATGATGCGGCTGTTGAAGAACAGCTCCGAATTGTCGCCCGCGATCACGTCGAAGCCGGGGCCGCCTTCGATCCAGTCGTCGCCCTCGTTGCCCATCAGGACGTCGTGGCCCTGGCCGCCCATGATGAAGTCGTCGCCCTGGCCGCCGAAGACCTCGGCCGAGTCGGCACCGAGGAAGATCACGTCCTTGCCGGCGCCGCCCATGAGGATGTCGAGGCCCCCCGAGGTGGCGATCACGTCGTCGCCGTCCTCGCCCTTGAGGAAGTCGCCCTCGTCGCCGTCGTCGAGGATGATGTCGTTGCCGCCGCCGCCGTTGACCAGGTCGACGCCGAAGCCCGACTGGATGAAGTCGTCGCCGTCGCCCCCCCAGATCGCGTCGTCGCCATCGCCGGTGATGATGGTGTCGTTGCCGCTGGTACCGCCCACGACGACATGCTCGCCACCTGTGAAGCGCAGGTAGTTGTCATCGCGGATGACCTTGCCGAAGCCAAGGCCGGCCAGGATGGGATCCTCGTCCTCCGGATCGTCCACGAGTTGCTTCGTGGGATCGACCTCAAGCACATAGTCGTAGCGCCCGAAAGCATCTGCGCCGATGTGGCGGTTGATGATGTCGTCCGAGGTGCCGCGGATGCCGTCTGGCCCGGGATCGGTGAGCGCAGTGTTGGCGTATATCATCTTGGCGAGCGAGTTCTCTTCAAGCTCGTTCAGGAAGTTCTGCCCCTGGACACGGCTGAGGTAGTAGAACCGGTCGCCGAACTGGAGCGCCTCGAGTTGCGCCTCGAATATCGCGGTGAAGGTCGAGCCGAGCATCCCGCCGAAGGGCATGATCCGCTCGGCGAGGCCGCCGACCCAGAGGTCGACCTCGTTCAGCCCGCTGTTGTCGGCGGTCCACCCGTTGCGTCCATAGAGGAAGTCGAAGCGCTCTTGGTTGGAGACGGCTCCGCCACCGAGCACCAGGTCGAAAGCCGCGTCGCGCTTTTCCTCGAGCGTGTCGGCGGCGAGGATCGTCGCGTGGGTGCCGTAGGCGGCAATCAGATTGACGATCGTCATCGGATTCTTGAGGTTGACCGCCAATTCGACCCAGTTCTCGTAGGGCTTGAGCCAGGTGGAGTTCGTTTGCGAGAAGAGCTGCTCCCGGGCCTCGTTGAAGCTCGGGATACCGGTGTCGCGGCCGCGCGCGATATTGATCGCAGCGAGGTCGAGCGGAAGGCCGACGAGGTTGTTGCGCAACGAGTCGACGATGAACTCGTCGATCGCGTTGCCACGCTCCACGCTCATCCCGAGGACGATCGCAGCTGCAGCATCGTCAGCGCTGAGGTCGCCATCGTTGTCGTAGGCCACCGGGTTCAGGAAGGCGGCGATCAGCCCCATGTCGTCGGTCGAGCCATCGGCGAAGACGCGCGGCATGCTGTCGGTCAGCATCGAGTGCCCGAAGCGATACACGACGTTGGCGAACTCGGCGAAGATCGCCGGGTTGATGTCGGTGACGCTGTTGAAGACGAAGGGCTCGATGTTGGGGTGGATCTTGCGCGCGAACTCCTCGAACACGAGGTGCTGGTACTGCATCTCGGTGGCAAAGCGTCCCGCCTGGAAAAGCCTCTCGCCGTCCCAGTTCAGCGACTGGGCGTAGGCGAGCTGGTCAAGAGCAGAGAGCGAGGCGAAACCGGCCGGCAGTCCCGCGATGTCTTCGGCCAGCCACTCGTTGATGAAGCCGAGATCGCCCGAACCGAGAATCGTCAGCTTCTGCGCGTCGATCTGCCGGTTGTGCTCGGAGTGGAAGACGTGATGCACGGCAGTCAGGCCGATGTTCTCGTTGCCGCGGCCGTCGCCGGTTATGAAGTGGCGGTCGAGCAGCTCGTTGTCGTAGCGCCCAGAATTGCCCTCGCTGTGGTTCAGGCCGAGTTCGGTATCGTCGTCGGCAAGCTTGAGCCCGGCCGCGCCGTTCGACGGGTTCGCCGCGTGCGCGATGTCGTCGAGGAAGGCGTGGCCAATCCGGACCGCGCCGGTCCCGCCGGCAGTGAAGGTGTTCACGGGGTTTCCGAGGTCACCCTCGACCACGATGTCGTCATCGGTGTTCGGGATGCCGTCCGGCCCGAGGCCGACGACGATCTGTGGCAGGCCGTTCGGGCCCCGGATGAAGGCACCATAGGGATCGGTACGCAGAAGCGGGATGTTGAGGACGTCTCCGTCGGTCAGCTCGATCCCGAGAAGATCGCGCGCCTGTGCCTTGACGTCGGCCCAGGTGGCGAGCCCTCCGCCGTGCTTGTCGAGCAGCTTGCCGGTCGCGACCGGCTGCCCGTTGGCGTCGACCTTGTACTCACGCAGGAAGACCTGGTGCGAGGCATGCGAGGTGTAGGTCTGGTTCTGATCCACGAAGGGCGTGGTGACGTTGTTGCCCTCATGGTTCGTATCATCGGCGGTGCCCATGATCCCGTCGGGGCCGGGGCCGGCGACCGGCGTGGCGCGCGTGACGGCCATGAAGCGCAGGTGGTTGGGCAGGTCGTCGGCCGTTCCAGCGATGCCGTCCGCACCAACGACCAGCGGATCGTCGGCCTGAAGCGGAATGTAGACCGTGCCGTTGTCGCCCTTGGTGATCAGGTCGAGGCCGTGGTCGAAGAACTGGCCGAAGAAGGTCATCCATGCGTTGAACGGCGCGGAGATGCCATCGTCGGGCGCGATGTTCGGGATCGACGCCATGTCGATGTTGTCAATTTCGATGCGGTTGCCGCTCGTGGCGTTCAGCGACAGGCCGTCGATCAGGGCCTGGCCGCCGGAGGTGTTGACGATCTCGATCCGCAGCGTCTGGCCGACGAAGCCGCCGAGGTCCGCCTCGTTGATCGAGAGCTGAACGTCCGCCCAGTCGCCGTTCGCCGGCGTGGGCAGGCTGGTCTGGGCGAGAATCTGCGTCGAGTTGTCGGCCGCCACCGCAACGAGGCGCGCAACGCCGTTCGCCGGGGCCTGGTCGGTCCGGTCGCCGACGCGGAATTCCAGCGTATAGGTCGAGTTGGCGCCGATCGCGCCGACGTCCTGCGAGAGCGTTCCGCCCGCAGTCATCCAGGCGACGTTATTGCCTTCGACACCACCTCCGTCGATCACTGAGGCGGCCGGGGAGAAGAGACCTCCAGTGCCGGTGAGCGACCAGCCATCGGGGGCACCGATCGTGTAGTTGCCCAAGGCATTGGAAATCACCCCGGGCTCGCCGTCCGCAAGCGATTGCGCCTCGAAGCCCGAGTTGGCGACGGCGAGCTGCACCGCTCCCTCACCGGGCCTGACCGGGATCGCGTCGTCGCCGTAGCGAGCGTGGAAGGCCGCAACAGCGGCCTCGTTGGCGAACCAGACCTCCACGGCGGCCGGGTTTCGCACCGACTGGTCATTGACGAGGTTGGAGATGATACGAGGATCGGCATCGGCCACGTTACCCGTGTGGCCTCCGTTGGTCATCGGGTCGGTTGGCGAGCCGATGACGCCGTAGTCGGTGTTCGTCACGAGCGGGCCGCCCGGCGGGCCGAGGGGCATCTCGTCGCCGTCTTGGTCATCGCGCCAGTTCGGATCGAGGAGCCGCGGCATCGGCTGGTCACCGGCGCCCCAGGCTTCCCGCCCGGGGACCACATTGTTGTCCTGGCCGTCAACCGTGCGCAGGCCATAGGGGACCTTTGGGTCCGATATCGCCGGAACAGCGCCAGGCGTCGCGGCGGGAACGACGTCTCCGTCGGCGTCGACCCAGATATCGGTCAGAGGAGTTCCGGCCGCATGGGCCTCGCTGATCTTGATCTGACGAAGAATGAAATCGAGATCGGCTACATTGAGTTTCACGGCCATGACAAATCCCTCCACCCCTCTCGCCGCGACATGCCGCGAGAGAAAAAACGTTTGAATTCAGGGCCTGATCGACCGCCGACTGCCAGACAATCGCTGGCAGACCGGCGGCCGGGTTGAAGCCCCCCCAGCAAGAGGAAGCGTCTCACGGGGCAGAGGGTCGCGGTAGTGCCGAAGGTCCTTGGTCCGGCTCCGACCAATGGCAGGACAGGTCCGGGACCAAGGTCCCAAGAAAACTCAGACCTTTGTCCAATCCGTGCGCATGGACGCAGCGGCAGCGTTTCGGTTAATGTTCTGTGAAGGAAAGAAATTGCGCGGCGTCGGTGATTGAGAAACCAGGACCCAAGTCAGCCCGGGACGAGGTCAACCGCGAATTGCGCACACATATTTCAATGCGAGAATGGAAACGGTGGCAGACCCGGTGACTCTCCCCGATTCAGGACCGCCGACTCAGGTGGAAATTTCGCCCGAAAGGGTCGCCCGAATGCCGCCGGGTGCGCTTGCCGTCGTGATCTCGGCGGTCGTGTTCACGGTGATGGTCGGACTGGGCATCTTCATCGTCGCGAAGTACCGCGCGGTTCAACTGCACTCGCTGGGCCAACTCGGGGCAGTCTATGTCGACAAGCTGCTTGCGCCCTATGCGCTGGCGCAGTTGGAGAACGACCCCAGCGCGGAAGCCCTGCGCAGCGCGATCTCGAGCGTCATCGGTGAGGGCCTGCCGGAAAGTTCCACCGTCGCCCTTCGGATCTGGTCACCTGACCAACGACTGATCTATTCCAGCATCCGCGGCGACAGCGCCACGTCGCACGACCCTTCCGACCTCCTCATCGCGCTCGGAGGTCGGTCGGTCACGCACCTGGAGACCTCCGGTCCCGAAAACTCCGTGTCGCCGATCGCATTCCCGTTTTTCGAGAACTATGTGCCGATCCACGACCCGCGGTCGGGAAAGCTGATCGCGGTTGGCGAGATCTATCAGGATGCGGCTGCGATCCTGGAGGATCGCAACCTCGTCGAGTATACGGTCTGGGCGGCGATGGGCCTCGCAACGGTCGGGCTTCTGGCGATGCTCTCTCTCAGTATTCGCCAGAGCCAGCAGCTCTCTGGCCGGCTGGCATCTATGCGACAACTGGCCGTGCAGAACGCCCAGCTGCGACAGGAGGCCGATGCCGCCCGGCTCGATGCGGCACAGGCCAACGAGGAGGTACTAAACCTGGTCGGAGCCGAACTGCACGATGGCCCGGTGCAGATCCTCGGCCTCATGTCACTGATGTCCGGAAGCGGGACTTCCTCCGTGACGGCGCTCCCCGACGGAACCTCGTTCTCCAGTCTCACCCAGGATGCGCTTGCGCAGCTGCGTGTGATCTCGTCGGGACTGATCCTTCCGGAGGTGGAGGACCTCGATACCCACGCAATCATCGATCTGGCGATCTCCCGTCATCGCGATCTGACGGGACAGGACGTCGAACCGGATATCGGGTCGCTTCCGACCGACCTCGACAGGCCGCGCAAGGTCTGCCTCTTCCGGGTCATCCAGGAGGGACTGACCAACGCCGGGAGACACGGCAACCACATGGAGCCGCAGCTGGCCGTTCGCGAGGAAGGAAATGCCCTGCTGATCATCCTGAGGAACCACGACGGGCGCACGTCCAAGGACGATGCCGGCAAAGGGCTCGGCCTTCAGGGAATGCGGCGGCGCCTCGCCGCTTTCGGTGGAACCTGCCACTTCGAACACGACGGTAGCGAGGCCGTGCTCACGGCGGTGATGCCGCTGCCCGACGTCCGCGGCCCGGGAAAGCGGACCGTCAGTTGAATGCCTGAGGCTGCTGCAAAGCGCCTGAACTCGCCAGTTCCTGAGCGGCGAGCACGACCTCTACCCGGTTCCGGACGTTCAGTTTCTGGATCAGGACGGTCATGTAGTGCTTTACCGTCTTGTCGCTGATCGACAGTGCCTCGGCGATCTCCTTGTTCGTGCTGCCCCGGAGAAGTAGCCGCAGAACTTCCTCCTCGCGCTTGCTGAACATGATCCTCGGATGAGCGCGGCGCTGCGGGGCTTGCCGCAGGCTGCTGACGACCTTGGCCGCAAAGCTTGGCGTGATATATGTCTCGCCATCCCGGACCTGCCGGATCGACTCGGTCAGTTCCTGAAGCGAACTTCCCTTCAGAACGTAGCCCAGCGCCCCGGCCTCGAGCGTGGCGATCGCTGTCTCGATGCTGTTCGAAGCCGTGAACGCGACGATCCTTGTCTTTCCGGGTCCACTCGTGACCTTCGAGATCGCCTCGAGTATCCGGCCGGGCATGTTGAGGTCGACCACCATCACGCTCGGCCGGAACGCCTGTGCGATCTCGACGACGTCGTCGGCACACTCGCCGACGGCAACCACGCTGAACTCCTCGGACGAGGAAAAGAGCTGGCACATGCCGGAAAGCAGGACCGGATGATCGTCCACGAACGCGACTAACGTCGGTTGCATTGTAGCTCCGTTTTTCAGGTGCCCGAGATGCCGATGAGATCAGCAGAAAGGAATGAATCAAGACGTGGAACACACGCTAACAGGGCGAAGTTGGCGATTCAATGCCGACAGCAGAAATAATGTGTTGACTTGTTTGGCAGCCTGCCTATCCGGCCGATTTCCCGGTCTGGCGGGTTGGCGGAACATCCTCGGCTGGCGCTGCGAAAGTCTGGCCGGATCGTTCTCGTGATGGAACTGGCAAGGCACTGAAGAACTTCATGATACTCGGTTGCAGTACCGCGAGTGTGGTTCGGCCGCCACGCTCGCCAGCGCCGCAACTTCCAAGCCTACGAGAACAGTTTCCCGATCGGTCTCAAGCGAGAAACGTCATGGACGAATTGCAGACATCGTCATTGGGTCGGGCGAATGTTCTGCGTACCTTGTCGAAATGGACAAGAAGCCGCTAATCCATGAAGTGTATTGCGTTTCCACGGCACAACTCAAAATTGCAGCGCGAATGGATGATTCCCCGTTCCCGGAATACTTCCATTCGCAGGTAGCTGGCCGTCGCCTCGGTTCGTGGCAGGCGTGCACGCCGGGCGGGTGTCTTCACCCAGCAAACCGGGGTTCCGGCCGACTGGACTGCGGCCTCAACCCGGCACTGAACCGTCGGCGGCCTTGGGTGCCTTCCCGCCGATCAGGGGCTTTCTGTGCCGGAATTGGAGAAATGACTTTACCGAATCCGGACTCCGCGCAACCCTTGGTAGATAACTCGCCGACTTAGGAACAGGGTCGACCAAGGGAGGAAGCGCGATGAAACTGACGGTGAATGGCTCCGTCCACGAGGTGGACGCGGAACCCGACACGCCGCTGCTGTGGGTCCTGCGGGAGCAGGTCGGGCTGACCGGAACGAAGTATGGCTGCGGCGTCGGGGCTTGCGGGGCCTGCACCGTCCACCTTGACGGCGTTCCAACCAGGTCCTGCGCCGTGCAGGCGCAGGACGCCGTGGGTGCGCAGATCACGACCATCGAGGGCCTCTCGCCCGACCGGTCCCACCCGATCCAGAGGGCCTGGGTGGAACTCGACGTGCCGCAGTGCGGTTACTGCCAGTCGGGACAGATCATGGTGGCGGCGGCCCTTCTGGCCGAAAGCCCCGATCCCAGCGAGGAGCAGATCGTCGCGGCGATGACCAACATCTGCCGCTGCGGCACCTACAACCGGATCAAGGCGGGCATCAAGCGCGCCGCAGAGCTGACCTGAGGGGGGCGAAGATGACGCATCACATGAAGCTGTCGCGCCGCACCTTCCTCGTCGCTTCGGCGGCCGGGGGCCTGAGCCTTGGCATGTCGGTTCCGTTCGGGGCCGCGATGGGGCAGACCGCGCTGCCCGACGAGGTGAACGCCTGGGTGGTGATCCACCCCGACGACACGGTCGTGGTCCGCGTGGCCCGGCAGGAGATGGGCCAGGGCACGCTGACCGGGCTGGCGCAGATCGTGGCCGAGGAGCTGGATTGCGACTGGTCGAAGGTGACGACCGAATACCCGACGCCGGGCCAGAACGTGGCGCGCGAGCGCGTCTGGGGCGACTTCGGCACAGCCGGAAGCCGCGGCATCCGCGCCTCGCAGGAGTACATGCGTCAGGGTGGTGCGGCGGCAAAGGCGATGCTGATCCAGGCTGCGGCGAACCGCTGGGGCGTGGACGCTGCGGCCTGTTCCAGCGCCAACAGCGTGGTGACCGGCCCGGCCGGCCAGACCGCGACCTATGGCGACCTGGCCCCTGAGGCGGCGGCACTCGAACCGCCGGCGGAGGTGACGCTCAAGCCGCAGTCCGAGTGGAAGCTGATCGGCCAACCCGTCGCGCGGCTCGATACCCTGGGCAAGGTGGATGGCAGCCAAGTCTACTCCATCGACCACAGAATGGAGGGAATGCTGAACGCCGCGATCCGGCGCGCGCCGGTGAAGGGCGCCAAAGTCGCTGCGCATGATGCGGCGGCAGTCCAGTCGATGCCCGGCGTCAAGGCGGTGCTGCTGGTGGGCGAGGACGCCGTGGCGGTGGTGGCCGACACGTGGTGGCGGGCCAAGACCGCGCTCGACGCGCTCCCGGTCGAATGGACCGAGGGCGAGGGCACCGGCTGGGACATGCCCCGCATCCATGCGACGTTGGAGGAGGGCCTGACCGCCGAAGAGGCTTTCGTGGGCAACAGCCAGGGCGATGTGGCGGCGGCGATCGCGGGCGCGGCGCAGGTGGTCGAGGCGACCTACCACATGCCGTATCAGCATCACGCCACGATGGAGCCGATGAACGCCACCGCGCTGGTGACGGCCGACCGCTGTGATGTCTGGACGGCGACGCAGAACGCCGAAGCGGCGCTCGCGGCGGCGTCGGAGGCCTCGGGGCTGCCGATCGAACAGTGCGACGTGCACCGGATCAACCTCGGCGGCGGTTTCGGCCGGCGCGCGACCTTGCAGGACTACGTCACGCAGGCGGTGCAGATTGCCAAGCAGATGCCCGGCACGCCGATCAAGATGATCTGGTCGCGCGAGGAGGACATGCTGCATGGCGTGCTGCACCCGGTCACGATGGCGAAGCTGACCGGGGCGCTCGATGCCGAGGGCAACCTGGCCGGGCTGCGCATGCGGATCTCCGGCCAGTCGATCCTGGCGGGGGTGCGGCCGCAGGCGCTGCGCGAGGGGATGGACCCGATCATGTTCCAGGGCCTGAACCCCGACGGCGAGGAAGGGCGGCTGGGCTACACGATCCCGAACCTCCTCATCGACCACGCGATGCGCAACCCGCCGGTGATGCCGGGCTTCTGGCGCGGCGTGTGCAACAACCAGAACGCCTTCTACCTCGAAAGCTTCATCGACGAGCTGGCCCATGCGGCGGGCAAGGACCCGCTGGAGTTCCGGCGCGCGATGATGGCCGACCATCCCAAACACCTCGCGGTGCTGAACGCGGTGGCCGAGGGCATCGGCTGGGACACGCCTCCGCCGGAGGGCATCCACCGGGGTATCTGCCAGCACATGGGCTATGGCTCCTACGTCGCCGCGGCGGCGGAGGTGTCGATCAACGGTTCGGGCGAGTTCAAGGTGCACCGGATCGTTGCGGCGACAGACTGCGGCACTGCCGTGAACCCGCAGCAGATCGCGGCGCAGATCGAGGGATCGTTCGCTTATGGCCTGTCAGCCTCGATGTTCGGGGAGATCACCGTGACCGACGGGGCGGTGAACGAGACGAACTTCGACACCTACCCGGCGGTGACGATGCACGAGATGCCGGCGGTGGAGTCGCTCGTGGTGCCCTCAGGCGGGTTCTGGGGCGGCGTGGGGGAACCGACGATCTTCGTCGCGACCCCGGCGGTGGCGAATGCGATCTTTGCGGCGACGGGCAAGCGCATCCGCACCCTGCCCTTTGCCAAGAACGGCATGATCCCGGCCTGAGGCCGGGGACCGGCGCGGGCGCCTGCCGGGTGCCCGCGCCTTCTGCCTGACGGAGGGACCGCATGCGCGCCGCGTTCGTGATCGTGGCCTTTATCCTGGCTGCCCCGGCCAAGGCCGACCCGCCGGCGGCGGGGGCAACCGCCTGTTCGGGCTGCCACGGCGCGGCGGGGATCGACCTGTCGAAGCTGACGGCGGCCGAGATCGAGGCCGCGATGGCGGCGTTCCGTGACGGGACGCGGGAGGCGACGCTGATGGGGCGGATTGCGAAGGGCTTCTCGGCCGAGGAAAGCGCGGCGATCGCGCGCTGGATCGCGGGGGGCTGAGATGCGAC
>CAZOHN010000025.1:0-27908 GCA_964579325.1 uncultured Rhodobacterales bacterium
CCTCGCCCGCCGGGGTCGGGTTGATCGCGGTGACGAGGATCAGCTTGCCGTCGGGGCGGTCCTTCAGGCCGGCGATGAAGCCTTCGGAGACCTTCGCCTTGTCGTGGCCGTAGGGCAGCAGGCTTTCGGCCGGGATACCCAGTTTCGCGCCGATCTCGAGGATCGGCTTCTTCTTCGCCTCGCGGGCGATCTCGATGTCGGTCTTGTGGGCCATCTGTCGGGTCTCCTGGGGGGTAGGTGTCAGGGGGTGGATAGCGTGGCGCGGGGCCGTGCGATGGGGCGCATGCGACCTGTCGGTCGGCGGTTGCGCCATGGGATCAGGGCGGGGCTGGGAGCATTGGGGCACCGGCGGATATTTTCCGCAGGATAAATTTTATTTCTTGGAGGTCAAAGCCTGACGCGGGTGTCGAGCCTCGAATTCCTGATGCCTCGGGGTGCTGTCGCGTTACCCTCGGAGGCCGGTCAGGGGGTGCCGCACAGCAGCAGGCAGGCCGCGAGGATCTTGCGGCGGTCGTCGAAATTCGGCGGGCGTTCGCCGCGCCAGCGGGTGGCGTGGCGGTGCGGGGCCTCGCGGCCTTCGGCCAGTGCCGCCAGCGTTTCGCCCGCCTCTGTGGCGAAGGTCGCGAGCCTCTTGCGCGCGTTGGACAGGTAGGTGTCGCGATGCCGGGCCTCCATGCGGAGGTGGTAGAGCGACGAGCGGGTGACGGGCGCGATATGGGCCGCCTCGATATCCGCGCCGAGCGATTGCCACAGGCGCAGCGCCTCGGCGAGCCGGCGGCGGTCGGGGGTGCGGGCGGAGAGTGCGAGGTTGGCAAGCGCCGTGGCGCGGCGGCGGTCGGTGGGCGGGAAGGCGCGGGCCTGCCAGTGCGCCGCGATCAGGAGCGCGCGGGCGCGGGTGCGGCGACCGGCGGCAAAGGCGGCGACGCCGGCCTCGGTCAGCCGTTCCCAGCGCAAATCGGCCGCCGTCCAGCCCGCAGCGCGGGCCTGCACCGCCTCGCGGCGGCGGGCCTCAGAGGCCGAGATACGCGGCGCGGACGTGTTCGTTGTCATGGAGCTCATCGGCGGGGCCCTCCAGCGCGAGGTTTCCGGTCTCGAGAACATAGGCGTGGTCGGCGAGGTCGAGGGCCAGTTCGGCGTTCTGTTCCACCAGCACCACGGGCACGCCCTCGGCGTTGATCTCCTCGACGATGCGGGCGATCTCCTCGACGATGATGGGGGCGAGGCCCATCGAGGGTTCGTCCATGAGGAGAAGCTTGGGCCGCGACATCAGCGCCCGGCCGATGGCGAGCATTTGCTGCTCGCCGCCCGACATGGTCTGTGCGCGCTGGGTGCGGCGTTCGCGCAGGCGGGGGAAACGGCCGTAGACCTTTTCGAGGTCGGCCTCGATGCCCGCCCGGTCGCGGCGCAGGAAGGCGCCGGTGCGCAGGTTCTCCTCGACGGTCATGTCGGGGAAGATGCGGCGGCCCTCGGGGACATGGGCGATGCCGCGGGCGACGATCCGGTCGGGGGACAGGGTGTCGATCCGCTGGCCCTCGAACCAGATCTCGCCGCTGGACGCGCGGGAGAGGCCCGAGATGGCGCGCAGCGTGGTGGTCTTGCCCGCGCCGTTGCCGCCGATGATGGTGACGATCCCGCCCTCGGGGACGTTGAGCGACAGGCCCCGCAGCGCGGTGACCTTGCCGTAGTTCACCGAGACGCCGCGCATCTCAAGCAACATGGCGGGCGCCTCCCAGGTAGGCCTCGATGACGGCAGGGTGGCGGCGGATCTCCTCGGGGCCGCCCTCGGCAAGGAGGCGGCCGAAGCTCATGCAGGTGATGCGGTCGCAAAGGCCCATGATCGCCTGCATGTCGTGTTCCACGATCAGGATGGTCACCCTGTCGTCGCGCAGCTTGCGCATCAGTCCCATCATCTGGCGGGTTTCCTCGGGGTTCATGCCGGTGAAGGGCTCGTCGAGGAGCATCACGTCGGGGTGGCCGGCGTAGGCCACGGCCATGCCGAGCGCGCGCTGGTGGCCGTGGCTGAGGTCGCCCGCCCGTGCCTCGGCCTGGTCAGCGAGGCCGAAGAACTCCAGCGCCTCGCGCGCCCGCGCCTCGGCGCCGCGACGGTCCTCGCGGTCCAGCCCGGTGATGGCGGCAAAGATGTTGGGGCGGAAGGCCATGTGGGTGCCGACGAGGGCGTTCTCGAGCACCGAAAGCTCGGCGAAGAGGGTGGAGTGCTGGAAGGTGCGGATCACGCCGCGGCGGGCGACCTCGTGCATCTTCAGCCCCGAGATGACCTCGCCCCGCAGTCGGACCTCGCCAGAGGTGGGCCGATAGAAGCCCGAGATCGCGTTGAAGGTGGTCGTCTTGCCGGCGCCGTTCGGGCCGATCAGGCCGTGGATGGTGCCATGCTCGACGCGGAACGACAGGCCGTCCACGGCGGTGAGGCCGCCGAAGCGCATGGTCAGGCCGTCGATTTCGAGGAAGGCGGTCATTCTGCGGCCCTTTCCTGCGGGGCGGGTGCCGCGCGGCGGGTGGTGAGTTTCTGCACGAGGCTCTCGAGGCCCTTGGGAAGGAACAGGATCGAGAGGATCAGGATCAGGCCGTAGACCATGGGCCGCATCTGCTCGAACCCCATCTCGCGCAGGACGACCTCGTTGAGGATGGTCAGCACGACGCAGCCGAGGATCGGGCCGTAGAATGTCGTGGTGCCGCCGACGATGGCCCAGGTCAGGACGAAGACCATCACCTCGACATCGAAGCTGTTGGGATTGACGGTGCCGACGTAGTGAGCCTGGAGCGCGCCCGCGAGGCCGGCGAAGCCGCTGGCCAGCACGAAGGCGAGGGTCCGGTAGGCGCGGACGTTGACACCCGAGGCCTGGGCGAGCTTGTCCTGCCAGTGGACCGCGTGGAAGGTGAGGCCGACGGGCGAGCGCTCGATCCGCCAGAGGATCCACAGGCAGACCGCGACGACGGTGGCGGCGAAATAGAAGTAGCTCACCGGCTCGAAGAAAACGAAGTCGTAGAAGCCGAGGTTGACGTCGGGCATCGGCTCGATCCCCGTCAGGCCCTTGGCGCCGCCGAAGGGCTCGCGGAACCGCTTCCACAGCAGCCGGATGATCTCGCCCGCCGCGAAGCTGCCGATCAGGAAGTAGAAGCCTTTCATGCGGAAGAGCGGCACTGAGAGGGCAAGAGCGATGAGCGCGGCCGAGAACGCGCCCATCACCATCGCGACCGGCACGGGTACGCCGAGATGCTTGCCCGCAAGCGCCGAGGAATAGGCCCCTACCCCCATGATGACGACATGCGCCAGCGACCATTCCCCGGTCAGCGTCAGCAGGCGATAGGACGTCACGAGAAGGACGTTGATCGCGAGATAGACGAGGATTTCCTGTTGCGAGAAGCTCAGGACGTGGGGCACCGCGATGAGCGCAGCGAAGAGCGCCAGCCAGAGGAACGCCTTAGGCACGGTCGGCACTCCCCAGAAGGCCCGTGGGCTTCACGATCAGGACGAGCAGCATCAGGCAGAGCCCGACGATATCGGCAAGGACGCCGTCCCAAAAGGTCGTGACGATGGTGTGGATGAACGCATAGGCGACCGAGGCGATGACGGCCCCTTCGAGCGAACCGACCCCGCCGACGATGATGACGATGAAGGCGGTGATGATGACCGAATGGCCCATGTAGGGATCGACCGAGACGAGCGGCGCGGTGAGCGCGCCAGCGACACCGGCAAGTGCGGCGCCGAGGAACATGGCGATCCGCGCGGTCTGGTTGATCGAGATGCCCTGGAGGCTCGCGGCCTCGGGGTCCTGCGCAGAGGCACGCAGCGCCCAGCCGAAGCGGGTGCGCTTGAGGAAGAACCACAGCGCCGTAAGGAGCACGATTGCCGCGACGATGACGTAGAGCCGCGCGAGCGGAAGGCGGACCTTGTCGGC
This sequence comes from uncultured Rhodobacterales bacterium, assembly GCA_964579325.1. Classification (GTDB taxonomy): domain Bacteria; phylum Pseudomonadota; class Alphaproteobacteria; order Rhodobacterales; family Rhodobacteraceae; genus CAZOHN01. Next base: position 3,918 of record CAZOHN010000025.1, read on the forward strand.
GAGGACGATCACCTCCTGCGTCGCGGGGGGTATGTGGACCATCCGCACCCCGAAGCCCATCACTGCGGCGGATTGCAGGATCATCAGGAAGCCGATCGAGGCAACGAGGCCACCGAGCGGGTTGTCGCGGAGCGGCCGGAACAGCGCGCGCTCCATCACGAGGCCCAGCGCCCCCACGAAGACTAGTCCCGCCGCGACCGCCAGAAGGAAGGGCAGCGCGCCGGTGGCATAGAGCGCGACGACGCTGTAGGCCCCAGCCATGAACAGCTCGCCATGGGCGAAGTTGATCACCTTCATGACGCCGAAGATCAGGACGAGCCCGACCGCGACGAGCGAGATGTAGCTTGCCGCGTAGGCGGCATTCAGCGCGGTCTGCGCCAGTAGCTCGATCATGCGTTTCCCCCTGCCGGGTCCTGCGTCATGCGGCGCGGAAGCCCGGAGGCGCCCGCGCCGTGCCGGTCAGTGCAGTGCTGTCAGCCGCGCTGGTTCCACATCTGGTTGTAGGCTTCCATATGCTTGATCAGCAGCTCGCCATACTTGTCGTACCACGCCGGGATCGAGCGGAACTCCTTGATGACGGCCTTTCCGCCCTCGAGTTGCACCACGGGCCAGTCGCCCACGAGCGCATGGCTGATGCCGAACAGTTCCTCGCCCCACCAGTCGGCCTCGCCGAAAGCATGCTGGCCCTTTCCGCCCTCGGTCATCGCCGCGAGCACGGCTGCGGGGTCGGCGCTGCCGGCCTTTTCCGCCGCCGCCTTCCACAGGTCCATGATCGAGGCGTATTCCCAGCTCACCGCGCCCCACTGGCCGGGGTGGCGCTTGTTGTATTCGGCGAAGAAGCCGTTGGGGTCCTCGAAGGTCACGTTGTCGGCGTTCATCATCGGGTCGTCGAAGTCGGGGAAGTTGAAGATCATCCCTTCGAGGAACTCGGCCGAGGTCTTGGCGATCATCTGGTCGTAGAAGTCGGCGGTGGCCGAGATGATCTGGCCCTTGAAGCCCTGCTGGAACAACTGCTCGGTGATCGGATGGACGTAGTCCGAGTAGCAGGTGTCGAGGCAGACGATGTCGGGGTTGTTCGACAGGAGCCGCGTCACGACAGGCGCGAAGTCGGTGGTGGCGGGGTCGAACAGGAGCGGCGCTTCCAGCACCTCGATCCCCGCGGCCTCGAATGCGGCGAGGTAGGAGGCGATCGAGGGCAGGCCGAGGGCGTCGTCCTGGGCGCAGATCACGGCTGTCTTGAGTTCGGGCCGGTTCTCGGCAAGCCAGTCGACGCCGGTCACGACGTAGATCGGGTGCACCTCGCAGGGCGCGATGAGCGTGGGCGTGTCGGGCGAGAGGTCGGAGGGCAGGAGCGTCGAGAACAGCATGCCCGTACGATCCGCCACCGGCTGCACGCCGGGCCAGGGGTCGCCGCCGAGCATCATCACGAAGCTAACCCCGTCTTCGAGGATCAGCTTGGTGGCACCGGTGCGCGCCTTGGCGGGGTCGTATTCCTCGTCATAGGCGATGAATTCGACCGGGTGCGCGCCGTCGGCGAGCATGATCCCGCCCGCGGCGTTGATGCGCTCGGCCCAGATCTGGCAGCCGTCGAGGCCGGGCTTGCCCCAGGCGGCGACGGGGCCGGTCAGCGGGGCGAGGAAACCGATCTTGATGGGCGCGCCCTGCGCCGCCGCGACGCGGGGCAGACCGGCGGCGACGGCGCCGAGGGCGGTGCTCTTGAGGAAGAACCGGCGGCTGAGGCCGGTGCGAAGCGTGGTGAACATCAGCGTCTCCCGTGTTGGACCCGCACGTCGGCGCTGCCGCGGCGGATTGGTTTTGTGGCAGGCGGACCAGACCAGTTGCAAAAAGGCGGGGAACCAGTTGGCGCGTTTCCGTCTTGCAGGGGAATGCTAGCAGAGGGTTTCTTCACCTCAAAGAAAATATGTTCTTCTGTGGTGAACTCCCTGTGCCCCCTGCCTTCTTTTCAGGCAGTGCGCGGCTGTCGCAGTTTGAGACGACTTGCGGCCGGTCCTTGCGGTTCAAGGACTTGGCGGACCAGTTTGGGACCGCAGGAACCGCTCTGGCTTGCTGGTTGCGGCAGTTGTGAGACATGCGGCGATCTGGTTTAGTGGCCTTGTCAGGCGTGGGAGGCGGCAGATGGCGGGACTGACACTGGCCGGGGCGCGGGCGTCCGAGACCTCTGAGCCGACCATCGGGGCGACCGTGCAGTCGGTGATCGACACGCTCTTCGCGCGAATCGAATCGGAGGAATACGCCATCGACGAGCGCCTGCCGTCCGAGCGGACCCTGGCGGCCGAGCTTGCCGTGGCGCGCAACACGGTGCGCGAGGCGCTTGATGTGCTGGAGAGCCGCCGGGTGATCCGGCGCCGCGCAGGCAGCGGCAGTTTCGTGACCTACCGGGCGGAAGCGCAGACCAACGTGGCGCCGTCCGACCTCGCGGCGAACACCAGCCCACTTCAGCACCTCGTGGTGCGGGGCATCCTCGAGCCCGAGATGGTCCGGCTTGCCTGCATCAACATGACCCCGCGCCAGATCGAGGCGCTGGGTGAGACGCTTTCGGCGATGGAGCAGGTGCGCACCGACACCGGCGCCTTCGTGCGGCAGGAGGAGGAGCTTTACCGGCAGATCGCGCAGGGCGCCGGAAACCCGCTTCTCGCGGCGTGTTACGAGCTGGCGATCGACGCTTGCCGGCAGACCTTCCGCGCGGCGCTGTTGCGCCGGGTGCTCACGCCCAAGCGGATCGGGGAATACCAGCAGCGCTACAACACGCTCTTCAACGCCATCGCCTCGCGCGACATCGAGGCGGCGGTTGAGTTCATCAAGCTGCACCTGACCGAGGAGCAGAAACTGCTGTTTCAGGAAGCCTGACGCCTCAGCGCGCCGCGCCGTCGAAGGCGAAGCGCCCTGCCCCTCGTGTCTGCCGCTGGTCCCACATCTGGCCCAGCGCGACGAGGTGGCGGCGCAGGAGCGGGCCGTGGCGGTTGAGCCAGGCTGGGATCGAGCCGAACTCGACGATCCGCGCCTTGCCGCCGGTGATCCGCACCACGGGCCAGTCGCCGACCAGCGCGTTGTCGATGCCGAAGACCTCGGCGCCCCACCACGACGCCGGGCCGAAGGCGTGCATCACCTTGCCCGAGTGCTTCATGGCCGCAAGGACCGACGCGGTCGAGACCGTACCCGCGAACTCGGCCGCGGTGCGCCAGATATCGAGGATCGCGGCGTATTCCCAGGACACGGCCGTCCATGTGCCGGGGAAGCGGGCCTGATATTCGCGCCAGAACTCACCCGGGCGGTTGAAGAAGAACGCCTTTTCTGCAAGCGCGGGGTCATCGAAATCCGGGAACTGGAAGATCGCGCCTTCGAGAAACTCCGGCGAAGTGCGGCCGAAGAGGCGGGGATAGTCGTCGAGCGTGCAGGAGAGGATCTGCCCCTTGAAGCCGCGCGCGAAGGCGGCCTCGGTCAGCGCGTGGACCATCGGCGCCGTGCTGGTGCACCAGCACAGGATGTCGGGCGCGTCCGCCAGCATCGCCTCGACGATGGCTGCGGCCTCGCCGCCTTCGGGCGCGTAACGGACTTCGCGCACCACTTCCATCCCCGCCGCCTCGCACGCGGCCCGGTAGGTGGCAAGGGAGGGCAGTCCCATGGAATCGGTCTGGCTGCACAGCGCGATCCGCCGTGCCTCGGGGCGGTTGCGGGCGAGCCAGTCGACACCGGTGACATTGTAGATCGGGTGAAGCTCGCTCGGCGCGATGAGGTAGGGCGTGTCGGGCGAGAGGTCCGAGGGCAGGAGCGTGGCGGTGAGTATCTTGCGATCGGTCAGGTAGTCGAGCGCCGGGGCCAGCGATTCGCCGCCAAGCGCCAGGAGCAGCTTGACCTCGCCGTCGCGCACGAGCTTGCGGACGCCTTCCAGTCCGCGCCGGGGGTCGTAGGCGCAGTCGAAGGGCACAAGCCGCACGTCGTGCCGCCGCCCGCCAAGCATGAGCCCCCCGCCCGAGTTCACGCTGTCGGCCCAGATCCGGCAGCCGTTCAGGCCCGGCAGGCCCCAGGACTGAACCGGACCGGTGAGGGGCGCGAGGAATCCGATGCTGATCGTATCGCCCGCCGCGGAGGTCAGCCGCGGCAGCGCACCGCGAACGGCGAGTTTCTGGGCCAGGCTTGCTGAAGACATGGGCAGGACATTACCGTTGGGGATCAGGCACGGGGACAAGCTAGGCGTGAAATCACCCTCAGAAAAGAAATATTCTTGACAGGTGAGCAACCGGTTCGGCACGGTGGACCGGACCAAAAGCACCAATTCAACAAACTGGTTCCCCCGACAGGAGGCTCTCGATGAAGAAACGTGTCGCAATCATCGGTGCGGGGCCCTCCGGCCTTGCCCAGCTCCGCGCCTTCCAGTCCGCGGCGCAGAAGGGGGCCGAGATCCCCGAGATCGTCTGCTTCGAGAAGCAGGACAACTGGGGCGGCCTGTGGAACTACACCTGGCGCACCGGGCTGGACGAGTACGGCGAGCCGGTGCACTGCTCGATGTACCGCTATCTCTGGTCGAACGGACCGAAGGAAGGCCTTGAATTCGCGGATTATTCCTTCGAGGAGCACTTCGGCAAGCAGATCGCCTCCTACCCGCCGCGCGCGGTGCTGTTCGACTATATCGAGGGCCGGGTGAAGAAGGCCGGCGTGCGGGACTGGATCCGGTTCTCGACGACCGTGCGCTTCGTCACCTACGATCCGAAGACCGAGATGTTCACCGTCACGGTCCATGACCTGAAGAACGACCGGATGTATGCGGAGGAGTTCGACCACGTGATCGTGGCCTCGGGCCACTTCTCGACCCCCAACGTCCCCTACTACCCCGGCTTCGACACCTTCAACGGCCGCGTCCTGCATGCCCACGACTTCCGCGACGCGCGCGAATTCGCGGGCAAGGACATCCTGATCCTCGGGACCTCCTACTCGGCCGAGGACATCGGATCGCAGTGCTGGAAGTACGGCTGCAAGTCGGTGACGGTGGCGCACCGCACCGCGCCGATGGGCTTCAAGTGGCCGTCGAACTGGAAGGAAGTGCCGGCGCTGGTGAAGGTCGAGGGCCGGACCGCGACTTTCAAGGACGGCACCACCGCCGACTTCGACGCGATCATCCTGTGCACGGGTTACAAGCACCACTTCCCGTTCCTGCCCGACGACCTGCGGCTCAAGACCGCGAACCGGCTGGCGACAGCGGACCTCTACAAGGGCGTGGCCTGGGTGCATAACCCCCGCCTCTTCTACCTCGGCATGCAGGACCAGTGGTTCACCTTCAACATGTTCGACGCGCAAGCCTGGTGGGTGCGCGATGCGATCATGGGGCGGATCGCAATTCCGGCGGACAAGTCCGTTCTCGTGAAGGACGTCGAGGACCGGGTCGCGGGCGAAGACGCCGGGGCGGATGCGCACGACGCGATCCACTACCAGGGCGACTACGTGAAGGAACTGATCGCCGAGACCGACTATCCGTCGTTCGACGTGGACGGCGCCTGCGAGGCGTTCTTCGAGTGGAAGGACCACAAGAAGGCCGACATCATGGGCTTCCGCAACAACGCCTACAAGTCGGTCATCACCGGGACGATGGCGCCGATCCACCACACGCCGTGGAAGGATGCGCTGGACGACTCGCTCGAGTCCTATCTCCAGATCGGCGCGCACACACCGAAGGCCGCCAACGCCTGAACCGGACACCGGGGCGGTGCCGCAACCGGCGCCGCCCGCCTCAGAAGCAGAGCACCTCTGCCTCCGCCTGCGCGCGGCGGAGCGTCGCGACGGCGTTCGAGGCAAGCTGCGTATTGCGGAACAGCCCCGCGCGTTCCCCCTCCATCAGGCGCAGGGACAGCACGGCCTCGGCGCTGACGTAGTCATCGTAGGACAGGACGGAGGCGATCACGTCGATCGAGCAGGAGCAGCGTTCGAGCGCCTCGCGGGTCTGGCCGTTCACCGCCATGCAGCCGAATACGTATTCCGCCCGGACCGAGGTCGGATAGTCGTTGGCGACCGGACCCTGGAGCGGGGCCTGTGCCGCGGCGGAGCCTGCGATGAGGACCAGGGCGGGCAGCGGCAGGCGGCGGATCATGGCGCGCTTTCCTCGGGCATGTAGGTCACCTTCTCGACATAGGCGCTCTCCCCGCCTCCGGTATCGGCCGAAAGGCTGACGAAGCGCCCCGGCACCCGGTCGGAGAGCGTGAATCGCAACGTGAGGCCTGCGAAATCGCCGAGTTGCGCGGCGTGGGGATCGGCCTCGAAGGGCCGGAACACCGCCTCGCGGATGCCGTCGCCCGTATCGGCGACCTCGCCGTGAAGTTGCAGGGCCTCGCGGATGCGAGTGCGGATATAGTGGGGGTTGCCACCGGTTTCGGCGGCGACGTTGCGGACGGTCGATTCAAGGAAGACGATCAGGACAGGATTGCCGCCGCTGGCGGGGAAGCTGCCCACGGTGCGGGTCGTGCTGCCTTCGTCGAGATTCATCCGCAGCACCGGGCCGTCCCAGCGCTTCGACGGGTCCTCGGCCTCGGCCGTCAGGATCACCCGGCCATCGTCGACCAGACGCACCTTCTGGGGGTCGGCCCCACCCACGTCACGGCGGTAGGCCACCACCGCGCCTTCGGAGAGGCCGGTGAAGAGCCGCTCCACGAACACCGCGTCGCCCGCCGCCCCGGCCTGCGCGGGAGCGGCGAGGTACAGGGCCGTGGCGAGGGCGGCGAGGGAAAGACGCATCATGTGAGGGGCTCCAGGACAAAACCGCGGCCGCGGAGGGTGCGAAGGGAAACGCCGAAATCCTCGATCGGCGCCAGCTTGCGGCGAAGATAGCCGATGTAGACATCGACGACGTTGTCGGTGGTTACGCCCTGTCCGGACCACAGGCCCTCAAGCAGCGCGCGGCGCGGGACGATCTGGCCCGCTTGGGACAGGAGTTGCTGAAGGAGTGCGCCTTCGCGTTCGGTGAGCTCGACCGAGCGGGTGGCGCAGACGGCCAGACGTCGCTCGGGCAGCCAGGTCAGGCCGCCGCAGCGCAGGGGTGCGGGCGCCCCGACGACATCGGACTTGCGGCGCATGAGTTGGACGCGGAGCCGGGCGACCAGTTCGGCCATCTCGAAGGGCTTCACCACGTAGTCGTCTGCTCCGGCGGCCAGGCCCTCGGCGCGCTCGCTGACCCGGGCCAGTGCGCTGAGCATGACGACCGGCACATCGAGCCCCCGCCCGCGCACCGCACGCACGAGGTCGCCGCCGGCGTCGGAGGAGCTGTCGCCCCCCAGCATCCGGTCGACAACAGCGGCGTCGAAACGCTCGCCGGTGAGGCGGGTCAGCGCGGCGGAGGGCTCGACCTCGGCCACCGGCTCGAAGCCTTCGGCACGCAGGCCCCGGCAGACGACCGAGGCGATGTCGTCGTCGTCCTCAACGACCAGGATGCGCGGCATCGGCCCCCTCTTCCCTTCGATGTGGCACGGGATGCCCGGCGACGGCGCTGTCGGGCAGGGTCACGCGCACGGCAAGCCCCCGACCGTTCGCCACCGGGCTGCGCAATTCGAGCCGACCGCCGTGCGCCTCGGCGACCCACCGCGCCAGTGTCAGCCCGATGCCGAAGCCGCCGCCCGCCCGGTGCGTGGCCGGATCCTCCGGCCTGGCCTGCCCGAACCGGGCGAGAACGCGTGCGTGGTCGTCCTCGGGCAGGCCCGGCCCGTCGTCGGTGACTTCGAGGAATGTGCCGTTGCTCCCGACGCCGGTGGTAAGGCGCACCGCGACCCCCGGCCCGCCGTGCTTCAGTGCGTTGCCGATCAGGCCGCCGGCGATCTGGCGCAGCCAGTCGGGGTCGCCGGTAACGACCGCCTCGCCGGCATCCGCGAAGTCGATCCGGGCTCCGGCCTTGCGCACGAGGGGGGCGAGGTCGTCGGCTGCGAGACGGGCCACGGCGGCAAGATCGACCGGCCGCCGGTCGAGGCCGAGCTGGCCACTTTCGGACCGCGCGATGCGCAGCAGATCATCCACGCGGCGGTTGAGCCGAAGCGCGCGGGTGCGGATCGTGGCCAGCGCCTCGCGCAGTGCGGGGTCCTCGGTGGCACCGGAAGCGAGTTCCGCCTCGGCGAGGATCACCGTCAGCGGCGAGCGGAGTTCGTGGCCCACATCGGCGAAGAAGCGGCGGCGGTCGGTGTCCGCGCGTTCGAGACGGGCGTTCGCCTCGCGCAATGCGGCGGTGCGCTCGTCCACGATGGCCTCGAGCCGCGCCCGGTCGCGGGCCACGGCATCGCGCCGCCGCGCCAGCCGCGCGGTTGCCTGGTTGATGCGGGCGAAGAGAACGGCCAGTTCGTCGCGCGCGCCCAGCGGCAACCTTGCGGCACCTGTGTCGGTGGCCCCTCCGGCAAGGCGGGCGGCAAGCGAGAGCCGGGCCAGCAGCGGGCGGATCAACAGGAAATAGACCGCAAGGACCGCGAGCGGCGCGGCGAGACCGATGCCGAGGGCAAGGCCCGAGAGCCGCCGTGACAGCGCCGCCAGCTCCATCAGGGCGGCGTCGCGACGACGGCGGTTCATCTCGAGCTGCTCGGCGGCGAGCGGGGCGAAGCCCGACGAGAAGCTGTTGACCGCGGCCTCACGCGCGTCTGCCCCCTCCGGCCCCGGGTCGCGCCCGAGGCTGGACTCGAGTTGTCCGTAGAGGCTCTTCATCCGGGCCAGGACAAGGCCCTGGGTGGCCCGGCGGGTCTGCTCCTCGGTCCCGCTTGCCGCCCTGACATCCTCGGCGATCAAGGCGTCGAGCGCATCGAATGCCTGAAGCGCGCCCGCCGCCGCCCGGGACCGCTGGGCCTCCGGCGCGAGGATCACGTCGGAGATGCGCGCGGTAAGAAGCCCGATGCTGCTGATCCGCCGCTCGGCCGCCGCGGCATTAGCCTGAAGCGCCAGCACCCGGTTCTGGCCATGGACGGCGAGGCCCGCCCCGACCATCGCCAGCACCCCGAGAATCGCGGCCCCGGCGACCAGACGTGCGCGCAGGCCGGGCCGCGCGAGCCTCACGGCTGGGCCTCCGTCAGCCGCAAGAGGACGCGCTTGAGCTCGCTGCGCGAGAGCGGCTTCTCCTTGACCTTGACCCCGATCCGCGCCGCCGCGCGCGCGGTCTTGGCGTCGCGGTTGGCGGTCACGATGACCGCCGGCACCTTCGCGCCGAATTCCCGCCGGACGGCGCGGATCGCTGCAAGGCCGGTGTCGCCTGCGGCCAGGTGGTAGTCGGCCACGATCACATCCACCGGCTCGGTGCGGCCGCGCATGACCTCGCAGGCCTGCTCGGTGCCTTCCGCGAGGTGGGTCCGCATCCCCCATGTGTCGCGCAGGATGCGGTCGTAGGCATCACGCACGCCGGGATCGTTCTCGATGATGAGGGCCGCGCGACCACGCAGCGCGTCATCCTCGCGCTGCTCGCGCACCATCGGCGCGCGCAGCGGGCAGACCGCGCCCACCATCGGCAGCCCGACCCGGAACACGCTGCCGCACCCGGGTTCGCTGTCGAGTTCCACCGGGTGGCCGAGCTTTGCGCAGGCACGCTGGACGATCGAGAGCCCCAGCCCCATGCCGGGCGCCCGTCCTTCTTGACCGTTGCGGTTGAATTCCTCGAAGATCCGGGCCTGATCCTCCTCGCGGATGCCGATGCCGGTGTCGTGGACCTCGATCCAGGCCATTTCGCCGCGCCGCCGTGCGCCCACGAGGACCCGTCCGGCTTCGGTGTACTTGATCGAGTTCGAGACGAGGTTCTGGACGATCCTGCGCAGAAAGGTCGGGTCGCTGTCTACCGCGAGGGACGTAGGCATGAAGCGAAGCCGCAGTCCGCGCGCCGCGGCCTGGTGCTGGAACTCGTCGCCCAGCTGGACGAACAACTTTTCCAACGGCACGACGCGGCGATTGAACTCGATCCGCTGGGAGTCGAGCCGGGCTATGTCGAGAACCGCGTGCATCAGTTCCTCGACCGACTCGAATGCCGTGGCAAGCCGCTTGACGAGATCGCCCTGGCTGTCGTCGAGCCGGGTGTCGCCAAGGAGCGCGAGGAGCAGCTTGGCCGCGCCGAGCGGCTGCAGGAGGTCGTGGCTGGCGGCGCGCAGGAACCGGGTCTTTGAGCGGTTGGCCTCCTCGGCGGAGGCGCGGGCGGCGGCCAGTTCGTGGTTCTTCTGGCTGAGGTCGGCGAGCGCACGTTCGAGGTCGCGGGTACGCACCCGCACTTCCTTCTCCAGCGCCATTGCCGCCTGGAACATCGAGTAGGACGACCCCCGCAGCCCCTCGGCACGCTCGATCCGGTCGAGCAGCACCGCATTGATGCGCTGCAGCTTGTCGATCTGGCGGTCCGGGCTGTCGTCAAGACGCAGCATCAGGCGGGCTCCGGGGTGAGGAACGCGAGGCCGACGAAGGTCTGGTTCATGTGCATCCCGTTGTGCTGCTCTCCATAGGTGTTGAAGCCGACCATGTTGTAGCGGGTGAAGATGTCCCGGATCTCGGTGCCGAGGCCGGCGTGCTCGACCGCGAGGCGGCGCAGGATGCAGTCGAACGACAGCACCAGCGCGGGGTGCGCAGGCAGTCCCGCAAGCATCTGCTCGAAGCCCTCGGTCAGGTCGTCGGCGCGGCCGAGCGTCATGACCATGCCGGTCTCGATCGCCGACATCAGCCTCAGCCCGCCCTCGGGCGTCTGTTCCCGGATCGCGCGGACGTAGTAGCGCCCTCCCATGCGGACCAGAAGCGGGTGTTCGGCAAACACGAGCGGAGACAGGTCTTCGCGGCGAACCCCGACAAGGCGGGCGTATTCCTCCGCGGCGGGTTCGGCATTGATCTCGAGGATCAACCGCTCGTCCGGTTCGGCGCGGGTGACTACCATGCGGGTGGCGGTCGCCTGGAAATGGTCGAAGATGACGTCGTGCACGGCCAGGTCGGTCTCGATCAGGCAGAGCAGGCCAGCATCTGTCAATGCCTCGCCATCGAGCACGAGGCACGTCTCGGAGAATTCGAGACCGTCACCTGCAGACCCCCCCAGGACCGGGGTCTGCGGCATCGCGGCATCAAGCGTTGCGACAAGCACGTCTTCGCGCTTGCTGAGCCCGTCGACGAGGAGGACACCGAAGGTCGAGTGGTCCAGGCGCGGCGCGAAGCCCGCGTGGAAGGCGCGCACCTCGGACATCCAGTCCGACACCGGCAGTCGCGAGATGTCGCGCAGAACGACGACCCCTGCGCGAAAGCTGCGCGCGGGGAACCCCACCGCGACGACAGTACCGCTCCGGTAGCCGTCACTCGACAGTTCTCCCGCCGACGAGCAGCCAACTACGCGGCAGCCGGAAGGTAGCGCGAGGCGAAGCCGGGCGGTCAGCGCCGGCAGCGCCGATCCCGGCGAGGCGAAAAGGAGCACGAGAGCGGGTTCGGCCGGGCCGATGACGGAGGCAAGCTGCGAGACTGCGGCATCGGGGTTGTCCACTGCAGCCGACGCCGTGACCGGAATGGCCCTCGCTCCGTTCCGGGCATGCGCCGCCTCGCCTTGCGGAGCCATGGCTCAGTCTCCGTCGAAAAGCCTCATCATGTTCGCCATGCGCACCGCCTGAGTCCTGCGCCGGGCCTTGATCTTGGCCATTATCGCCGTGACGTGGGTCTTGACCGTGGCTTCGGCGATAGAGAGTTCGTAGGAGATCTCCTTGTTCGCCTTGCCCTCGCAGATCAACCGCAGGATCTTCATCTGCTGCGGGGTCAGCGTGCGGAACCGCCGCCCGAGTTCGGCAAGGTCGATCTCGGAGGCCGTCGCCGAAGCGGAGGGCGTATCGGGGTCGTAGTCGTCGGGTGTTACCTTTTCGCCGGACCACATGCGCCTCAGGGCCGAACACATTTCCTCGCGGCAAAGGCTCTTGCTGACGTATCCCTGCGCACCTGCAGCCATGATCGCCGAGATCATGCCGGGGTCGTTGTCGGCCGAGATCAGTGTCACGGGGACCTCGGGCACCAGTCGGCGCAGCGTGACGATGCCCTCCGAGCCCCTGGCATCGGGCAGATTCAGGTCAAGGACGATCGCATCTGGCAGCGCTCCGGCGCGGATCACTTCCTGGGCGGCGGACAATGTCCGCTCGGTGCGCACCCGTTTGAGGCCAAAGGCCATGCGGAGGGTCAGTGCGAGCGCGTCGCACATCAGCGGGTGATCGTCGATGATCAGGATGTCGTCGACTTTCCGGGCGCGCGCGCCCTGCGCCACGTAGGCGGGGTCGGCGGTCAGACTGTGCTTCATTCTTTCCTCCCTGGGGTCCGCCCCCGTGATCCGGGTTGCGGGCCGGCACTCCGACGACATCCGTGCACGCATTCTCGCGGCTTCGGACGCCGTCACTACGGTGTGCCTCGCTCAACTCTAGGGAGTTGGAGCTCCCGCGCAAACGCAATTCCGGGTCTTTGCCGGAAACTATACCCGACAAGCCGGTTTTCGCCGAACAACGCCCTGAGCGATCTACGACTTTCGTCGGATGCCGACGATCTGGCCCAGGTCCGGACCATGCCGGGGGCGACTGGCGACGCGAGGGGCGACGCGAGGGGCAGCGATCGAAATCGTCAATCTGCTCGTCTCCAGGATGTTCAATCCAGGTGCCGTTCCCGTTGCCCCTGCGGCGAAACCTCCCATCCGGTCGCGAGGCAAGGCCTAGCTGTCGGTCAGCTCGAACCGCTGCTCCCAGACGTTCCCCTTGGTGTCCTCGGCGTGCAGGACGATGGGACCGTTTCCGGTATCGAAGTAGCTGAACTGGAACACCGGATCTTCCGAGAGCGAGATGCCCGCCGTCATCCGGAACAGGAGTTCCTCGCCCTGGCGAACCTCGAGGAGGTCGATGATATGGACCGGGATCGTGAGCAGCGTGACCTGATCGCGCTGGAGGCCCGAGTAGTTCGGGTGCCGGATCATCAGCTTGACCTCGCGGCGCAAACGTCCGTCCACGTCTTCGCTGCGGATCAGCTGGAACCGGGTCTGGCCCATCTGCGCCAGCATGGCGAGGGGGTCCTTGCCGGCAGGGGCCGAGCAGCCGCCCGAGGCCTTGACATAGCGGCCCGCCATGACGGACGTGCCGTCCTCGGCCAGCGCAACGGTGCGAACGTTGGAATAGGCGTTCACGCGCACGCGCATTTCCAGATCGAGTGGGTGCATCGCGGGGCCGAACTCGAATTCCGCGGCGATGGGTGCGGGGTTCTCGTCCACGATGACTGCCGCCGTCGCGATCCGTGCCGCGTCGGGGGACTGCGTGAGGCGAAGGGGCACATGGGCGGGGTCACTTGCCCGCGATGGGGCATCGAGCGAAAGCAGGGCCGGGTCGAGCGTGGCATCGAGCGCGCCGGAGACGGCTTCCTTCAGGAAGTCCCAGGTCTCTCCATCCTGAAGCGCGTTATCTTGCGCGGACGCGCAGGTCGCCGCCAGCGCGGCGGCGCAAACGGCGGCGAAGAGGTGATTGCGCATTGCCAGATCCTCCCAGAGCCCGGGCACCCATGGCTGCAGTTCCACACAGAGCGCACGATATGGCCAGTCCTCCTTTCGGATGATGCCACGTCTTGGCCCCGCATGATAGCATTCCTCTTAACCGGGAGGGGATGCCATTCTTTACCTCGTCGTCACCGCCTGCCTTGCGACCGCGCCCGAGACCTGTGCGGATCGGCTGCTTCCAGCGCAAGGATACGCGACCGACGCCGCCTGTCGGGCCGGAGGCGAGGACGCTAGCCGCGACTGGGCCGAGGGGCGCGACGATCTCCGCGTGACCGGTTGGACTTGTCGGCCGCTCGGCGCGCTGCCCCGGCTCGAGACGACCGAAATAGCCCCAGGAGTCCACGCTTATCGCGGGCCATCGGAGCCTCTTTCGCCCTCGAACCGCGGCGCAATTGCCAATCTCGGTTTCGTTGTCGGCGACACGGTCGCGGTGATCGACGCAGGCGGCAGCCGCGAGACCGGCGAGCGGCTGTTCGCGGCGATCCGGCACGAAACCGACCGTCCGATCTCGCACATCATTCTCACCCACATGCACCCAGACCATACCTTCGGCGCCGAAGTGTTCCGCGAGGCCGGGGCCGAGATCGTCGGCCATGCCGCGCTGGGATCGGCGATCGCGCGGCGGGCCGAGACCTGGGCAGAGAGCATTCCCCGGCAGGTCGGCCGTGAGGCGATGCTGGGCAGCCGCCTGGTCGCTCCGGATCGGGGGATCGACGCGCCGGAAACGCTAGACCTCGGCGGCGCGATGCTGCGGCTGGTGCCCGTTCCGACGGCGCATACCGACAACGACGTCACCGTGTTCCATTCAGAAAGCGGAACGCTCTTCACCGGCGATCTCGTCTTTGCCGAACTTGCCCCGGTGATCGACGGCTCGATCAAGGGATGGCGCGCCTGGCTTGACGCGGGTCCTGGCCCGGACGTCCGGCAGATCGTGCCCGGCCACGGCCCCGTTCCGATGGCCTGGGAAACCGGCACCGCCCCCTTGCGCGCCTATCTCGCGGCCCTCGAGGCGGAGACCCGGGCCGCGATCTCGGCGGGAAAGAGCCTCAGCGTCGCGGGGGCCGAACTCGGGGCGGGCCTGAACGAGGGCTGGGTCGGGTTCGAGGAGTCGAACCCGCGCAACGCCTCGGTGGCCTTCACCGAGCTTGAATGGGAATGACGCCCGTCACGGCAGGTAGCCCGCGACCAGCCGCCCCAACGCGAAGGCGTGCTGTTCAAGGATCACCGGAGTCTCGCAGACATAAGTGAGCGACTGCTTGCGGTCGGTGAAGATGCGCGTGTCCCAGTCGAGACGTTCCTCCTCGGCGTCGATGGCGTCGAAGTCCACCGGATCGGCGGCCGAGAGCCGCGCGATCTCGTGCCGGCGCTCCTCGATCTGGGCGGAAAGGTCTTTCTGTTTGAGGGCGAAACGGCCGATGCCGTCCACCAGCGCGGCGCGGTGGCGGTTTATGCGCTCGAATGTGGCGAGGTAGAGCGCGGTGAGCCGTTGCGCCTGGTCGCCGTCGCCTTCCACGAACCCTTCCACCAGCGCGCGCTGTTCCTCCTCGGTCAGTTTGCGCAACTCCAGAAGCGCGGCGAGCGCCTCGACCTCGCGCGAATGGGCCAGCGTCTCGGTCGCCGCGTCGGGCAGCGGACCGGCCCAGACCTGCCCGAGCGACAGCTGCGGCACCTTGCGCTGGACACAGGGCCAGTTCGGATCGGATGGATCGCCGGCTGCCAGCGCGGGGCCGGTCGCGAGGAGCGAAGCGATGAGCGCGGGGAGAATGTGTCGGATCATTCGGCGGGTCCCTTCCTTTTGCCCCAGAGGCCCTTCGAGGGATCGTACATGTAGACCGCCGCCCCGAAGAACAGGGCAAGGCAGCCCGCGACCACCGCGAAGGCGAGCGGGTTGAATTGCAGGTAGAGTGCGAAGCGGATCAGTTCCACCGCATGGCTGAATGGGTTGTACAGGCAGATCTGGTGCAAAAGCACGCTCGACTCGCGCATCCGCCAGAGCGGGTAGAGCGCGGTCGAGGCGAAGAACATCGGGAAGATCACGAAGTTCATCACGCCCGCGAAGTTCTCGAGCTGGCGGATCGCCGACGAGATGAAGAGGCCCAGCGCTCCCAGCATCAACCCAGACAGGATCAGCGCGGGCAGGACGGCGAGGTAGCCCAGGAGCGGCGGGCGCACGTCCCAGAACCAGGCGATGGCGAGAAAGACGTAGACCTGCAGGACCGAGACAAGGACGCCCGCAAAGAGCTTGGACCCCAGAAGGAACCAGCGTGGAAACGGGCTCACCAGAAGCGTGCGCATCGCGCCCGTCTCGCGGTCGTAGACCATCGAGAGCGAGGACTGCATCCCGTTGAAAAGCTGGATCATCGCCACGAGGCCCGGCGTCACGTAGACCTCGTAGAGCACGTAGGTCTGGTAGGGCGGCGTGATCGAGAGGCCAAGGACGGCGCGGAAGCCTGCGGCGAAGATGAACAGCCAGACCAGCGGGCGCACCAACGCGGCCAGGAACCGGCCGCGCTGCTGGACGAAGCGCAGTGTCTCGCGCTGCGCGATGCCGGCGAAGGCGATGACATGGCCCCGCGCGCCGCCTCTCATGGCACGGCCTCCGCGCCGGTCATCCGCAGGAAGGCCCCGGCCAGCGACCCGTCCGCTCCGGCAAGGTCGCGCGCGGTTCCCCGGGCGAGCACCCTGCCCCGGTGCAGCACGACCACCTCGTCTTCTGGCGCGACCTCATCGAGGATGTGCGTGGCCCAGAGCGCCGAGACGGCGCCGCTTGCGATCAGCCGCCGGACGAGCGCCAGCACCTCGGCCCGCGCCCGGACATCGAGCCCCACCGTCGCCTCGTCGAGAAGAAGCACGTCCGGCCCGTGCATCAGCGCCCGGGCGATCTCGGCCCGGCGCTGCTGCCCCCCCGAAAGCGCCCCGACGCGGACCCCCGCCTTGTCGGCGAGTTCGACCATCGCCAGCACTTCGCGCGCCCTGTCCCGCGCCTCGCCGCGCGGGATGCCGTGCAGGGCGGCATGATAGGCGAGGTTCTGCGCCACGGTGAGGTCGGCATCGAGCGCACGGCTCTGGAACACGACCCCGAGCCGCGCCAGCGCCTCGCCGGGCCTGCGCCGTACGTCGAAGCCCGCAACCCGGATACTGCCCGACGTGTTGTCGTAAAGCCGTGTGATCAGCGAGAACAGCGTCGTCTTGCCCGCTCCGTTCACGCCGAGAAGTGCAACGAAGGCGCCCCGCGGCACATCGAGGCTCACGTCGACGAGCGCCCTGACCGAACCAAAGGCATGGCTGACGCCCGAGACCTCAAGGGCCGATACCTGGTGAGCCGGTTCTGCGGGGCCTTGGGACTGCGTCACCTGATGTTGAATACCGCCTGCTGGGTCTCGCCGGACGATCCGGGGATCGACAGAGTATAGCGCCCCGGCATGATTGCGATGAAGCTCATTTCCACCTCGCCGTCGTCGTCGAACTCCAGCGAGTGGACGCCCATCGGTCGAATCTCGATCTCGTTGATGACGATCTCGTTGATCCAGATCGCACGGAAGAAGTCGCCGCCCGAAAGCGCCAGTTCGGCGGAGCCGTCGGCCACGATGCTTATCCGGTAGTAGCCGCCCGACTTCAGGTCGTACTCGGTTTGCGCGACCGGCTGGCCCGAGGCGAGCGTGAGCGGGGCGAGATCCGCGCGATTGGTGCGGGTCATGATGCCGGAGGGGCCGAAGTCATGGTGCTCGGCCGGGGCGATCACGCCGGCGGGGGCGTCCTGGGCGGCTGCGGGACCGGACAGGGCAAGCACGGTGGCCAGCCCGGCGAAACCGGCAGCAAGATGTTTCTCCATCGTCAGTTCTCCTCCCGTAGATTTGCGTTTCTTCTGTCTTCAGTCCGGAGCGACGACCACGCCCCAGGGTTGTTGCCCGACCGGGATTGACTTGATCACTTCCTCGCGGGCCACGTCGATCACCGAGATGTCGTTGGAATTTCCGTTCGTCGTGAAGAGAAAGCGCTCGTCCGGAGTGAAGCCGAGCTGCCACACGCGCTGGCCGACGAGGAGGTATTTCTCGACCTCGAAGGTCTCGCCGTTGACAAGTGCCACGCGGTTTGATGGCCCGAGCGCGACGAAGACCTTCCTGCCGTCCGAGGTGACGCGCAGCCCGACTGGCTGGACCGCCTCGGGAAGGACGCCGGGAACGTCGAAAGTGATCTTGTGGACGATCTCCTTCGCCTCGGGGTCGATGACGCTGACGGTGCCTCCGATCTCGGAGGTGACGAACAGGTACTTGCCGTCATTCGTGAACTGGGCAAAGCGCGGGCGCTGGTCGACGAGGATGTTGGCGACGATCTGGAAGCTCTCGGTATCGATGAAGTGCGCCATGTTCGTCGTCTCGGACGTGTTGACGACGTAGCGGCCATCGGGGCTTACGCCCATGCCCTCGGGTTCGACACCCACCGGCACTTCCGCCAGCACCTGCCTGGTCACCACGTCGACCACGGTGACGAGGTTGTCGTCCTCGTTGGCGATGTAGAGCGGGTTGCCCGAAGGATGCAGAATGAAGAGTTCCGGGTCCGGCCCGGAGGGCAACGTGTGGAGTTCCTCGTAGGTCTCGGGGTCGAACACGCGCACGAGGTCGTCATCCGAGGCGCAGACGTAGAGTTCCTTGCCGTCGGGCGAAATGGTGATGCCGCGCGGGCGGTTGCCCGCGGGAAAGCTGGCGATGACCTCGAGCGTCTCGCTGTCGAGCACGGTGATGTCGTTGCCTTTCTCGTTCGACACGAAGACCTTGTTGGCCAGAGCCGGGGCGGAGACGAGTGCGGCGGCGAGCGTGGCCAGAGCAAGGGTGTGCAGGCGCATCGGGGTCCTCCTCAACGGGAAAGCGGGCAAGCGGATTCGGAGCGGTCGGTACCGAGGGTGTCGAGTTGCGAGACCTGGTGCAGGTACTGGTCCTGCGGCGAGACCGAAACGGTGATCGGCCCGGTCGTCAGAAGGACCGGCTGGCGCAACTGGCGATCCCAGTCGCGCAGCGTCAGCTTCTGGCCCTTGAAGGCGGCCAATTCGAAACTCTCGCCCAGTATGAAGTCGCGCAGCACCTCGAAATCGCCCGAGTTCGCCCGCGTCGCAGCCTCGCCAAGGATCCTCAGCGCGACCCAGACCTGGTAGTCCTCGTCCCGCATGTTGCGGCCCGACAGTGCCTCGAAGCGGTTCTGGAACTGCGTCGCTCCCCAGGCCTCGAGCGCGGGATGCCAGCTTCGCGGAACAAGACCGGCCGACCCGGCAACGGGGCGCGCATCCCACGTGTGATAGGGCAGATAGACCGCGAAGACACCGTTTTCGTCGGCGGCGATCACCACGTCATGCTCGCGCGCCTGCTGAGTGAATACCGGGATCGCGGCCTGCACCTGCACGTGGCCGGTATCTGTGCGCCGCGCCCCCCCGGTATCCTCGAACAGGCGCTCCTCGACGATGCGGGCGCCGAACTTCGTCGCAGCCTTGCGGTAGGCGTCGGCCAGCGCGGCGTCCTCGGGGTGGCTTCCCTCGATGAGGAACCATCGGCTCCACCGCTTCCACATCAGGAACTGCGCCAACGCATCGGCCAGCATCGCGTGGCTCGGCGCAACGTGGACGAGGTTTGCCCGACAATCGGCATTGCGCAACGCATCACCGCGGGCCTTCGCGTTGACGACCAGCGCACGATCGCCCGCGGCGTCGGCGAGAGCCAGTGTCTCGTCCTCGGTTGCGAGCGTGACGACAAACCGCGCGCCCTCTGACAGCGCGGTCTCAAGCGTGTCGAGCGCCTGCTCGGGTCCGGTGGAATACTCGTCCACCACGAAGGTCTGACCCATGAAACTTCCGGTGGTGGCGTTGTCGGCGGTCGCCAGGCGGCCGCCGGCAAAGCCGAGATCGTCGGGCGGCAGGTCGAGCCGCGACACAGGTGGAAGTTCGGCCCGGTCGACGCGGATCACTGCCGCGCGAACCTCGACCTCGGCGATGGCAGCGTTGCCAACCATGCAGAAGACGAGGGCGAAACCCAGAAATCCCGTTCGCATGGCGTCCTCCCTCCCGCAGTGGGCCACGCCCGCGCGCTCTGCGTCAACTCCTCCATAGGTGCCACGTTGGATAAGAGATTCATGAGGAACCGCAATCTGTTGGGGCCGGCTCATACTTTCGTCCGATTGCCTGCACGGCCCCGCCGGACGCATTCTCCCGGCATGTTTCGGCACCTAGCTCCCCTCCTGCTGGCTGCGCTGCCGGCCGCGGCCGAGCCGATCGATCCCGGCTCGGTCGCCTTTTTCGGCCTGCATTTCATGGACACCTCGACCGAAGGCGCGATCAACGGCGTACGCCCCGACGAGACCGAGCGGCTGGCGAAAACGGCAGAATACGTGGAGGAAGGGCTGGCCAGCCGCGGGTTCGCTCCGGTGGACATCGCACCGGCCCTGGAACGCCTGGCCCGCGTCAAGAACCCCGCCCGCTGCAACGGCTGCGAAACCGCCCTCGCCCGAGACCTCGGCGCGCGCTACGCGGCGACCGGCGAGGTGCAGAAGACCTCGAACCTGATCCTGACCCTCAACTTCGTCCTCAAGGACGCCGAGAGCGGCGCGATCGTGCGTGGTGGATCGGTCGAGATCAGGGGCAACGACGACACGACATGGCAGCGCGGCTACCGCTACCTTCTGCGAAACACGATCTTTCCCGAGAACCCGGAGACCCCCGAATGAGACGACGTTCCGTTCTGCTCGGCGCCGCCGCGGTCGCTGCAGCTTCAGCCACCCCGGCACCGGCCCACGGGCCGACACGGCAGAAGGTGACGCTGGAGATGAAGCTTGCCGCGACCCCGGACGAGGTCTGGGCGGCAATCGGCGACTTCCAAGACATGAGTTGGCACCCCGCAGTATTCTCGACCGCCGGCGAGGGCGGCAGCGTGCCGGGAGCGACGCGTCTCCTGACGCTCGGCGCAGAGGGCGGACCCACAATCGCCGAGGAGCTCGTCAAGCACAGCACCGAGGCGCGCAGCTATTCCTACCGCATCACCGAGGTCGACGTGGCGGTGCTGCCGGTGACGAACTATTCCTCCCACCTGACCGTCAAGGATGACGGCGGCATGGCGCTGGTTGAATGGCGCGGGGCGTTCTACCGGGGCTTTCCGAACAATGACCCGCCGCCGGAACAGAACGACGAGGCCGCCGTCGCAGCGACCGCCGGCGTCTACCAGGCAGGTCTTGATGCGCTCGCCGCGCGGTTTGGCCGCCGCGAGTGATCCGCACTGCGGCGCGCGGTGCAGCGCTGGTGGCCGCCGTGGCCTGCGCAATACCGACTGCGGCGCGCGAGATCGCCTATGTGACGTCACAGGGAGCCGGCACCCTCACGCTGGTTGATGTCGCGGCGCGCGAGGTCGTGGCCGAGATCGCGCTTGGCGGTGAGCCCGCACCCGTCGCCGTCGACCCGGCGCGAGGGCGCGTTTATGCCGTCTCTGCCGGCACCGGGGTCCTGCACATCCTCGATACGGGCGGGCAGGTCCTCGAGACGGTCGAACCGGGCGGAATGCCCTTCGCGGTGGCCGTCAACCCGGCAAGCGGCATGGTCTACGTGACCGATTGGAGCGGAGCGCGGGTGTTCGAGATCGACCCCTCCAACGGAACGGTCCTGCGCAGCCTGCCGGTGGGAACCACTCCGGCGGGAATCGCCGTGAGCGCCGACGGCGCAACGGTTGTGACCGCCGATCGCGACGACAACCGGATCTCGATCCTCAATGCCGGGACGGGCCAGCTTCGGGCACGGGTCGCGGTGGGAACCCATCCGTTCGGCGTGATAGTCGAAGGCGGGCGCGTCTTCACGGCGGATGTCGAGGCCGACACCGTGAGCGTGGTGGACCTTGCCACCGCAACACTGACGGCCACCATCGCCGTCGGCAGTCGGCCCTATGCGGTAGCCTTCGCGGCGGGGCGCGGGTTCGTCACCAACCAGTATGCCGACAGCGTTACCGTGTTCGACACAGGCAGTCTCGACGTGGTGGCGACCATCGAGGTCGGCGAGTACCCCGAGGGCATCGCTGCCACGTCGGATGGCGGCGAGGTACTCGTCGCCAACTGGTTCTCCAACACGCTCACCGTGATCGACGCCGTGACCCTGGAGTTGGTCGGAGAGGTCGAGGTGCCGGACGGCCCGCGCGCCTTCGGGGCCTTCGTCGGGCCGGCGCCGCCGGCCCTTCTCAGGGCGCCGTGAACGGCACGGCGCGCTCGAGCGGCTGGCCCCAGGCGGACCAGCCATCCACCCCGTCGGGATACCAGATCACGTCGAGGTAGCCCAGTTCCAGTGCCCGCTTCGCAGCATTCCATGACATCCAGCACTCGGCGCGACAGAAGACCACGATGGTCCGCGCCGGATCGTTTCCCGTCGCCGCCGCGAGTCCGTCCGCAAGATAGGCGCCTACCGTCGGCGCAAGCGCCTCGTAGCCCGTGTTGGGCAGCCAGACCGCGCCGGGGATCGTGTTGTGCGGCCGGTCGATCCAGACGGTTCCCTCCGGCAGATCCGCAGGTCTCTCGTCGCGCGGCAGGACGTCCACGAAGACCGCAACGCCGCTCCGGTGCAGGGCCGTGGCCTCCTCATCGCCGATCACGCGCGCCCCGGCGAGCGTCGCCGGAACCGGGCCGCGGTAGGGCTCCCCGTGGTAGCCGGACGGCTCGGGCACCGTCTCCGCGCCCGCACCGACCGTCACGACCGCCAGCGCCGCCGCGACGAGAAGGCGCGCGGCAAGCCCGGTCATGGCGCCGGTTTCAGCATCGTGCCATAGTCGTCTGCCAACGGCACACCCGCCTCGCGCAGGACCGAGTCTATGGCATCCTGGTTGCGTCGGATCAGCGAGTTGAGCTGCCGCTTCCAATCGTCTTCGCCCGCACGCACGCCCATGGTGATCCGGTAGAACAGCCGCGGTGCACCTTGTTCCTTCAGGAGCGGCGTGGCGACGAGATCGGCCCGGTCCTTCGTCAGGGGCCCTCCCACCGGACCCCAGAGTACGGCCGCGTCGAGCTCGCCCGCGGCGAGATCGCGCAGCATGTCGCCCGACGGGTCCTCCGCCCTGCGGTCCACCACCAGGCGGTACCCCTTCATCATCGCCGCGAGACCGTGGCGCGCGAGATGGGAGGCCGGGGGCGTTCCTGCGATCACGCCGATGCGATGGCCCTGAAGCGCCGGATCGGACAGCGTATCGACCGACGAAAGCCCGTCACCCGCGCGGGTCACGAGGAGATAGACCGAGGTGTAGTAGTGGTTGGTGTTCAGGACAAGTTCCTCGCCCTGCGCATAGCCAATGATCACGTCACAGGTGCCCGCGCGCAGCGTGCGCCGCACGAAGCCCGTCGCCATAGGGAACCAGGTGTACTCGACCGGTCGATCCAGTTCCGCGGCGATCACCTCGGCGATCCGGTTTTCGAAGCCGGTTCCATCCTGCGAGGACATTGGCAGGTTGCCCGGATCGGCACAGACGCGGAAGGCCGTCGTCGAGACGAGGTCGGCAACCTGCGCCCCGGCAGGGGCGGTCGCCACCGCGGCGATGACGGCGATGGCCCGGCCCAGATGCCTCATCGTCACCCCTCCATGCAGCTCTTCTCGATCTCGGCGTACTCGGGCAGCTTGTCGGCGCGCTTGGCGGGACGGCCGCGCTCTATCACGCCTGTCCCGCGCGCCAGTAGGTAGATGTAGATGTCGTCGAGATAGCAGGTGACGTTGAGGTTGGTTCCAAACGCGGGCATGACCGAGGTCTCCGAGGCGCCGACCTTCTGGATACCCGCGTTCACGGCGGTCAGGAAATCATAGTAGTCCATTTGCATGACCGAGTCCTTCAGCGCCGGCGCATAGGTCGACCCTTCGCCGTCCGGCCCGTGACAGACGTGGCACTCGGCGTGGTAGCGCCGGAAGCCCGAGAACGTGGGCCAGTCCAAGGTCCCGTCATCCTCGATCCTGTAGGTCGGAATGCCCTCGGCGTTGAACCACCGGCCGTCGACCTGCTCCACAGCCACAAACCGGGCCTCGTCGGCGGCCGCTGGTTCGGCATGGAACAACGTTCCTGTGCATGTGCAGGCCAGTCCGATCGACAGAAGCGGTGCAGTGAATTTCATTCCGGTGGTTCCTCCCTGTTGCGAAGAGCCGCCCCGAGCGTTCCGCCCGGAGCGGCTTCTGGCACGCTGCGCGGCGCCATTCCTGTCGGGCGCTCACGCGAAGGCCTGCCCGGGCACGGAGGTCCGGACAGGCCGAGGTTCACATGCCCGTCAGTTCGGCAGTTCGAAGACGGTGAGTTGCCCGCCGAGCGCGGTATAGTCGCTGAGCGCGGCGTAACCACCCACGGCACCAAGACCGTCGTTAGGGTTGGTCAGACCGGCCGCTAGGCCGATCCCGGCCCAGCCACCGACGCCCGACAGGACGCCGACATACTGCTTGCCGCCATTCTCGAAGGTCATCACGTTGCCGATGATGCCCGACGGGGTCTTGAAGCTGTAAAGCTCCTCGCCCGACTGCGCATCGA
>CAZOHN010000026.1:0-27858 GCA_964579325.1 uncultured Rhodobacterales bacterium
GCCGCGGTCGGTGGTGGCGGGGGAATAGGGGAAGGCGAAGGTCGGCAGTTCCTCGTCGGGCGTGAGCGGGTGGTGCAGCACGAAGGGGTTGATGAGCTTGCCGATTTCCGCGGCGCGGGCCTGGCTGTCGGCGGTGACGATGCCGAGGACACCCACCTCGGCCGGCTGGCCGGCGCGGGTCTCGGAGGCACCCAGCGCGGCATCGACGCCGATCAGGCGGAACTCCAAGGTGTAGTCCTCTGGCGTCAGGCCCATCCGCCGGGAAATCTCGCCGTGCAGGAAAGCGGTCAGCCCCGCCACCCAGTCGCGGGCATGGGCGACGTAGCGGGGGTCGCGCAGGACGGCGAGGATCGTGGTCTGGTAGCCTGCAAGCCGCGCCCCCTCGAGCTTGACCGTGTAGGGACCGGGCACCCACCGCGATCCCTCAACCCTGACGCGCCGATCGTCGAGAGCAGCATAGCGCGCGCCCCGCACATCAAGGTGCCCGCCGGGTTCGTAGAGGAGGAAGGGGTCGGAATTCTCGTAGAGCATGTGGGCCGAGACCGAATGCGGCGTGCAGGCCGCCTGCGGGGCCATCGGTTCGACCGTGAAGCCGGTGGCGTCGAAATCGACGAGGATCGTGCCGGTCATCGGGTGAGTGGAGCAGAGCGCGCCGCATTCGGCTATCTTCGCGCCATGCCAGGCCGCGCCCGCGTGGTCGCCCCGCACCAGTGGCAGGGCGGCGATGATCGCCGTATCGGTCGTGCGGCCGCAGATCACGATCTCGGCCCCGGTCGCAAGAGCGGCCTGCACCTGCTCGGCCCCCGCAAGCGCCACGATGTTCGTCATCGCGCCAATGCCTTCGGCCGAGACCTCGGGCGCCGGCGTGAGCGCCCGCAAACGCCCCGCCCCCAGCGCCGAGACGACGCGCGGGGCGGGCTGGCCGGAATAGAGACGCGCGACCTTGAGAGACTGGCCCAGTTCCCCGGCAAGTTCAGCCGTGATCTCGAACATCCAGTCGACCGTGGCATCCGCCCCGCAGGTGCCCGCCGTCCCGATCACCAGCGGCACCCCGGCCTCGGCGCGCGCGGCCATCAGGTCGCGCCATTCGGCCCGGGTCGCGGCGCGGGAATACTTCGACTCTCCCGCCCCCAGCGAGAAGGGCCCACTGTCCGTGGACCCCCCGTCGATGGCGATGATGTCGGGACGCATCGACACGCCCCGGGCAAGCGCGGCCCGGTCGAACCCGAGGCCGAGAACGCCCGAAGGCACGAGGACGCGGGTAGGCATGGCCTCAGTCTCCCTCTGCCACCGTATCGGGCACCGTCGGGGGCAGCGGCGGCTTCTTGAGGAACCGCCGCAGGAACATCGGCGCGACGAACCCCGCCACCGCAAAGAGCCACAGCCCGATCGCGATCGGCGACGAGAAGAGGTAGGTCCAGTCGCCGTCCGACAGCACCATGGCGCGACGCAGGTTGTCTTCCATCGCGTTGCCCAGAAGGATGCCCAGGATGATCGGCACGGTGGGGATGTCGAGCTTGCGGCAGACATAGCCCAGCACGCCGAAGGCAACCATCAGGATCATGTCGTAGGACGAGCCCGTGAGCGCGAAGATGCCCACGAAGGCGATCATCGTGACGCCCGGCAGCAGCACCCACGAGGGCACCGACAGGATCTTCACGAAGACCTTCACCATCGGCACGTTCATGACCAGAAGCATGATGTTGGCGATCAGCAGCGAGGCGATCAGGCTCCAGACCACTTCGGGGCGCTCGGTGAACAGAAGCGGTCCCGGCGTGATGTTGAGCGTGAGCAGGAGTGCCAGCAGAACCGCCGTGGTGCCCGATCCCGGCACCCCCAGCGTCAGCATCGGGATCAGCGCGCCCCCGGCCGCGGCGTTGTTGCCGGACTCGGGCGCGGCAACGCCCTTCGGGTTGCCCTTGCCGAAGGTGTCCTTGTCGGGCGCCGAGGCCTTCTCGGCCATGTAGGCGAGGAACGAGCCCAGCGAGGCCCCTGCCCCGGGCAGGATGCCGGCGACGAACCCGATGCCAGTGCCGCGCACCATCGAGCCGTGGGTCGCGCGGAGGTCCTTCCACGGGATCAGGATCTTGCCCAGCTTCACCCCGATGGCAGACTTCTTGCCGTGGCTTTCGAGGAAGATGAACACCTCCGACACCGCGAACAGCCCCACGATGGCGACGAGGAAGTCGATCCCGTCCATCAGGTGCAGGTCGCCGAAGGTGAAGCGCGGCATTCCCGTCACCTTGTCGAGCCCGATCATCGCGATGCCGAGGCCGATGGCGGCGGCAAGCGCGGCCTTGGCCTGGTTGTTCGACCCCACCCCGCCCAGCGTGCAGAAGGCGAGCATGTAGAGCGCGAAGTATTCCGCCGGGCCGAAACTGAAGGCGACGCGGGCGAGGAGCGGTGCGAGGAACATCAGGCCGATGGTCGCGAAGAACGCGCCGTAGAACGAGGCGACGCCCGAAATCACCAGCGCATCGCCGGCGCGGCCCTGCCGGGCCATCGGATAGCCATCCAGTGTGGTCATCATCGCCGGTTCGTCACCGGGAATGTTGAGAAGGATGGAGCTGATGCGCCCGCCATACATCGCCCCGTAGTAGACCGAGGTGAGCAGCACGAGCGCCGAGATCGCGTCGAGCCCCATCGAGAACGAGATCGGGATGAGCAGGGCTACCCCGTTCGACGGCCCCAGCCCCGGCAGCGCGCCGATGATCGTGCCGACGAAGCACCCCACGAGCGCGAGCATCAGCGTCCAGGGCGAAAGCGCGATGGAAAACCCCATCGCGAGGTTGGCGAACACGTCCATGGCGGGTTCCCTTCAGAACAGGCCGCGGGGCCAGGCGACGAGGCCGAGCCCGAGGATCATCTTGAACAGGACGAACAGTCCGACACCGAGGCCGAGCCCGGCGAACATCGCGGGAACGGGACGCGGCGAGATCATGTAGCTGATGATCCCCGAGGCGAGGATCGTGGGCACGATGAAGCCGAGCGTCTTGATCGTCAGCGCATAGGCCACCAGCACCACGAGCGCGAAGGCGAGCTTGAGCACCATGCCAAGGCCCGGCCAGTCGCCATCGGCGTCGGGGCGCAGGATCATGATCAGCGCGCAGACGATGGCCGTTCCCGCAACGATATAAGGGAACACCCGCGGCCCCACCGGGTCGGAGATGAAGCTGGTCTGGATCTGGGTGGCGCTGAGGATATACCCCAGCGCCACCACGATCACGACCAGACCGAAGATCCGGTCGGCGACCATCACTGGATGATCCCGATCTCGCGCGAGATCTCCTGGATTTCCGCGATGTTGGCATCGACGAAGGCCTGGAAGTCGTCGCCGATCAGGGTGTAGGGCGCCAGGCCGTTCTCGGTCATGACGGTCTTCCACTGCTCGCTCTCGGCGACCGCGCGCAGGCCGTCGGCCCATTTCGCGAAGTCGGCATCCGAGATGTCCTTGGGCACGTAGATCCCGCGCCAGTTCACCGCGACCATGTCGACGCCCTGCTCCTTGGCGGTCGGGATGTCCTCGAAGCCCGACACCCGCTCGTCGGCCAGAACCGCAAGCGCGCGCACGTCGCCCGACCGGATGAAGCCCTGGATTTCCGAGATATCGCCCGTCATCGCCTGGGTGAAGCCGCCGACCGTCTGGGTGATCGCGTCGGCGCCGCCGTCGAGGCCGATGTACTTGATCGCGCGCGCATCGCCGAAGCCGGCGCGGTCCATCAGCATCAGGACCTTGAGGTGGTCGAACCCGCCCACCGCCGAGCCGCCCGCGAAGGCGACCTTGCCCGGGTCGGCCTTCACCGCCTCGATTAGCTCACCGAGCGACTGGAACGGGCTGTCCTTGGCGACGACGATCACGCCGGGGTCACCGCCGATGGTGCCGAGCCAGCGCACCTGGTCGGCGGTCATGCCCGCGAACGCGTTCTGCGCAAGCCGCGTGGTGGTGGCCGAGGAGGCCGCGACGATCACGTTGGGGTCCGACGCGCGTTCGGCCACGACATGGGTATAGGCCACGCCGCCGCCGGCGCCCGTGAGGTTCGTCACCTGCATCTGGTTCGAGATCACGCCGATCTCCTGCATGATCCGGCCGATCTGGCGGCAGGTGAAATCCCAGCCGCCGCCGGGGTTCGCGGGCGCGATGCATTCCTGCGCCGAAGCCGCGCCGGGGGCGGCGACCGAGAAGGTGAGCGCGAGCGCCGCGCCGCCCATGAGGGCGCGGATGGTGGTATTCGTCATGGGTGTCCTCCCTGAGACATCTGCAAAGGCGCGGAGACTGCGGCTCTTCCGGCCGGTCCCCTTGCAGCGCCGACCATTCCGGTGAAAGCTGACACGAACCTGTCACGCGGGACGGCCCATTCCGGCAAGATCGGGCCCAACCCGCGGCAAGGAGGGGAAATGCGCTTTCTGCTGGTCGAGGATACCGCCGACCTGGCCCGTTCGGTGCAGGACCTGATGCGGCTCGGCGGCCATGCCGTCGACTGGGCCTGCACGCTGGCCGAGGCCGACGATTGCCTTGCCGCCGCCGGCTACGACCTGATCCTGCTCGACATCATGCTGCCCGACGGCGACGGGCGGCGGTTCCTGCACGACCTGCGCAAGCGCGGGCAGGACACGCCCGTCATCATGATGACCGCACGCTCGGCCGTGGCCGACCGGGTGGACGCGCTCGACGAGGGCGCCGACGACTACCTGACAAAGCCCTTCGACCCGGCCGAGCTTGAGGCCCGGGTGCGCGCGGTCCTGCGGCGGCGGGGCGGTGCGGCGCGGACGCTGCGCCACTACGCCGACCTGACCTTCGACCCTCTCACCGCCACGCTGACCGTGGGCGGCGAGACGCGCGACCTGCGCAACCGCGAACTGCGCCTGTTCGAGATCCTGCTCAACGCGCCCGAGCGCATCTTCTCCAAGGAACAGCTTTGCGACCGGCTGTTCTCCTTCGCCGAGACCGTCAGCGACAATGCCATCGAGGTCTATGTCGGGCGCCTGCGCCGCAAGCTCGAGGGCAGCCGCGCGCGGATCGAGACGGTGCGCGGCCTCGGCTACCGGCTGACCGGGCCATGAGCCTCGCGGAGCGCAGCGCAGCGGCACGCGCCCGGCCCGGCCGCCGGGTGCGGGTGGCGCTGACGGGGTCGCTCAAACGCAAGCTGGTGCTGCAACTCCTCGCCGTCGC
This sequence comes from uncultured Rhodobacterales bacterium, assembly GCA_964579325.1. Lineage (GTDB taxonomy): Bacteria > Pseudomonadota > Alphaproteobacteria > Rhodobacterales > Rhodobacteraceae > CAZOHN01. The sequence goes on from CAZOHN010000026.1 coordinate 5,171, forward strand.
CGCGCTGGTGGCCGTCTCGCTCTACTTCGCGATCCGTGTCACCGCCGACCGCGCGGCGGAAGCGGCGCAGGATGCGGTTCTGGGCGCGGCCACGCTCGCGCTGGCCGATGGCCTCAGGGCCGAGGATCTCGGCATCGAGCTCGACCTCTCCCCCACCGCCTTCTCGATGCTCTCGGCGATGGGCAACGACCGGGTGTTCTACCGGGTGGACATCGGCGGCGAGACCGTCACCGGCTACACCGACCTCGCCCTGCCGGCCGGCGTGACGCTGGGGGCGACGCCGTTCTTCTACGAGGCGGCCTACCGCGACACCGACCTGCGCCTTGCGGCGCTCTCGCGACAGATGCTGGTCGAGGGGCGGGCGGCGGAGGTGCGGGTGGTGGTGGGCCAGACCCGCTTCGGCCAGGCGGCGATTGCCGAGAGCGTCGCGGGACGGGCGGCGCTCTTCGGGATCGGGTTCTTCCTGCTCGCGGTACCGCTGAGCCTTCTGTCTGCCGATGCGATCCTGCGGCCGGTGGGCCGGTTGGCCGAGGCGGTGGGCCGACGCGGACCGCACGACCTGCGCACGGTGGATCATTCGGTGCCCCGCGAACTGGGACCGCTGATCGGGGCGCTGAACGGCTTCATCCTGCGGCTGAAAGGGGCGCTCACCCGGACCGAGACCTTCATCGCCGAAGCCGCGCACCACATCCGCACGCCGCTGTCCACCGTCCGCGCCGAGGCCGAAATCGCGCTCAGGCAATCGCCCGACGAGATCACGCGGGCACGGCTGCGCGCAGTGATCCGCTCGGTCGAGGAAAGCTCGCGCTCGGCGGGCCAGCTACTCGACCACGCGCTCGTGCTCTACCGCAGCGACCGGGTGGACCGCGCGGGGTTCGACCTTTCCGCCGTCCTCGCCGCCGTGGTCGATGCCTACCGCCCGACGGCGGAGCTGCGCGACATCGCCCTGTCGCTGGCGCTGCCGCCGGACCCGGTTCCGGTGTTCGGCGACCGCCTGATGATCGAGGCGGCGCTGCGCAACATCCTCGACAACGCGGTGAAGTATTCCGCTGCCGAGGCCCCCGTCGAGGTCGCGCTGGCGCTGGACGCGGGCGAAGCGCGGGTCACCATCGCCGACCGGGGGCGCGGGCTGGGCGACGCCCGGCCCGAGGACCTCGCCGTCCGGTTCCGGCGGGGATCGAACGTGGGCGACGTGGTGGGCTCGGGGCTCGGCCTCACCATCGTCGCCGAGGTCGCCGCCGCCTCGGGCGGACGGTTCGCCCTGGACCCCCGGGAAGGAGGAGGCACATGCGCCATCTTCGCGTTGCCATCGTCCTGATCGCCGCAGTTCTCGGCGCTCAGGCTGCCGCCTTCGAGGTCGAGGACCGGCTCAGGCTCGACGGCGCCACGACACGCGCCACCGTCATGGTCCTGTCGACCACCGACGTCGGCACCGCCCGGCCGCTGCTGGACGCCTTCCTGCGCGCGCGGCCCGACCTCTCGGTCGACTACACCGTCGCCTCGGCCAACGAGATCCACCGCGCCATCTCGGACGAGGGCGCGGCCTTCGACCTCGTCATCTCCTCGGCGATGGACCTCCAGATGAAACTCGCCAACGACGGGCTGGCCGCGCCGCACCTGCGCACGGCCCCCCTGCCCGACTGGGCGCACTGGCGCGACCTCGTGTTCGGCTTCGCGCTGGAGCCCGTGGTGATCGTGGCCAGCGAGACGGCCTTCGCCGGGCACCCCGTGCCCCGGACCCGGCGCGACCTCATCGCCGTGCTGCGCGAGGAGGCCGGCCGGTTCCGCGGCCGGATCGGCACCTACGACCTCGCGGCCTCCGGCGCGGGCTACCTCTTCGCCACGCAGGACGCGGGGCTTGGCAACGCCTTCTGGCGGCTGGCCGAGGTGATCGGCCGGCTCGATGCGCGGCTTTACTGCTGCTCGGGCGGCATGATCGACGACCTGACCTCGGGCGACCTGCTGCTCGCCTACAACGTGGTGGGCAGCTACGCCTATACCGAGGCGGCCCGCGCGCCCGGCCTGCTGGTGATCGAGCCCGAGGATTTCACGCTGGCGCTCGTGCGCACCGCGGTGATCCCCAAGACCGCCCCTCGCCCCGACCTCGGCGCGGCGCTTCTGGAGTTCCACCTCTCGGCGGCGGGCCAGGCGGTGCTGGGCGACCTTCCCGGTGTGATCCCCATCGAACGCGCCGGGCGCGGCCTGCCGCCCTCGATCCGGGCGATCCGGCTCGACCCCGGCCTGCTCGTCAACCTCGACCGGATGCGGCGCGCCTCGTTCCTCGGCGACTGGGCCGCAGCGATGACCCAGCCCTGACCGCGCCGCTCAGCCGGCATAGCCGAGCAGGCGGGGCAGGTAGAGGACGATTCCGGGGAACAGGATCATTGTGGCGAGGGCCGCGAGCAGGACCCCGATGAACGGCCAGATCTCGCGGATGATCTCGACAAGCGGGATCCTTGTTACGCCGTTGATGACGAAGAGAAGAATACCATAGGGCGGGGTGATCAGCCCGATCATGCAGTTCACGACGGCCACGACACCGAAGTGGACGAGGTCGATCCCAAGCTCGCGCGCCGCGGGCAGGAACAGCGGGATGATGACGAGGATCAGCGTCGTGGCATCGAGCACGCAGCCCAGAAGCAGGAGCAGGACGTTGACGCCGAGGAAGAACAGGAGCGGATGGATGTCGAGCCCGACGAGCGCCTGCGCCAGCACGCCGGGGATGTTCTCGGACGCCACGACATAGTTGAGGATCAGCGCGCCCCCGATCACGAGGCCCACCGCGGCCGAGGACCGGGCGCTTTCGATCAGGATGTCGAGGAGGTTCCCGAAGCTGAGCGCCCGGTAGAACACCGCCGCCAGCAAGAGCGCATAGGCCGCCGCGACCGCGGCCGCCTCGGTGGGCGTCGTGACGCCGCCATAGATGCCATAGAGCAGGATCGCCGGCATCAGAAGTGCCGGGAAGGCCGTCACGGTGCGGCCCGGAAGCTCCGACCACGGCACCGGCTCTTCCATGGCGAAACCGCGGCGGCGCGAGATGACGGCGTTCATCACCATCAGGACGAGGCCCATAAGGAGGCCCGGAAGGATGCCGCCGAGGAAGAGGTAGCCGATCGAGGTATTCGAGACGAGCGCATAGAGCACCATCGGGATCGAGGGCGGGATGATCGGGCCGATGGTGGCGGATGCGGCGGTGATCGCGGCGGCATAGCCGCGGGCGTACTGGCCGGTGCGGGTCATCATCCCGATGATGATCTTTCCGATCCCGGCGGCATCCGCCACGGCCGACCCCGACATGCCCGAGAAGATCAGCGAGGCCACGATGTTGACGTGCCCGAGCCCACCCCGGAACCGGCCCACCAGCGCCACGCAGAACCCCAGAAGCCGGTCGCTGATGGTGCCCGCGTTCATGATGTTGGCGGCGACGATGAACAGCGGCACGGCAAGCAGGACGAAGCCGTTGTAGAGCCCGTCCAACATCACCTTGCCGGCGATGCCGATGTTCTGGCCGGTGGCGGCAAGGTAGACGAGCGACCCCACGAGGATCGCGTAGGCGATCGGTGCGCCGATGGCGGCAAGGCCGAAGAGCGCCGCGAGGCACCAGACGAAGGCGAGGCTCATCGGTCCGGGCGCTCCGGTCCGGGGCCTGCGGGATCCTCCGCGCCATGGCGCAGAACATGGGCGATCCGCCAGGCGTAGCGCGCCGACACGGCCACCAGGAACACCGCGTAGATCGCGTAGAGATCACGCATCCGGATCCAGTCGCCGAACAGGCTGCCCAGCGTCGCGGTGCGCTTGAGCCGCAGGATGTGGAAGCGCTCCCAGGTCGGCGCGAGCGACCACAGGAGTGCTATGCAGATCGCGACGGCGGCAAGGATGGCGAAGACCTTGCGGGTGCGGGGCGATACGTGGTCGTAGAGGATGTCGAAGGTGACGTGGTCGCGGTCACGCACCACGAAGGCCGCGCCCCAGAAGATCAGCCAGACCCAGAGCGCCAGGCACAGCTCCAGCGTCCAGCCGTAGCGCGCAGGGTCAAGGAGCGGCACCGCCTCGGCGATCCAGCCCAGCCGCCCGGTGTAGCGGATTGCGATCTGGAGCACGAAGGTGAGGAAGATGGCGGCCATCATCGCGGCCGCCACCAGTTCCGCCCCGCGGGCGAGCGATGTCAGGACACGTCCCACGGGGCCGTGCGAACGGTCAGGGTCGCGCCCGGCTCAGTTGCCGAGCGCGTTGATCCGTTCGAGGACACCCTCGGGCCAGGCGGAGGCGAATTCCGAGCCGACGTATTGCGCCTGCACATGGCTCCGGAAGGCGGCGAGATCGGGCTCGTAGACCTCGAGGCCCTGCTCGCGCAGGAAGGCCACGAGGTCCTCCTCCTTCTTGAGCTGCGCCTGCCGGCCGGCCTCGGCAGCATCCTCGGCGGCCTTCTGCACGGCGGCCTGCTGCTCGGGCGTGAGGCCGTCCCAGACCGACTTGGAGAAGGCGACGTAGTTCAGGTCGACGAGGTGCGAGGTGAGCGCGATCTGCTTGGTCACCTCGTAGAACTTCGAATCCACGACCGTGGGCAGCGGGTTGTCCTGCCCGTCGACCGCCCCGGTCTGGAGCGCGGTGTAGATCTCGGTGAAGGCGAGCGGCGTCGGGTTTGCGCCGAGCGCACGGCCGAGGAACTGCCAGGCGTCCGAGCCGGGCATCCGCAGGTTGACGCCGGCGAGGTCGGCAGGCGTCATGATCTTCTTCTCGTCAGCGGTCTGCCGCAGGTTCACGTGACGGCGGCCGAGGTACATCACGGCCAGCAGCTTCACGCCAAGCTCGTCCTCTACCTTTTGCTTGAAGGGGTCCATCAGCGCATCGTTGAACACCCGCACCTGGTGGGCGGCGTCCTGGTGCACATAGCCGGTGGCGAAGATCGAGAATTCCGGCAGGAAGGTCGCCAGTTCCTGCGCCGAGGTAATCGACATCTCGAGGTCGCCGTTCGCGATGGCCTCAAGCTCGCTGCCCTGGGCCACGAGCGAGGCGTTGTAGTGCGGCTGGTAGTCGGCGAAGTCGGCGACGGCGGGGGCGAAGACGGTGGCGAGGCTGATCGAGCGCTGGTCGGTCTCGGTCGCGGGCGTCGACATGCGCAGCGTGATCCGGTCCTGGGCGAGCGTCGGCAGCGCCGTGGCGGCGGCAAGCGCACCGGCGGCAACGGTCAGAAGCGCCCGGCGGGCGAGGGTGAATGGCATCGTGGTGTCCTCCCGTGGTTTTTCACCGCGCCGTCCCTTCGTCCGGCAGCGCGTGGCCTACCCTAACCACGGGGCGCGCCTCGCCTCAACCTTCGTGATGCCCGTGGGGCGGCAAACGGAAGAGCGCGGGCTTGAACGGGCATGGGGCCGGTGCCAGAACAGGGGGCAAGCGACACGCGGACCCGATGACCATGCCCTTTGCCCTGCGCTGCTGCGCCCGAGCCTGCCGGCCATGACCGCCATCGCCGTCGCCGGGGCGGGTCTGATCGGCAAACGCCACCTCGCGGCCCTGCGGGCGGCCGGGATCACGGTCCATTCGGTGATCGACCCCGCGCCCGAGGCGGAGGCGGTCGCAGCAGGCTTCGGCGTGCCTCACCTGCCCGACCTCGACACAGGGCTGGCGGCGCGGCCTGACGGGTTGGTCCTCGCCACGCCGAATGCCCACCACGCGGAAGGTGCGCTTGCGGCCATTGCAGCCGGTGTCCCGGTGCTGGTGGAAAAGCCGCTGGCCGTCACGCTGGAGGAGGCGCGCGCCATCGTCGAGGCCGGGGACCGGGCGGGCGTGCCGGTCCTGACCGGCCACCACCGCCGCCACCTGCCCGTCTATCGCACCGCGCGCGACCGGATCGCGGAGGGTGCCCTGGGGACCGTGGTGGCGGCCCATGCGATGGTCTGGCTTGCCAAGCCCGACGGGTATTTCGACGTGGCCTGGCGTCGGGCCCCCGGCGCGGGGCCACTGCTGGTGAACCTGATCCACGAGATCGACATGCTGCGCTTCCTTCTGGGCGAGATCGCCGAGGTGCGGGCGCTGGCCTCGAACCGCATCCGCGGCCATGCCGTCGAGGACAACGCGGCGGCGCTTCTGTCCTTCGCGAGTGGCGCGTTGGGCACCGTGCAGGTCTCCGACACCATCGTCGCGCCCTGGTCGCACGAGATGACGGCGCACGAGAACCCCGCCTATCCGCCCACGCCCGAGAACGCGATGTTCATCGGCGGCACGCATGGTTCGCTCGCCTTGCCGCGCGGCGAGGAATGGAGCGACGGCGGGCGGCGCGACTGGTGGGCGCCGATCAGCCGGACGACGCTGATCCCCCGGCCCATTCCCGGCGGGACCGATCCATTCGTGGCGCAGGCACAGAATTTCGCCGCCGTGATCCGGGGCGAGGCCGCCCCGGTCTGCAGCGGGCAGGACGGGCTCAGAGCCCTTGCCACCGTGCTTGCCATCGGGCAAGCCGCCAGCGAAGGAACTGCCGTACCGGTGGCAGGCTAGACAGGGAAACGGGGGACGACCGATGGACATGCCGAAGAACCGCTTCAAGGCGGCACTGAAGGCCGGGACGCAGCAGATCGGCATCTGGAATTCGCTGCCGGGGATGCTGGTGCCCGAACTGCTCGCGCTGACGGGGTTCGACTGGGTGCTGGTCGATACCGAGCATTCGCCGCTGGAGCTTTCCGAGGTGCAGCCCGCGCTTCAGGCCATCGCCGCTTTTCCGGAGGTCTCGGCCGTGGTGCGGCCCTATGCCAACGATCCGGTCCTGATCAAGCGCGTGCTCGACATGGGCGCGCAGTCGATCCTGCTGCCCTGCGTGCAGTCGGCCGCGGAGGCGGAGGCGGCGGTGCAGGCGGTGCGCTATGCCCCCGGCGGCATCCGCGGCGTGGCGGGCCTGACGCGTGCGAGCCGCTATGGCCATGTGAAGGACTACATTCCCCATGCATCCGAGGAGATCTGCCTGCTGGTGCAGGTCGAGACGAAGGCGGGCCTCGACGCGCTGGAAGCGATCGCGCGGGTTGACGGGATCGATGGGGTGTTCATCGGCCCGGCCGACCTGAGCGCGAGCCTAGGCCAGCCCGGCAACCTCCATCACCCCGAGGTCTTCGGCGCCATCGAGGACGCAATCCGCCGGCTCAAGGCCGTCGGCATGCCCTCGGGCATCCTGTTCCTCGACGACGCCTCGAACCGCCGCTCGATGGAGCTTGGCACGACCTTCACGGCGGTGGGGGTGGACGTGGGGCTTCTGGCCGATGCCGCGAAGGCGTTGCGCGCGCGTTTTACATAACAGCGCTAGACGGGGGGGTGCAGCGCCGAGGGAGTGGCCGATGTCCGCAGCAGAACCGCCAGGCAGGGGCACACCTGACCGCGGCACGCCCGGGGAAGTGTTCGGGGCCTTCCTCAAGCTTGGGCTGACCTCGTTCGGCGGGCCCATCGCGCACCTGGGCTACTTCCGCGACGAGTTGGTGACGCGGCGCCGCTGGCTTGACGACGCCGCCTATGCCGACCTCGTGGCGCTGTGCCAGTTCATCCCCGGCCCGGCCTCGAGCCAGGTGGGTTTCGCGCTGGGGCTGATGCGCGCGGGCTGGCTGGGGGCGCTTGCGGCTTTTTCCGCCTTCACCCTGCCCTCGGCGCTGATCCTGATCGTGTTCGCGATGACGGCAGCCGCGATTTCCGGGCCGCTCGGAACCGGCGCGCTGAACGGGCTCAAGATCGTCGCGGTCGCGATCGTGGCGCAGGCGGTCTGGGGGATGGCGAAGTCGCTCTGCCCCGACCCCGAACGCGCGACCATCGCGGTCGGGGCGGTTGCGGTCCTCGCGGTTCTGCCGGGCGCGGCGGGCATGGTGGCAGCAATCGCGCTCGGTGCCGCGGCGGGCCTCGCTCTGGGGCGGGGCGGAGATGCGGTGGCGGGCGGGCGCCTCACCGTGCCGGTCGTGCGCCCGGTGGCACTCGTCGCGCTCGCGAGTTTCGCGGCGCTCCTCGTGCTGCTGCCGCTTCTGGCGGGACAGTCGCAGACGTTGGCCGTGGCGGACGCCTTCTACCGCGCCGGGGCGCTGGTGTTCGGTGGCGGGCATGTGGTGCTGCCCCTGCTCGAGGCCGAGGTGGTGCGGGGCGGATGGGTGACGCCGGACGCGTTCCTCGCCGGATACGGGGCCGCACAGGCGGTGCCGGGGCCGCTCTTCACTTTCGCCGCCTACCTCGGTGCGGTCCTCGGCCCGGCGCCGAACGGGATGGCGGGGGCCTTCCTCGCACTGGTCGCGATCTTCCTTCCCGGCTTTCTGCTGCTTGTCGGCCTGCTGCCGCTCTGGGACCGGCTGCGCGCGACACCCCGTGCACGGTCGCTGATGCAGGGCGCGAATGCGGCGGTCGTGGGCATTCTCGGAGCGGCGCTCTACACGCCGGTCTTCACCGGCGCGGTCGGCGACATGCGCGAATTCGCCCTGGCCTTGGCCTGCTTCGTCCTGCTGATGGCCTGGAAGGCCCCGCCCTGGGCGGTGGTGGCCTTCGCTGCCGCGGGTGGAGCGGTGTTGGCGCTGGTCGCATGACCGTCGACCGGCCGGGTGTTCTGCCACCTTGCCAAGAGCGCCGGCCCGACGATAATTAAACACTCGTTCAGTTCCCGACGGAGGCCCAAGCATGGACTTTGCACTGTCGCAGGAGCAGGAGGCGATCTTCGCGCTCGCCCGCGACTTCGGGGCCGACCGTATCGCGCCCCATGCCCGCGCCTGGGAGGCCGCAGGCTCGATCCCCAAGGACCTCTGGCCCGACATAGCGGCGCTGGGGTTCGGCGGGCTCTACGTGAGCGAGGCTTCGGGCGGCACCGGCCTCACCCGGCTCGACGCGACGCTGGTGTTCGAGGCGCTGTCGATGGCCTGCCCCTCGGTCGCGGCCTTCCTGTCGATCCACAACATGTGCGCCAGGATGATCGACAGCTTCGGCTCGGACGACCTCAAGGCACGGTTCCTGCCCAAGGCTCTGACGATGGAGACGGTGCTCTCCTACTGCCTGACCGAACCGGGCTCGGGGTCCGATGCGGCAGCGCTGCGCACCCGCGCCGAGCGGACAAACGAGGGCTGGAGCCTGACGGGCACCAAGGCGTTCATCTCGGGCGGCGGCTACTCGGATGCCTACATCGTCATGGCACGTTCGGGTTGCGAGGGACCCAAAGGCATCTCGGCCTTCGTGGTCGAGGACGGCGCGCCGGGCCTGAGCTTCGGCGGGCTCGAGGACAAGATGGGCTGGCGGTCGCAGCCCACGCGGCAGGTACAACTCGACGCCTGCGGCATTCCCGCAGCGAACCTTCTGGGCGAGGAAGGCCGCGGCTTTGCCTATGCGATGGCGGGGCTGGATGGCGGGCGGCTCAACATCGCGGCCTGTTCGCTTGGCGCGGCGCAGGCGGCGCTCGACGCCACGCTCGCCTACATGGCCGAGCGGCGCGCCTTCGGAAAGCGGCTCGACGAGTTCCAGGCGCTCCAGTTCCGGCTGGCCGACATGGAGATCGAGCTTGCAGCCGCCCGCACCTTCCTGCGGCAGGCCGCCTGGAAGCTCGACCAGGGCGCGCCCGACGCGACGAAGTTCTGCGCCATGGCCAAGAAGTTCGTCACCGAGGCCGGCAGCCGCGTGGCCGACCAGTGCCTGCAACTGCACGGCGGCTACGGCTACCTCGCCGACTACGGGATCGAGAAGATCGTTCGCGACCTGCGCGTGCACCAGATTCTCGAAGGCACGAACGAGATCATGCGCCTGATCGTGGCGCGGCAGATGCTGGCGGGCCAGGGGTGAGTGCGGCGATGACCGATCTGATCGTCCACCGGGAGGGCCGTGCGGGGCGGATGACGCTGAACCGTCCCAAGGCGCTCAACGCCGTGACCCACGAGATGTGTCTGGGGATAGAGCGTGCGCTCGATGCCTGGCGGTATGATGACGCTGTTGCCCTTGTCCTGATCGACGGTGCGGGCGAGCGCGCCTTTTCGGCGGGTGGCGACATCGCCGAGATGTATGCCACCGGCACGGCAGGGAACTACGACTACGGCCGGCGGTTCTGGCGCGACGAATACCGGCTGAACGCAAAGCTGTTCCACTATCCCAAGCCCATCGTGACCTTCCTGCACGGCTTCACCATGGGTGGCGGCGTGGGCGTGGGGTGCCACGCCCGGCACCGGATCGTGGGCGAGAGCGCGCAGGTGGCGATGCCGGAATGCGGGATCGGGCTGGTGCCGGACGTGGGCGGTTCGCTGATCCTTGCAAACGCTCCCGGCCACACCGGCGAGTACCTCGCCCTGACCTCGGCGAGGATGGGCGCTGCGGATGCGATCCGCGCTGGCTTTGCCGACGTGTTCGTGCCCGAAACGCAGTGGGACGCGCTCAAGGCCGACCTCTGCGAAAGCGGCAGCCCGGCGGCGATCGGGGAAGTCGCCGAGAGGCCGCCCGTGGGGCGGCTTGCGGCACAGTCGGCCGAAGTCGACCGGCTGTTCGGGGGCGGAAGCCTTGCAGCGATCGTGGAGGCGCTGGAATGTGACACCTCCGATTTCGCCGCGGATGCCCTCGCGAGGGTCCGGCGCAATTCCCCTCTGGCGATGGCCTGTGCGGTCGAGATGCTGAAGCGGTTGCGGCGGACCACCTCGATCGGCGCGGCGCTGATGCTGGAATACCGGTTCACCTGGCGGGCGATGGAAAGTGGCGATTTCCTCGAAGGCATCCGGGCAGCGATCATCGACAAGGACCGCAGCCCGAAGTGGCGGCATGCAGCGGCGCAGGACGTGACGGAGGCCGAGGTCTCTGCGATGCTGGCGTCACTGGGTGACGCGGAACTGAAGCTCGGGGAGGGCGCAGCGTGAAGGTCGGGTTCATCGGGCTTGGAAACATGGGCGCGCCGATGGCCGCCAACCTCGTCAAGGCCGGGCACGCGGTCGCGGGATTCGACACCGCCGCCCCCTGCCCCGAAGGCGTGGCGAAGTCACCGAGTGCGGTCGGCGCTGCGGATGGGGCGGACGTGGTCATCACCATGCTGCCGAACGGCGCGATCCTGCGGGCAGTAGCGGCCGAGGTGATCCCGGCGATGCGACCGGGGGCGGTCTTCCTCGACTGCTCGACCGTCGATGTCGAAAGCGCGCGGGCCGTGGCGGTGATGGCCGAGGCCGCAGGCCTGATGGCAGTCGATGCGCCGGTGTCGGGCGGCGTGGGCGGCGCGGCGGCGGGGACGCTGACCTTCATGGCGGGCGGCACGCCGGATGCCTTCGAGGTGGTGCGGCCGCTCTTCGACGCGATGGGCCGCAAGGCGGTGCATTGCGGCGGATCGGGCGCGGGCCAGGCCGCCAAGATCTGCAACAACATGATCCTCGGCGCCACGATGATCGCCACCTGCGAAGCCTTTGCACTCGCCGACAAGCTGGGCCTTGACCGGGCGCGGATGTTCGACGTGGTGAGCACCTCCTCGGGGCAGAGCTGGAGCATGAACGTCTATTGCCCCGCCCCCGGCGTCGGCCCGCAGTCGCCTGCCGACAACGGCTACAAGCCCGGCTTTGCCGCCGACCTGATGCTAAAGGATCTTCGCCTCAGCCAGCAGGCCGCCGAGGCGGTCGATGCCGACACGCCGATGGGTTCGCTCGCGGCCGAACTCTACCGGCGCTTCGTCGAAGAGGAGGACGGGCGCGGCATGGACTTCTCGGCGATGCTGCCCCGGTTCGAGAAACGCGGCCGCGGCTGATGGGCTGGACAGCCGAGACGGCCGAACTGGCCACTCTGGAGCCGCAGGCGCGCCAGCGGATCGAGGCGGCGCATCCGGTCACAGTGCCGCCGGGTGCGGTCCTGTTCCGTCCCGGCGAAGCGGTGAAGGGCTATGTGATCGTGCTGTCGGGCCGGGTGGGCGTGCATCTTGTCGGGCCGACGGGGCGGGAAATCCTGCTCTACGAGGTCAGCCCCGGCCAGTCCTGCATCCAGTCGACGCTGGGGCTTCTTGGCGGCGACGAGAACTATACCGCCGAGGCCGTGGCCGAGAGCGAGACCCGGCTTGTCCTTGTCCCGCGCGCGGCGTTTCTCGACCTGATCGACATCTCGCCCGCCTTCCGAAGCCTGGTCTTCGCGGCCTTCGCCGGACGCATGCAGCACATGATGCAACTGGTCGAGCGGGTGGCTTTCCAGGGGATCGACACGCGGCTTGCGCGGCTGTTGCTGTCGCGGGCCGACCCGGACGGCATCGTCGCGGCGACGCAGGCCGAGATCGCCGCGGCCATCGGATCGGCCCGCGAGGTGGTCAGCCGAAAGCTGGAAGCCTGGGCGAAGGCAGGCCTGATCGAGACCGGGCGCGGCCGTGTGCGCCTTGTCGACCCCGCGGCGCTCCGCCGCATGGGGCCTTTGTGACCGGGTCACATACGGGCCCTGCCGATCCGGGTTAAGGATTGGTTATCGCGCAACGCGAAAGGAGATATTCCAATGCTCAAGAAAAACGTCGGCGGGATCGACCGCATCCTCCGCATCGTCGTCGGCCTCGCGCTTCTCGCGGGCTTCTTCCTCAACCCCGACGCCTCGATGCGCTGGCTCTACCTGATCGGGATCGTGCCCCTGGCGACGGGCCTGATGTCCTCCTGCCCGCTCTATTCGATCCTGGGCTTCAACACCTGCCCGATGAAGCGGACCTGAGATCGCGCGGCGGGGCGCTGATGCGCGCCCCGCCGACCTTGCCGCCTCCGCGCCGCTCGGCTAGGGAAACCCCAGCAGCGGAGTGGACATGCGTATCCTCATCACCAACGACGACGGCATCAACGCCCCGGGCCTGAAGGTCCTCGAAGCGATCGCGAACGAGCTTGCCGGACCTTCGGGCGAAGTCTGGGTCGTGGCGCCGGCTTTCGAGCAATCGGGCGTGGCGCACTGCATCTCCTACACCCACCCAACGATGATCGCCGAGCTTGGCCCGCGCCGCTTCGCGGCCGAAGGATCGCCGGCCGATTGCGTCCTGGCTGGCCTATTCGACGTGATGGCCGGACAGCGGCCGGACCTCGTGCTGTCGGGCGTCAACCGGGGCAACAACGCGGCCGAGAACGTGCTCTATTCGGGCACCATCGGCGGGGCGATGGAGGCGGCGCTGCAAGGGCTTCCCGCCATCGCGCTGAGCCAGTTCTACGGCCCCGGCAACCTCGCCCGCCCCGACCCGTTCGAGGCCGCCGCCGACCACGGGGCGGCGGTGATCCGGCTTCTCCTTGACCACGGGTCCTGGGACGAGGCCGATTACCGGCTATTCTACAACGTCAACTTCCCGCCGGTGGGCGGTGCGGACGTGCGCGGCCTGAAGGTCGTGCGGCAGGGCTTCCGCCGGGGCACCACTTTCACCGTCGAGCCGCATCTGTCGCCCTCGGGCCGCAAGTTCCTCTGGGTGCGCGGCGGGCAGCAGGATGTCCCCAGCGGACCGGAGACCGACGGCACCGCCAATCTCGAGGGCTACATCGCGGTCACGCCGATGCGGGCCGACCTCACGGCGCATGACGCGCTGACCCCGCTGGCGCATCTGGAGGATAGGTTCGGATGACGCCTTCCGGCGGGGATGATGCCGAACGGACGATGCGCTTTCTCTATGCGCTGCGCTCGAAGGGCGTCACCGACAGCCGGGTTCTCGCCGCGATGGAGCGGATCGACCGCGGTCGCTTCGTGAAGGGACTGTTCTCGGAGCGCGCCTACGAGGATGTGCCGCTTCCCATCGCCTGCGGCCAGACGATCAGCCAGCCCTCGGTGGTGGGGCTGATGACGCAGGGGCTGGAGGTCGGTCCGCGCGACAAGGTACTCGAGGTTGGCACAGGATCGGGCTACCAGGCGGCGGTCCTGTCGCTGCTGGCCCGTCGCGTCTACACCGTCGACCGCCACCGGACTCTGGTGCGCGAGGCCGAGACGCTGTTTTCGCAGATCGGGCTTTCCAACATCACCGCCATCGTCGCCGACGGATCGCACGGGTTGCCCGACCAGGCGCCCTTCGACCGGATCATCGTCACGGCCGCCGCGGAGGACCCCCCAGGCCCGCTCTTGGCCCAGCTTCGGATCGGCGGTATCATGGTGTTGCCGGTAGGGCAGTCGGACCACGTCCAGAGCCTGATCAAGGTGCGGCGCGGCGCTGCCGGGTACGAGTACGAGGAGCTTCGCGCCGTGCGGTTCGTGCCGCTGGTCGAGGGGCTGGCACAGGAATGACAGGCCACGGACACAAGTGGTCGCGAGAGACATCGAGGTAAGAGCAGATGATCCCGAACCGGACAGCCCGTTTCCGCACCGCCGCCATTGGCGCGGCAGTCTTCGCCCTTGCGGCCTGCGAGGGCTACGACCTGGATTTCCGCGACCGAACCGGGGCCTTCGGCACGGCCGAGGCGGTGCAGCAGCCCATCGCGCCACGTCCGTCAGCCGATGCGCGGGGGGTGATCTCCTACCCCGGCTACCAGGTGGCGGTCGCGCGGCGCGGCGATACCATCGGGACCGTGGCGCAACGCGTCGGCCTTCCGGGCGAGGAACTCGCCCGGTTCAACGGCATCGACATGGCCGCGCAGCTCAGGAACGGCGAGATCATCGCCCTTCCCCGCCGGGTAAGCGAGACCGCAGGCGGTATTTCAGGCGGGCCGCTGCCGTCCGGCGGAAGCGGCGGGATCGACGTCTCGACGCTGGCGGGCGGGGCCATCGCCCGGGCAGAATCGGGCGCACCGGCCATCGGCAGCGCGACACCCTCCGGCACGATCGCCACCGGCCAGGGCGGTTCGCCTGTCCGCCATCAGGTCCAGCGGGGCGAGACGGCCTATTCCATCGCCCGGCTCTACAACGTTCCGGTGCGCGCATTGGCGGACTGGAACGGCCTCGGCCCCAACCTCGTCGTCCGCGAGGGAGCCTATCTCATCATCCCGCAGGCCGGGGCGGCCGCGCCGCCGCGCGAGATCGAGACCGCCGCCGTGCCGGCACCCGGCGCGGGCTCGCCGACGCCCGAACCGCCCTCCGCGGCAGCGCCGCTGCCGCCGCAGGACGAGACCCGGGCGACGCCACCGGCAACGCCCGCCTCTCCGAACCTCGAGGCCGACCGCACCGCGGCCTCGGCGCGGGCGAAACTCGCCATGCCGGTCTCGGGCTCGATCATCCGCGCCTACCAGAAGGGCCGCAACGAGGGGATCGACATCTCTGCCACGGCAGGCGCGAACGTCAACGCCGCCGAGGCCGGGACGGTGGCCGCCGTCACCCGCTCCACCGACAACGTCGCGATCGTGATCGTGCGGCACGAGGGTGCCCGGTTCGGGTCGTCCGAGCCGATCCTGACGGTCTATGCCAACCTCGAAGGCATCACGGTCGAGCGCGGCGCACGGGTGACGCGCGGCCAGACCATCGGCAAGGTGCGGGCCGGCAGCCCGGCCTTCATTCGCTTCGAGGTGCGGCGCGGGTTCGAGACGCTGGATCCGAGCGAATTCCTGGAGTGACCGCGTAGCGGTCGGACGTCTGGATCATGGCCCCCAGAGTCTCGGATCGCGCCAGGGTGCCGGGACGCGCAGTCGTCCCTCGGGTGGACTGCCAGATTGAAGCGGCAGGCGTTGCCAGGCCGTTTCCCAGCCGTTCGGAAGATCGTAAGGGGGTGCCAGAAACCGGTCGGGGGTGAAGCCGAAGCGTCCGTAGTAGGCGGGATCGCCCAGTACATTCACCTGCGCCACACCCATCGACCGGATCCGGTCCAGTCCCTCGCGGACGAGGGCGCTGCCTACCCCCGTGCGCTGCGCGTCCGGAAAGACTGCGAGGGGCGCGAGCAGGGCAACCGTTCGCGGAGTGTCAGGCACTTCGCAGGATGTGAAGGCGATATGCCCGACCAGCGTTGCACCTCGAAGCGCGACGAGTTGCAGGACACCGTCCGGTTCGGCCCTGAGGCCCCGCAGAACCGGCAGGAGGTCTTCCTCGGGGAAGGCCGCGGGATAGAGCGCGTCCAGGGCGGCGATGTCGTCTGTCCCGAGGTCGCGGATCGTCAGCGAGTCCGGTGCGGTAGTGGCTCTCACGGCACCACGATCCCCCGGCGTCCCGCGAGGTCGGTGACGTATTGCCAGGCCACACGGCCCGAACGCGCGCCACGGGTCTGCGACCACTCGATGGCCTCGGCGCGCAAATCGGCGTCGGAGATGTCGATCCCCAGCGCCAGACAGTACCCGCGGATCATCGCCAGGAACGTGTCCTGGTCGCAGGGATGGAAGCCGAGCCAGAGGCCGAAGCGATCCGAGAGCGACACCTTCTCTTCCACCGCTTCGGAAGGACTGATCGCCGACGACCTTTCGTTCTCGATCATGTCGCGGGGCATCAGGTGGCGGCGGTTCGAGGTGGCGTAGAACACCACATTGTCGGGGCGCCCCTCGATCCCGCCGTCAAGCACGGCTTTCAGAGCCTTGTAGTGCTGGTCATCGTGGCTGAACGACAGGTCGTCACAGAACAGCACGAAGCGGATGCCGCGCACGCCGCGCAGGTGGGCGAGCAGCCGACCGATGGAGGCGAGGTCCTCGCGCGAGATCTCGACGAGCTTGAGGTCCTGCCCCTGGCTCCGCACCTCGGCATGGATCGCCTTCACGAGCGAGGATTTGCCCATCCCCCGCGCGCCCCACAGAAGCGCGTTGTTGGCCGGAAAGCCGCGCGCGAACTGGAGCGTGTTCTGCAAGAGCGTGTCGCGCGCCCGATCGACGCCCACAAGAAGCGGCAGCGCGACGCGGCTGACCTCGGGCACGGCGTCGAGACGGTCGGGCGCGGTGTGCCAGAGAAACGCCCCGGCCCGGGCAAAGTCGGGAGCGGGGTCGGGCGCCGGCGCGAGTCGGTCCAGCGCATCGGCAATACGGACAAGTGCATCGGCGATCCCGTCGGTCATCGCGCCGTCACGCCTTGTCGGGGGTTGAGGTCGCTTCGTCCTCGTCCTCGTCGTCCTCGAACCAGAGGCCTTCGGCCCGCAGTTGCGCCTCGCGTCGCTTCTCGATGCGGCGGATCAGGAAGATCGACACCTCGAACAGCGGATAGACGGCACCGAAAAGGATCATCTGACTGATCACATCGGGCGGCGTTGCCAGCGCAGCGACGCCCAGGATGGCGACGACGGCGTATTTGCGGACCGAAGCGAGCCCTTTTGCCGTCACGAGCCCGGCCTTGCCCATGAGCGTGAGCAGGACGGGAAGCTGGAAGCACAGCCCGAAGGCGACGATGAACTTGATCGTGATCGACAGGTATTCCTGGACCGAGCCCTGGAACACGATCCCCGCATCCGCGAGCGGATTGACGCCCTCTGGCGGCGGTTCCGAGCCAAGCGCGCCCACCTGCTGGAAGCCGAGGAAGAAGTTGAAGGCAAGCGGGATCACGACGTAGAACGCCACAGCCGCGCCGGCGGCGAACATCAGCGGCGAGGCAACGAGGAATGGCAGGAACGCATTCTTTTCGGACTTGTAGAGCCCCGGAGCGACAAAGCGCCAGAGCTGGTAGGCGATGATCGGGAAGGCGAGGACGAAGCCACCGAAGAACGAGATCGACACGGCGACGAAGAAGCCCTCCTGCACCTTGATCAGGATGAGCTGGCAGTCCTGCCCGCGCGCCGTGAGCGCCTCGCAGATCGGCGCGGTCAGGAAGTTGAAGATCGGGTTCCAGACGGTGAAGCAGAGCACCACGCCCACGATGAACGCCAGAACCGCCCGGATCAGACGGTTCCGCAACTCTGCCAGATGCTCGATCAGCGGAGCCGACGTTTCGTCGATGTTGTCGGCAGTGTCGCGCGGGCTCATGCGTCGCCGGCCTTCGATTCCGGGGCCGCGGTGGGAGGCGCGCCGTCAGGCGTCTCGGCCTCGGCCTGCGGCGTGGCGATACCGGCGGCTTTCGTCGCACTGGCAACGGCTGCGGACTTGACCGCTTCGGCCTTTGCAGCACGATCCTCGGCGAGTTTCGCCGTGGCGCTACCCGGAGCGGCGGCCGCGGAGGGACGGGTGCCCTTCGCCGGGTCCCATTTTTCGAACTTCCGCGCGGCGTCCTCGAGCTTATCGATCCCGAGCGCGCTCTTGCCGGTCATCGCCTTAAGGTCGGAGGCCGCATCCTTGATGCCGCTCTCCTTCGCGGCATCGTCCATCGCGCGCTGGAACTCGCGCGCCATGGAGCGTGCCTTGCCGGTAAAGCGGCCAAGCGCATTGAACATGCGCGGCAGGTCCTTGGGACCAACCACGATCAGCGCCACCACGCCGATCACCAGCAACTCGCTCCAACCGATGTCGAGCATGACTTGATCCTGACGGCCCTGCGCCTGTCAGGCCTTGTCCTTCTCGGCCTCGGGCGTCACGTCGCGTGCCACCTTCGAGGCGTCCTCGATCTCTTCGGAACTGTCCTTCACGCCTTTCTTGAAGGCAGTGATTCCCTTGCCGACCTCACCCATCAGCGACGAGATCTTGCCGCGTCCGAACAGGACCAGGACCACGATCGCGATGAGAAGGAGGCCGGGAAGGCCGATGTTGTTCAGCATGGGTGTCTCTCCTGAGTTTCCCCACCCCCCAAGGCGGCCAGCCGCGGAAGGTACCAGCCCATGATGTATTTGCTTCGTGCGGGAGTTCAAAGCCCCCTCGCGATGTCTTGCTGCCTTTTTTCGACTCCACCTGCCGAAAACGACCTGTCTGAAAAAACAGGTCGCTCTGTTAACCCGCCCCTGATTAGGTGCGCGCGTTGTATCGGGAAATGAGTGCAAATGCGCCGGGTTATCTATAGAAGTCGCCCACTTACCACGCCGTGGCCGTCAACGATCCTAGACATCGCCCGGACGGCCGAGCAGCACAATGTGCGGGCGGGCATCTCGGGCCTGCTTCTCTTTGCGGCGGACTCCTACCTGCAGTACCTTGAAGGTGAGGACGGAGCCCTCGCGAACCTCTGGGACCTTCTCCAAAAGGACGACCGGCACGCCATCGTCTGGCACCATGAACGCGAGATCGAGCGCTTCGAAGTTCCCGGGCTGCCGATGGGATTTGTCGATGCCGACCGCGAGTCGGGCTTCGCAGCGGCGGCCAAGCTGTGGAGTCACCGTCACGACTGGCCGCTTCATCTGGCGGACTCGCTCGCCGAAATGCTCGTGGGAGTTGCCCGCGAGAAGTATCCCGCACTCGCCGCCCCTACTTCGGCAGCGGCGGCGAACAGGGATGCTGACGGCGGCAGCACGGCCTGACAACGGCTGCTCCCTGCCGCAACACAACCCGACAGCAGTGCAGTCCGGCGCCGCTATTCGACGGCGCGAACCTCGGCGACAATCTGCTGCATCGCATCGAGGGGAACCATGCCGGGTACCGCCGTCTCGCCAATGACGAAGGACGGCGTTCCGTTGAAGCCGAGCGCGCTGGCCAGTTGCTGGGAGCGGGCGATGTGCTCGGACACTTCCGGCGCCATCATGTCCTCCTGCAGGCGCGTCAGGTCGAGCCCGACGCTCTCGGCAATCCGCAGGACGGCCGCCTCGTCCTTCCTTGAACGCTCGGCCATGAGAGCCCAGTGGAAATCCTCGTACTTGCCCTGCGCACGCGAGGCGAGCGCCGCCCGCGAGGCAAACAGGGAGCCCTCGCCGAGGATCGGCCATTCCCGATAGACCACGCGCACGCCGGGATCGTTCTCGATCAGAGCCTCGACGTCCTTGGCCGCCTGCTTGCAGTAGGGGCAGTTGTAGTCGAAGAACTCCACCACCGTCACGTCGCCGTCCGGGTTGCCGAGAACCGGCGCGTTCGGGTCCTCTGTCAGTTCGGACTGCAATTCGGTGATCGCCGCCGCCGATGCCTCGGCCGCCGCCGCTTCCTCGCGGCGCTGCAGGATATCGACCGCCTGCATGATGATGTCGGGGTTCTCGAGGATCGCCTCAAGCGCCAGCCGCTTGACATCCTCCTCGCTCAGGTCCTGCGCATAAACAGGTAGCGTGGCAGTCAGGGCGAAGAGAAGGGGGACGGTCAAGCACACATTCATCAAACAAATCCCATCAGCAGCGTCCGACATTCTCTAGCTGGCAACCGTAGCGGTGTCTCCCCCCTTCGGATAGCCAGTGGACGCAGTGGCGCGAAGCCTGCCCGGCAAGGGTCATCCCCGTCAACGTCCAACCACTCACGAACCGGTGAAACAGTCACGGCGCCATCCCGGGAATTGTCGCCAAAACGCCTTGGTTCTGCCCGATCGCGCGTCCTAACCTAGCGTAATCTGTTGTAAACCGTTCTGCACGATAGTGGATCCCATGATGCTGAACCGCCGCCAGACTCTCGCCGCCACGGCCGCTGCCCTCGCCTATCCGGCCCTGCCGGCCGCGGCGCAAACCGCGCCGAACACGCCATTCGTGGTGCCCGAACACTTCAGGCCGACGCTCGTGCGGGTCCGCGCCGGGTTCGGCGTGGGCGAGATCGTCGTGATCTCCGCGCAGCACTTCCTCTACCACGTCGTGGAGGAGGGCCAGGCGATGCGCTATGGCGTCGCCGTAGGGCGCGCAGGGTTGTTGTTTCGCGGCGCCACCGTGGTCGCCCGCAAGGCCGAATGGCCGTTCTGGAAACCGACACCTCAGATGATCGCGCGGAACCCCGGGCGCTACGCCCGCCATGCCAACGGCATGCGCGGCGGCCCGAACAACCCGCTCGGAGCGCGCGCCCTCTACCTCTACCAGAACGGGCGCGACACCTCGATCCGCATCCACGGCACGACGGAACCGGAATCGATCGGACAGTCGGTCTCGAACGGCTGCATCCGCATGGTGAACGAACACATCATCGCGCTCTACGACGGCGTGCCGGTCGGCACGAAGGTCACGGTCTACTGACGCAACTGGTTCCGGCAGCGGCGCAGGGCCATGTCCGGCCCCGCCCCGCTCACTCCGCGGCCTTCGGCGGGAAGGCCCGCAATCCCGGCACTGCGCCCAGAGCTGCTGCGGCATCATACTGACTGAGATAGATCCGGCCCGTCAGGTCGTCGAGGAAATGCGTCCCGCGCAGACGATCCATCACCGGCCCCTTCACCTCGCTCAGGTGCAGCCGGATACCCATGTCCTTCAGCCGCTGGTTCAACGCCTCGAGGCTTTCCAGCGCCGACATGTCGATGGTGTTCACCGCCGAGCACATCAGGATGACGTGTTTCACCGGGCAATCGCGCGTGACGCGATCGAGGATGTGGTCTTCCAGAAAACGCGCATTGGCGAACCAGAGGCTTTCGTCGACCCGGATCGTGACGACCTCGGGCACCGTGAAGACCTTGTGGCGGTTGATGTTGCGGAAATGCTGCCCGCCCGGAACAAGTCCGACCTCGGCGATATGGGGCCGCGACGAGGCCCATAGGTGCAGCACGATCGACAGCAGGATACCGGTCATCACGCCGGCCTCCACGCCCACAAGCAGTGTCACCAGAATGGTGGCTGCGACAGCCGCGAAGTCGCGCCGGGAATAGCCCCAGGCCCGGCGCAGGATGCCGAGATCGACGAGGCTCAGCACCGCAACGATGATCGTGGCCGCGAGCGTCGCCTTGGGGAGGAAGGCGAGGAGCGGCGTGAAGAACGAGGCCGCGACAAGGAGGCCCAGGGCCGTGAACGCCCCTGCCGCCGGGGTCGCGGCGCCGGCATCGAAGTTCACCACCGACCGCGCGAATCCGCCCGTCACCGGGTAGCCGCCCGTGACCGAGGCCGCGACGTTGGCAGCACCGAGGCCGATCAGTTCCTGGTCCGGCTCGATCCGCTGGCGCTTCTTGGCGGCCAGCGTCTGGGCCACCGAGACCGACTCGACGAAGCCGATCACCGACAAGAGCACCGCCGAGGCGAAGAGCCCCGACCAGAGCTCGGGCGAGAAGGACGGCAGCGTGAGCGGCGGCAGGCCCTGCGGCACCGCGCCCACCAGGGCAACGCCCGCGTTCCCCAGATCCAGCCCCCAGGCGAGCAGCGTCGTCACCGCGACCGCCGCGACCGGCCCGGCCTTGGCCAGCAGGTCGGCCATGCGCGGCCCGAGACCGGCGCGGAGCAGGAGCGGCTTGAGCCCCTTGCGGACCCAGAACAGGAAGACCGTTGCCGCAACACCGATGGCCAGCGTGACGGGATTGATGTCCCCCAGATGCTCCACGAGGCGCCCGAGCATCTGGGGGAGCGTGTGACCGCCACCCGGGATGCCCAGAAGCGTCGCCGCCTGGCTTGTCGCGATCAGGATACCGCTTGCGGTGATGAAGCCGGCAATCACCGGGTGCGACAGGAAATTGGCGAGGAAGCCCAGCCGGAACACGCCCATCAGGAGCAGGATCGCCCCCGACATGAAGGCCAGCGTTATCGCCGCCACCGCGACCTCGCCGGGTTCGGTGAGCCCGAGACTCGCGATGGCCGCCGCCGTCATCAGCGAGATGACCGCGACAGGCCCAACCGCCAGCGCCCGCGAGGTGCCGAAGATCGCATAGGCGACGAGCGGCAGGATCGAGGCGTAGAGGCCCATCTCGGGCGGCAGCCCCGCAAGGAGCGCATAGGCGAGCGATTGCGGGATCAGCATGATCGTGACGATCACCGCCGCCACCGCGTCATCGGTCGCGGACTTGCCGTCGTAGTGCCGGCCCCAGTCGAGGATCGGCAGGTAGCGGCGCAGGGGCTTCAGGCGGTTCATCGCGGTTCCCGATCGGCCGGGTGCCCGCCCTTCGGGCTCCCCGGAACCATTCCTAGCGCCGGACAGGCGGCCGCGTCAGGCCCCTTTCCGGCGTCACAGTTGTTCAGATGGCGTTGA
>CAZOHN010000027.1:0-27348 GCA_964579325.1 uncultured Rhodobacterales bacterium
CTACCCGCATGTCCGCGAGCTGGTCCCGCTGATGGCCGAGGGTCTGATCCTGCCCTACCTCGACATCCCTTTCCAGCACGCCCACCCCGACACGCTGCGCCGCATGGCCCGCCCCGCCGCCGCTGCCCGCACCCTCGACGAGATCGCCGCCTGGCGCGCGATCTGCCCCGGGATCACGCTGCGCAGCACCTTCATCGTGGGCTACCCCGGCGAGACCGAGGCCGAGTTCCAGACGCTCCTCGACTGGCTCGACGAGGCGCAACTCGACCGGGTGGGGTGCTTCAAGTACGAAAACGTCAAGGGCGCCCGCTCGAACGCCCTGCCCGACCATGTACCCGAAGAGGTGAAGGACGACCGCTACGCCCGCTTCATGGAGAAGGCGCAAGCGATCTCTGAAACCAGGCTCGCAGCGAAGATCGGCACCCGGGTCGAGGTCATCGTTGACGGGGCCGACCAGGATGGGGCCACGTGCCGTACCAAGGCCGACGCCCCGGAGATCGACGGCAACCTCTTCATTGACGAGGGTTTCGAGGGACTCGCCCCCGGCGACATCCTCACGGTAGAAGTGGACGAGGCCGGGGAGTACGACCTGTGGGGGCGGCGAGTCTGAGGCAGCTCCAACCCATGGAGTTCTCGGCTGGCGCGACTCGGCGGCACGGGTCTATCCTTCCGCCGGCATTGCGCAGTGCCAGGACATCTCATGGCTATCCCGAATACCGTACTCACCGGATCCGTCGGCTTCGCCGGCATGAACCGAAAGCCTGACGTCTCGCTGGTCCAGACGTTCCTCAACGCGGTCCCGGGATCACGAGGAGGGCCGTTGCCGCTCCTTGACACCGATGGCCTCTGCGGGCCGATCACCACCGGCGCGATCCGCCGTTTCCAGCAGATGAACCAGTGTCCTGCCGATGGTCGCATTGATCCTGGCATGACGACCGAAACTGCGCTCCTGCGGCTTCTCGAACAGTTGGGCAAGCTCGCCGCCCTGATCGGCGGAGGTCTGGCGATACCGGCCACTCCCCCGCCGGCACCGGTCCCGAGCGGCCCCAACACACCGGTGCGGCAAAGGTATGTCGCCACCGCGCGGGGTTTGCTTCCACCGGCGGGACAGCTCACGGCTGGCGGAGGCGGCGGTCCCAAGGGCACCGGCTGCGGGGAATTTCCGGGCCGGGTGTTCACCCGGCTGCCGGTCAAGCCGCCGCAAGTGGCGGGCGCCTTCAACGTTGAGATCGCGGGCGCGGGGCGCATCTACCTCACGTCGCCCACGACATGGTGGGAGAAGTTCGCACAGGAGATCGACCGGAAGCACAACCCCGCTCGGAAGTGCTGGACTGCCTTCAACGGCGGCAACCGACCGTTGCAGGGCGACATCTATCTGCTCGGGATGCATGACAACCCCGCTCGCTTCCAACATGTCGGGGTCATCATCTCGGCCACCGGCACCGATTGGCTGACCGCTGACGGCGGGCAGGGAAACGGCTGGCAGTCAGGCCTGATGAAGCGGACGTTCCAAGGCGACGGGACGATCACCGGCGAGTTCGGGAACATGGCGAAGCTGGTCGGCTGGGTCGATCTCGACGCAGTATACGCAGTGGCGAGAAGCAGCTTTCCTCCGATCTGACACCACTGCGGGCCGCCCCCTTGACGGCGTGTGCCTTCGCGCTAAGCCAACGCCTCGAGGTAAGCCTCATCAGGAGTCAACCCGTGACCGATTTCCCGCACACTGCCCGGAGAACCCCCTTCAAGGTCGAGGTGGAGGAGGGGAAGACCTACTTCTGGTGCGCCTGCGGGAAATCGGCGCGGCAGCCGTTCTGTGATGGAAGCCACAAGGATACCGCCTTCACACCCAAGAAATGGACCGCCGACAAGACGGGGCCGGCGTGGCTGTGCGGCTGCAAGCAGTCGAGCAACGCCCCGTACTGCGATGGATCGCACAACCACCTCTGAGCCGCCGGCTTGCTCCCCTCGCCCGAGGTGCCCATGCGGGCGGGGAGGCCTAGCCAGCGGCGTCGCGCTCACGGCTCCAGAGCCGCAATCTCCCTTCGGAATGGCAGTGCATCGCCGATGCCAGGGAGGTCCAGTCCTTCGGCATAGGCCCGGCCCGCGTAGGTCGCCCAGGCGATGGGCGCGGGGGCGGCGGCATCGCCGATGAGCCTGATGCTCGAGATCCCGGCGCCCTCCCATTCGGCTTGACGCGCTTTCAACGCGCGCCACAGCGCGTCCTCGCCCTCCCGGCTCGTCACCATCACCACGGCGTCCGCAGCCACCGCCTCCTCGCGTCCAGTGAAGGTGCACGCCACCCGGACGCCACCCGTCCCGACAGCGACCGGCGCGCGGGAGAGGTGCAGCCGCACGCCGATCTCCAGAAGGCGGCGCTGGATGATGCCCTGTTCGAGCGTGTTGTAGGCCCAGTCGGCCGGGCGTTGCGCGGGGCAGACGAACTCCACCCGACAGCCGCGCGCAACCAGAAGCTCGGCCAGCACCGAACCCATGTAGTAGTGGTCGTCATCGTAGAGGACGACCGTGCCGCCTTCGGGACCCCGCCCGTCCATCAGGTCGTCGGGGGTGAAGACCGGCATCGCGGGGTCGGTCGGGATCGGGTCGAGGTGGTAGCGCGCCACCGCATCGCGCCGCCAGGTCGCGCCGGTGGCAAGGCAGACGTGCTCCATTCCCATACCGAGAATATCGTCGGCGGTGAGCCGGCTGTCGAAATAGGTCTGCACGTTGGGCATCGGCGCGATCCGGCCGGTTCGGTAGTCGGCGACCCGCCCCCAGGCCGACAGGCCCGGCAGCCGCCGCTCGCGCGTCACCCGGCCGCCGAGGGAGGTGCCCGCCTCGGCAAGCGCGACCTCGTAGCCCCGCATCCCGAGGACCCGCGCAGCCTCGAGACCCGCCGGGCCGCCGCCGACCACGAGGACGGACGAGGAGGGTCCCTTGGCGCGAACCCTCTCGGGGTGCCAGCCCTTGCGCCATTCCTCCATGAACGAGGGGTTCTGCGTGCAGCGGCTGATCGACGAGGTCATGTCGCCGGTGACGCAGATGTTGCAGCCGATGCACTCGCGAATCTCGTCGATCCGGCCCTCCTCGACCTTCTTCGGCAGGAAGGGATCGGCGATCGAGGGCCGCGCGGCACCGATGAAGTCGAGGATGCCCGCCTTCACCTGCCGCACCATGGCGTCGGGCGAGGTAAAGCGGCCGACCCCCACCACCGGACGCGAGGTGAGCTCCTTTATCCCGCGCACGAGGTCCTCCTGTGCGCCCTCGTCCTTGAACCGCGACGTGCCCGAGCACTGCTCCCAGGTTCCGTGCGCGAGGTCCCACAGGTCGGGCAGCTCGGCGTGAAGCCCGATCAGGTCGCGCACCTCGGCGTTGGAAAAGCCGCCCTCTCCTGCCTCGTGCAGCGACAGCCGCACCGAGATCGCGACCTCGCCCTTCGTCGCCTCGCGGCCTTCCTCGATGACCTCGCGAAGAAACCGGGCACGGTTGATGAGCGTCCCGCCATAGGCATCGGTCCGCCGGTTGGTGCGGCGCGACAGGAAATGCTGGAAGATCCCGAAGCCATGTGCGCCATAGAGGCACACGATGTCATAGCCTGCCCGCTGCGAACGGACGAAGGCATTCCGGAACCACCGCCGCAGGTCGGCTATGTCCTCGAGGTCCATCCCTCGCGCCTGAACCGGATCGGGCGTGAACGTGAGGATCGGGCCGGGGCTGACGGCGCGGGGCACCTCCTTGGTATAGAAGTTCGGCCCGTTGATCCCGGAGTAGGCCAGTTCGATCCCCGCGAGCGCCCCGCCTTCGTGAATCGCATCCGCCATCCGCGCGAGCGCGGGGATGTCGCGGTCGTCCCACAGGCGCAGCTCGATGAAGGGCGTGATCTCGGAGGTGTGGTGCATCTCCACCTGCTCGGTGAAGACCACCGCCCAGCCACCCTCGGCCTTGACCCGCCGCATTTCCGCTACGGCGGAAGGGTCGCGGTAGCCACCGCCATTGCAGTGCGGGACCTGGAAGAAGCGGTTCTTGGCGACCTTAGGGCCAATGCGGACGGGCTCGAACAGGATGTCGTAGCGCGCGTCGCGGCTATCCTTCGGCATGTCCCTTACTCCACGGGGCGGAAGTCGGCACGCTGGGTCGAGAGGCGATCGACCTCGATCTGCGCGTCGAGATCGGCGATTAGGGTCGCTTCGCCGCGCCCCGCCCGCACGATCGGCATCCCGTCCGGACCTGCGATGAGAGACCCGCCACAATAGCCGAGGTCGCACTCGGCACCGCAATAGTTTGCATAGGCGATGGTGACGGCATGGTTCACGGCATGGGCGGGCACGACATAGCGGCTGACGTGATCGAAAGGATCCATGTTGGCGGTGGGCACGAGGATCAGGTCGACGCCACGCGCCGCGAGCCGGGCGACATGGCCCGAGAACTCGACATCATAGCAGACCATCATCGCGGCATGCCGACCGCCGAGGGGGAAGCTGGAGAAGCCCACTCCGGGAGTGAAAATCGCCTGCTCGCGCGGACCGAAGAGCTGAACCTTCCGGTAGTGTCCGAGCGTGGCGCCATCCGGCCCAAGTGCCAGGGCTGAATTGTAGACCTGCTCCCCTGCGCGTTCGGCGAAGCCGAGGATCAGCGCGACCCCTGCCTCGCGCACAAGCCCCGCAAGGCGGAGATGCCAGTCGCCGCCCAGTGGCTGGGCCAGGGCGGCGACCTGCGGATGATTGTAGCCAGGTAGGAACAGTTCGGGAAGCAATGCCGCCTCCGCCCCCGCCGCACGGGCGGTGGCGAGGACTTCAGCCACCCTCGCGAAGGCATCGTCGACCCGCCCCGCGGGCGAGGGACACTGGCAGACGACAAGCTTCATTCCCGTTCTCTCCCTCTACTTCTTGAGGTTCAGCCAGATCGCGTCATAGAGTCTCTGGGTCTCCTCGTCGCAGACTTCGATGAACGCGCCCGGCGCGGAGTCCGCCGGCGGGTTGTTCTCGGGGCTGTTCTTGATCTCTTCGTCGAGGAACGGTGCCACCCCTTCGACGCCTGCCGTGTAGGCCGCATAGTTGGTGACAGCGGCGGCGTTCTCGGGCTCGAGGAGGAAGTTCATGAACCGGAGTGCAGCGTCGCGGTTCGGCGCGTCCTTTAGGAGCACCACGTTGTCCATCCAGACAACGTATCCTTCCTTCGGATAGGCGTATTCGACGTTCGCTCCCTCGGCTCGCGCCTTTGCGGAAAAGCCGTTGTAGATCATCCCCGCCGCCGCCTCGCCCGACACAAGGACGTCCTTGGCGGTGTCCGACCCGAACGAGGCCCAGTGCGGCTTGGCCGCGAGCAGCATGTCGTTCAGCGCCCGGAGCTGGTCGCGATCGGTCGAACATTGCGGGATGCCGAGATAGAGTGAACCCAGAGCCAGCACCTCGCCCTGGCTGTCCAGGACATTGATCTTTCCCGAGAGTTCCGGCGGCGGGTCGAAGATCAGGGCAAGCGTGTCGATGTCGCCCTGGAAGACATCGCGGTTCACCGAAAACGCGGTCGAGCCCCACTGGTAGGGGATCGAGTGGCTGCGGCCCGGGTCGAACGGCACGTCGAGCCACTGGTCCTCGATGTTGCCGAAGCTCGGGACCTCATCGGGCGTGAAGCTGTCGAGAAGACCATCGCCCGCCATGATCGCAACCATGTAGTCGCCGGGCACCGCGACGTCGTACTGGCCGAGCTTGCCGGCCTTGAGCGAGGCGAGCATCGCCTCGTTGCTGTCGTAGGTGTCGATGGTCACGGCAATGCCCGTCTCGGCGGTGAACTTGTCCACCAGTTCCTGGGGAATGTACTCGAACCAGTGGTAGACCTTCAGTTCTTCCGCAGTGGCCGCGGTGGCTAGGGCGGCGAGGGATGCACCGAGCAGCAGTCTCTTCATTTGGTTGACCTCCTTGTTGGATCAGGTTCGGACCCGTTGGCCGGTGCGGCCTGCGAGCCAGGATAGCGTGACGAACAGGATGGAAACGGCGAGCATCATCGTCGAGATCGCCATGATGTTGGGCTTGATGCCCTGTTTGACCGACCCGAAGATCGCGGTCGGCAAGGTCTCCATCCCCGCGCCCTTGACGAAATTGGTGATGATGAAGTCGTCGAGCGAGATGATGAAGGCGAGCAGGAACCCCGAAAGCACCCCGGGCGCGAGAAGCGGCAGCAGGACCAGCCGGAACGAGGCCCAGCGCGAGGCGTAGAGATCGCGGGCGGCGGCCTCGAAGGCGGGATCGATCCCGCCGAGGCGGGCGGCGATGGGCAGATAGGCGAAGGGGATGCAGAAGGTGATGTGGGCGATCAGGATCGTCAGGTAGCCCGTGGTCAGGCCGATGGTGGAGAAGAAGATCAGCGTCGCCACCGCCGTGACGATCTCGGGCACCATCAGGGGCAGGTTGATGAGCGCGAAGGTCGCCGACTTGCCGACGAAGCGGCCCGAGCGGATCATCGCGACGGCGGCCGCCACGGCGACGGAGGTCGCAACGGTCGCGGCGAGGAACGCGATGGTGACCGAGTTCCAGGCGGCGGCCTTGAAGCGCGGCGCCTCGGGGCCGGTGAAGACGTCGGCGTACCAGCGCAGCGAGAAGCCTTCCCAGGCGGTGATCGAAGGTGAGGCGTTGAAGGAGTAGACCGTGACCACGAGAAGCGGCGTGTAGAGGATGAAGAGGCAGAGCGCCGTGAGGAGCCCAAAGCCCGGATAGCGAGCAAGCCGGCTCATCCCCGCCCCTCCCCCCGCGTCTGGCTACGCGCGTAGAACAACAGGACAATCAGGACGAGGGTCACCAGGATCGTCGAAACGGCTGCGCCGAAAGGCCAGTTCCCGAGGCTTCCGCGGAACTGCTCGTCGATCAGCGAGCCGATCATGTAGGTCTTGGCACCGCCCAGAAGGTCTGGGGCAAGGAAGGACCCGAGCGAGGGGATGAACACGAGGATGCAACCGGCAACGATACCCGGCCGCACCACCGGGATCACCACCTCGCGCAGTGTGACCCAGCGCGAGGCACCCAGATCGGCAGCGGCTTCCGAAAGGCGCATGTCATAGCGTTCGACGGCGGCGTAGATCGGAAGGACCATGAAGGGCAGGTAGGAGTAGAACAGACCCAGCTGCACTGCGACATTGGTGTTCAGGAGTCCGAGAGGAGCATCGATCAGCCCGGTGCCCATCAGCGCCTCGTTGAGCGGCCCCTGGTCGCGGATCAGGAACCTGAGCGACACGGTGCGGATAAGCAGGTTTACCCAGTAAGGCACTGTAATCAGAAAGAGCCAGGCGGTGCGCAGCTGCTTCGGCCTCGTGGCGATGAACCAGGCCGTAGGAAACCCGATGCTCAGGCAGAGCAGGGTAGCCATGACCGCCTGCCAGATCGAGCGCCAGAAGATCAGAAGGTAGGTGGTTTCGAGCCGGGGCGGGTCGTCGCCGAAAAGGCCGCGGTCGAGGAAGAACTGGTCGTAGGCGGCGAGCGTGAAGTCCCAGATCACGCCGCCGCGAAACTCCTTGGTGAGGAAGGAGTAGGTGACCATCAGCCCGACCGGGATCACGAGGAAGATGCCTATCACCGCCCAGGCGGGAAGGAGGAGCGGCACACGCAATCCGTGCCACGAGGTGTCGGCCCGCCCGCGCGCAGCGGGGACGTGACTTGTGGCTGGGACCGGACCGGCCATCAGTCGGCCAGAAGGCGCGCCGCACCTTCCTCAAGGACAAGACCAACCATGGCACCGGGACCGGGCAGGTCGGGGCGGGCGGTGTTCTGGAGCCGGACGTGGACTTCCTCGCCGGTGGCGATGCGGGTCAGGAGCAGCAGGTCGGTGCCCTTGTAGATCACCCGCTCGACCTGCGCGCCGATATGGCCCTGCCCGGCAGGGGCAAGGTCGATCCGCTCGGGCCGGACCGAGAGCGTATGGCTTCCTTCCGACCCGGCGAGCGCTCGGAGGTAGAGTATCGTTCCGCCCGGCAACGTGACTGGCGCCGTTCCGGAAGAGACCGGACCGACCGCGACCGGGAGGAGGTTCGTCTCGCCGATGAAGTCAGCGACGAAGCGGTTGACCGGTGCCTCGTAAATCGTGCGCGGGTCGCCCACCTGCTGCACCCGACCCGCGCTCATGACCGCGATCCGGTCGGACATGGTCAGCGCCTCGTCCTGGTCATGAGTGACAAAGACGAAGGTGATGCCTGTCTGCTCCTGAAGTGCCTTGAGTTCCACCCGCATCGCCTGCCGCAGCTTGAGGTCGAGGGCCGAGAGCGGCTCGTCGAGAAGCAGCACGCGCGGCTCCGGTGCCAGTGCCCGGGCGAGCGCCACCCGCTGCTGCTGACCGCCCGAAAGCTGCGCGGGCAGCCGGTCGGCAAGGGCCGACAGATGCACCATCTCGAGCATCTCGCCCGCCCGCCGCGTCCGCGCCTCGAGGCCGGCACCCTTCATCTTCAGTCCGAATGCGACGTTCTCGGCCACGGTCATGTGCGGAAACAGCGCATAGCTCTGGAACACGGTATTCACAGGGCGCTTGTCCGGGGGCAAGTGCGCGATGTCCTGGCCGTGCAGAAGGATCGCGCCGGCCGAAAGGTCCTCGAACCCCGCGATCAGACGCAGCAGCGTGGTCTTGCCGCATCCCGAGGGTCCGAGAAGCGTGAAGAACTCGTTGTCCTCGATGGCGAGTGACACGCCGTGCAGGGCCACGACCTCGCCATAGCGCTTGACAGCCTCGCGGACGACGACTGCTTCCCCCACAGTGGGCATACCCCCGGTTTCCTGCATTGAGCCTATGACAGCCTCGCCGGGGTGGTATATACCCCCCGGGGGGTATGGAGGGTGACCTGTCGATGCGCTCGCTACCGAACGCAGCCGAGACAGAACTGGGGCGCGTAATTCGCCGTGTAGGGGCCAAGGGCTTCGAGGCGGCGCTCCATGGCTGGCTCGCGCGCTGCATTCCGATCGACAACATCGTCATGCTGGCCTTCCGGGCCGCCGGGCCGCCGCTCGCGCTGTATCGCCAAGCGGGCTCGCCGCTTGTGTTCGCGGCGCTCGACACGACCTACCTCTCTGGCGCCTACCTTCTCGACCCCTACCATGACCTCCACGCCCGCCGTGCGCCTGCGGGCCTCTACAGGATCCGCGAGATCGCGCCGGACCGCTTCACCAGTTCCCGTTACTTCCGCGAATACTACCATCGCACCACGATCACCGACGAGGTCGCCTACGTCGCCTACCCCGCCGAAGGTGTGACGTTGAACATCTGCCTTGGCCGTGACGCCAGTTCCGGCACGGTCTTCGCCGCTCGAGAGGTCGAGACGGCGGCGCGGCTTGCGCCGGTCGTGGCGGCGCTGGCGGAGATGCACTGGTCTTCGCTGCCTCCCGCGCCGGGCGCCAAGGGGGCCGACATGGCCGAGGAAGTGGGCGACAGGTTGCGCGAGGCCCTGTGGCGGCGGCACGGCATCCGGCTCAGCCCGCGACAGGCCGAAGTGGGGCTGATGATCCTGCGGGGGCATTCGTCGGTATCGATCGGGCTGAGGCTCGGTGTCTCGCCGCAAACCGTGAAGGTCTTCCGCCGCCAGCTCTACGCCCGCTGCGGGATCACGACCCAGGCCGAACTCTTCGCCCTTCTGCTGCCGCTTCTGCAGGGTCCCGGCGAGATGGCGTAGCCAAAGACTAATTCAGCATGCAGAAATCTTTTCTTTTGCCTAACCTGTGGCTACAGCACTCTCTCCCGACCGGCGTCCGCGAACCGTCGGGAAAGTCCGTGCCCGATAGGTTCCGCCTGGACGCCGCACCGGCGACGGGATGACAACCGGCCGGGCCGTCATGCCCCGCGACCGCGCCGCGGCCGCGTGGTAGGATGATCGGGCACAGGATAGGAGCACCGCGATGCGCGACGGAACGGACCTCTCCCCTCTCGAAGAACTCCGCGCCAACGTGGCACTGCCGTTCGAACAGGCTCGCGCAATGCCGAAAGCGGTCTACACCGACCCCGAATTCCTTGCGCTGGAGCAGACCCACATCTTCGGACGCGAGTGGCTCTGCGCGGGGCGCGCCGACGCACTTCCGAAGCCGGGCGACTATCTCACCATGACCATCGCGGGCGAGCCGGTCATCGTCCTGCGCGACCGCGACGGCCGCTTGCGGGCGATGTCGAACGTCTGCCGGCACCGGATGAGCACGCTGCTCGAAGGCCGCGGCAACGTCCGCTCCATCGTCTGCCCGTACCACGCCTGGACCTACAACCTCGACGGCTCGCTGCGGGGTGCGCCCGCGATGGACCTCAACGAGGGCTTCTGCAAGGGGCAGACCGCGCTTCCGGCGATCCGCTGCGAGGACTGGCTGGGCTGGATCATGGTTTCGCTGAACCCCGACGCGCCCGCACCCTCCGAGGCGCTGGCCGACGTCGAGCGGCTGGTGGGCAAGTTCCACATGGAGAACTACGTCGGGGCCTTCCGCGAGGACTTCCGCTGGGCCACCAACTGGAAGGTGCTGGCAGAGAACTTCATGGAGAGCTACCACCTGCCGGTCTGCCACGCCGGCACCATCGGCCACACGGTGGACCTCTTGAAGATGACCTGCCCCGAGGGGCTGCCGGCCTTCAACTACCACTACATCATCAAGAACGACGCGCTCGACCTGACGCTGGCGCATCCGACCAACACCACGCTCGAGGGCGAGGACCGCCGGACGACGTGGCTGCTGTCGATCTACCCCTCGCTGCTGATAACCCTCACACCCGGCTACTTCTGGTATCTGTGCCTCACGCCGGACGGACCCGGCCATGTGAACGTGCTGTTCGGCGGCGGGCTCGCGCCCGAATTCGTGACCGACCCGAAGTCGGCCGAGCATTTCGCCCGGCTCAAGGCGCTCCTTGACGACGTCAACGTTGAGGACAAGGGCTGCGTCGAGCGGGTCTACCGCGGGCTCTGCGCGGGCCTCTCGGAACCGGGTCCGCTCAGCCACCTCGAACGGCCGAACTACGACTTCGCGGTCTGGATCGCCTCGAAGATGACGGCATGACGGGCATTCCGAAAGCGGCCGCCGGGTGTTTGCGTCTTGCCGGGGAGGCAGGCCGGCACCAGTCTCGTCGAAACATGCGCGATCAAGGGCCCGAGTCGCGCAACCTGGTCCCCAGCCACTGCGAGGCATGCGATGCGCCGGTTCCTCATCCTGTCGCGCTACCACTCGATTGTGCTGTTCTTGATGCTGGCGATCTGCGCCACAGGATTTGCCTGGAACACCTACGGGCTCGTCACGGTGGCGATGGCAAATACCGCCTTCCTGATCGAGCACCGGCTCACGGCTGTGGTCGAAGGTGGTCTCGTGCAGGCCGGTCTGCTGGCGCTGCGCGGGCTCGGCGCGCTGCTCTTCTACATCGGCTTCAAGGGCATAGAGACCGAGCTGATCGCCCGCTGGCGCAACCGGGAACACTGAACGGGTCCGGCCGCACCGCTGCGCCGGGAGCGAGGCTCTCCGCTTCGGCGACTGCCTTTCGGTCGGGGTGACGGAAAGGGAACGAACGGATGTCACTTGAACCCACCGAAGTGCTGGTGGTCGGCGCGGGCCAGGCGGGCGTCGCGATGAGCGAGCACCTCGGCAGGGCCGGGGTGCCGCACCTCGTCCTCGAGCGTGCCCGCATCGCCGAGCGCTGGCGCAGCGAACGATGGGATTCGCTTGTGGCGAACGGACCGGCATGGCACGACCGCTTCCCCGGGATGGAGTTCGCGGGCGACCCTGACGGCTTCCCCGGCAAGGAGGCGGTGGCGGACTACTTCGTCGATTATGCCCGGCGCATCGGCGCGCCGATCCGGTGCGGCGTCGATGTCACGAGCGTCACGCGCCTGCCCGGCAAGGCCGGGTTCCGGGCAGAGACGTCGCAGGGCGCGGTCGAGGCACGGTTCGTTGTGGCCGCGACCGGGCCGTTCCAGAAGCCGGTGATGCCCCGGATCGTGCCCGAGACGGCCGGGGTCCTCCAGATGCACTCGACCGGCTATCGCAACCCCGGCCAGTTGCCCGCGGGCGCGGTGCTGGTGGTGGGGGCAGGCTCATCCGGGGCGCAGATCGCGGAGGAGCTCCTGCACGCGGGCCGCCGCGTCTACCTCTCGGTCGGACCGCACGACCGGCCGCCGCGCAGCTACCGGGGGCGCGATTTTGTCTGGTGGCTCGGCGTTCTGGGAAAATGGGACATCGAGTCGAGCCCCGGTGTCGAGCATACGACGATCGCGGTGAGCGGCGCGAACGGCGGCCGCACGGTCGACTTTCGCCGCTTCGCCGCCGAGGGGATGACGCTGCTGGGGCGGACCGAAAGCTTTGCCGAGGACGCGCTGCACCTCTCGGACGATCTGGCAAGGAACATCGCGGGCGGTGACGCCTACTACCTCGCGCTGCTCGACGAGGCCGACGCATGGGCTGAGCGCAACGGTGTCGACCTTCCGGATGAACCGCAGGCACGGGTGCTCAGGCCGGATCCGGCCTGCATGACCGACCCGATCCGCGCGCTCGATATCGCGGCTAACGGCATCGGCACGATCATCTGGGCCACCGGTTTCGCGCGCGACTACGGCTGGCTCAAGGTCGACGCCTTCGACGGGAACGGCACCCCGCGACACTCTCGGGGGATCTCGACGGAGCCGGGCGTGTATTTCCTGGGCCTGCCCTGGCTCTCGCGGCGCGGCTCGGCGTTCATCTGGGGCGTCTGGCACGATGCCCGCCTGATTGCCGACCACATCGCGACGCAACGGACCTACCACGCCTATGCCCCGGCCCGTGCCATCGAGCCTGCCTGACCCGTCCAGCCTCACCCATCCGGAGATCCGACTTGGCGCACAAACGCATCCGTCCCTTCAACACGAAGGACACCTACCCCGAACAGAAACTCGACAACGACCTCGCGCAGGCGGTGGTGGCGCGCGGCACCATGGTCTTCCTGCGCGGCCAGTGCCCGCAGGATCTCGACACTGCCGCCGACATCGGCAGCCATGACCCGGTGGAGCAGACCCACAAGGTGATGCAGAACATCCGCCAGCTGATCGAGGAATGCGGCGGCTCGATGGAGCACCTGTGCAAGGTCGTGGTCTACCTGACCGACGTGCGGCACCGCGAAGCGGTTTATCGCACGATGGGCGAATACATCCGCGGCGTGCATCCGGTTTCCACGGGCGTAGTGGTCACGGCGCTTGCGCGGCCTTCATGGCTGGTCGAGATCGACGCGACCGCCGTCATTCCCGACTGACCCCGGGAACGCCAGGAGGACCGCCCGATGACCTTTTCCCTCGTCGCCCGCTGCCCCGACACCGGGATGTTCGGGATGGTTATCTCGTCGTCCTCGCCCGCGGTGGCGGCGCGGTGCGCCCATGCCCGCGCCGGGGTCGGCGCGGTCGCCAGCCAGAACGTGACCGACCCGCGCCTCGGACCGCGGACCCTGCGGCTGATGGCCGAAGGCGCGACGGCGGCCGAGGCGGTCGCGGTCGTGGCGCGCACGACAGACCATGCAGACTATCGCCAGGTGCTGGCGGTGGACCGGCTCGGTGGCGTTGCGATCCACTCGGGCGCACAGGCGCTGGGGACATGGGCAGAGGCGCGCGGCACGGACTGCGCGGCGGGTGGAAACCTCTTGGCCGATGCGGGTGTTCCGGCGGCGATGGTGGCCGGCTTCGAGCGCACGGCCGGTCATCTTGGCGACCGGCTGATCGCAGCGCTCCGCGCCGGACTTGCAGCCGGAGGCGAGGCCGGACCGGTTCATTCTGCGGGCCTTCTGGTAATGCACGATCAGGACTGGCCGCTTGTCGAACTGCGGTGCGACTGGACCGAAGCCTGCCCGATCGCGGCGCTGGAGGACGCCTGGCGCGTCTACCGGCCGCAGATGGAAGCCTACGTGACCCGGGCCCTCGACCCGACCTCGGCGCCCTCCTACGGGGTGCCGGGCGACGAGTGATCGCCCAAGCGTGACCTTGCCCGACACAATCCGGCGTTGACAGAACCTGCCGCGCGGCGTGTCATCGGGGCGTGGCTCTTCGCTTCACCCTGCGCCAGCTTGAGTACTTCGCCGCCGTCGGCGAGACCGGGAGCGTGGCTGCGGCGGCCGCCCGGATCAATGTCTCCTCGCCCTCGATCTCGGCCGCGATCTCGGCGCTCGAGGCAGAACTCGGCGTGACGCTGTTCATCCGCCGCCATGCCCACGGCCTTGCGCTCACGCCTGCAGGAAGACAGCTGATGTCCGAGGCCCGGCGCATCCTCTCCGCCGCAGGCGCACTCGCCGCACAGGCCGCGGGCCTTGGCGGCGACCTCGCCGGTCAACTCGCGCTTGGCTGCCTCAAGACATTCGCACCGCTTGTCCTGCCCGAGCTGCGCCGGAGCTTCGAGAAGGCCGCACCGGCCGTCCGGATCCGGCAGTTCGAGCTCGACCATGCCGACCTCCTCGGCCGGCTCCTCGGTGGCGAAATTGACCTTGGCCTCACCTACGACCTTGCCGTGCCGCCGGGCATTGCCTTCGAGCCCCTCGCGGTCCTCGCGCCACACGTCATGCTGCCGGCCGGGCACCCGCTGGCCGCACGTCCCTCGCTCACGCCCGAGGACCTCGGCGGCGAAGCCATGGTGCTGCTCGACCTGCCCTACAGCGCCGACTATTTCCTGTCGCTCTTCGAAACCGCAGGCCAGCGCCCGCGGATCGCCGAGCGGACTGCGGACATGGGCGTACTGCGCGCCCTCGTCGCCAACGGCTACGGCTTTTCGCTCATCAACACGCGCACGATCCAGACCGATGCGCCGGACGGCAAACGGCTTGCCTTTGTTCCGCTCGCCTCGGGGCTGCGCCCGCTGCGGTTGGGACTGGCCGGTGTGGAAGGGGCTTTCGCCCGGCGAACGCCGTCGGCGTTTCGCGACCATTGCCGCGCCCTGATCGCCGATCGGGGCGTGCCGGGATGCGAGCCCTCGGCCTGATCCGCGCTGGCGCAACACTGCAATAGACAAGTTGCCAAATCCGTCGCGGAGGTATTACCTCGGCGGCAACAAGCGGAACCGCCGGTCCTGTCATGCGCCTGTTGCTGTCGGGGCGTTAACGGCGGTCAACGATTCAACCAACGGGGAGACCGGACACTATGAAGACCCTCTCGAAACTTGCCACGACGCTTGCCGTGGCTGCCCTTGCGACTGTGCCGCATATCGCGGCGGCGCAAAGCATGGACGAACTGATCGCGGGCGCACAGGCCGAGGGCAAGCTTTCGACCATCGCCCTGCCGCACAGCTGGTGCAACTACGGCGAGGTTATTGCCGACTTCAAGGCGAAGTACCCGTTCCTAACGGTTACCGAACTGAACCCCGACGCTGGCAGCGCAGACGAGCTTGAAGCGGTGCGCGCCAACAAGGGCAACACCGGCCCGCAGGCGCCAGACGTGCTCGACGTGGGCCTGTCGTTCGGCCCGGCGGCGCAGGACGAAGGTCTGACGCAGCCCTACAAGGTCTCGACCTGGGACTCGATCCCCGATGACGCCAAGGAAGCCGATGGCCATTGGTTCGGCGACTACTACGGTGTGATGGCCTTTGCGGTGAACACCGATATCGTCGAGAACGTCCCGACCTCCTTCGAAGACCTGCTCAAGCCCGAGTATGCCGGCATGGTCGCGCTCGCGGGTGATCCGCGCGCCTCGAACCAGGCGATCCTGGGCGTGATGGCCGCCGGCATGGCGCGCGGCGCCGAGCCGGGCGCGGCGAGCGCCGAGGCGGGCCTGCAATTCTTCAAGGAACTGAACGAGGCGGGCAACTTCGTCCCCGTCATCGGCAAGGCCGGCACGCTGGCACAGGGCACCACGCCGATCGTCATCCAGTGGGACTACAACGCGCTTTCGACTCGCGACACGCTTGCGGGCAACCCGCCGGTCGAGGTCGTGGTGCCGTCGGACGCGGTCCTGGCCGGTGTCTACGTGCAGGCGATCAGTGCCTATGCGCCGAACCCCAATGCCGCAAAACTGTGGATGGAGCACCTCTACAGCGACGACGGCCAACTGGGCTGGCTCAAGGGTTACTGTCACCCTATCCGCTTCAACGACATGGTCGCACGCGGCGTGATCCCGCAGGATCTGATGGACGCCCTGCCCCCGGCTGAAGCCTACGAAAAGGCGGCCTTCCCGACGATCGACGGCGTGAACGCGAACTCCGAGGGCGTCAAGGCCGGCTGGGATTCGGTCGTCGGCGCCAACGTCGTGCAATAAGCAGTTCGGGCCGGCGCGGAGCCGTTCCGCGTCGGCCCCCTTTGCGCCGCAAGACTCAAACCAGACATGGCACCCCGCTCCCCGAGCCGCTCGCTGCCGCTCCGCTGGCTCGGAGTAGCACCGTTCTTCGTGTTCGCACTGCTCTTCCTGATCCTGCCCTCGCTCTACATCGTCGTTGGAGCGTTCCGGGGTTCGGACGGCGGCTTTACCTTAGACAACATCCTGGGCCTTAACACCCGGACGATCCGCAACGCCTACTGGGTCTCGATCCGGGTCAGCTTCTGGTCGGCGTTGATCGGCTGCACGATCGGCTTTGCCATGGCGGCGGCCGTGGTCCTGGGCGGAATGCCGAAGTCGATCCGCTCACCGCTCCTGACCTTCTCGGGGGTGGCGTCGAACTTCGCGGGTGTGCCGCTTGCGTTCGCGTTCATCGCCACGATCGGGCCAGTGGGCCTCGTGACCGTCTGGCTGCGCACCGAACTGGGCATCAACCTGCGCGCCTACGGGTTCAACCTGTTCTCGACCACGGGCCTGATCCTGACATATCTGTTCTTCCAGATCCCGCTGATGATCCTGATCATCACCCCAGCCCTCGACGGCCTAAAGCGCGAATGGCGCGAGGCGGCGCAGGTCCTTGGCGCGACAGGTCTGCAATACTGGCGGATGGTGGCGCTGCCGATCCTGTTCCCCTCGCTTCTGGGCACCTTCGCGCTTCTGTTCGCCAATTCCTTCGGTGCCGTCGCCACCGCCTTCGCGCTTGCCGGCCCGCAGCTCAACATCGCGCCGATCCTCCTGTTCAGCCAGATACGGGGCGACGTGCTGGGCTCACCGGGTCTTGGTTACGCCCTCGCCTTCGGGATGATCATCATCACAGGCCTGGCCAACGCCATATACATCGTGCTCCGCGTCCGGTCCGAGAGGTGGC
The DNA here is from genome assembly GCA_964579325.1 of uncultured Rhodobacterales bacterium. GTDB lineage: Bacteria > Pseudomonadota > Alphaproteobacteria > Rhodobacterales > Rhodobacteraceae > CAZOHN01. The sequence goes on from CAZOHN010000027.1 coordinate 17,106, forward strand.
TCAAGTGATGCGCTTCCTCGCCTGGTCGGCCTTCCTCTTTGGGTCCCTGTTCTTCATCCTGCCGCTGCTCGGCATGACCGAATTCTCGATGTCGATGCGCCGAGGAGTGTATTCCTTCGACGCCTACGCTAGCGTCCTGAATGACCCGGAGTTCTGGGCCACCATCACCTATTCGGTGGTCATGGCGCTGTTTACCATCGCCTTCGGCGTGCTCCTCGTGGTGCCAACCGCATACTGGGTCAGGCTACGGCTTCCGGGGCTGAGGCCATGGATCGAGTTCATCACGCTCCTGCCGTTGGTGATCCCGGCCATCGTAATCGTGTTCGGCTACATCCGGCTCTACAACACATCCTCGATCCTGCCGCTCACGGGCTCGGTCATGGGGACGAACATGCTCCTGATGTTCGGCTATGCGACCCTTGCCCTGCCCTACATGTACCGCGCGGTCGATACCGGCCTACGCACCATCGACGTCGTCACACTGACCGAGGCCGCTCAGTCGCTCGGTGCAGGATGGACGACGATCCTGCTGCGCATCATGCTGCCCAACGTCCTCGTCGCCGTCCTGTCGGGAGCGTTCCTGACCTTCGCCATCGTGATGGGCGAATTCACCATGGCGGCGCTTCTGAACCGTCCGGCCTTCGGTCCCTACCTCCAGATCGTCGGCGCGAACAAGGCCTACGAGCCTTCCGCGCTGGCAGTGATCGCTTTCGTGATCACCTGGAGCTGCATGGGCCTGATCCAGCTTGTCACCCGCTTCCAGAAATTTGGCAGGGCTCCCCGCTGATGGCATTCCTCGACATCCGGAACCTCGAGAAATCCTTCGGCGCGAACCGCGTCGTGAAGGACTTCAACCTCGGGATCGAACAGGGCGAGTTCATCTCGCTCCTCGGCCCTTCGGGCTGCGGCAAGACAACTGTGCTGCGCATGGTCGCAGGGTTCGAGACGCCGACCTCGGGCGCGATCATGATCGACGGGCGCGACATCACCGGCCAGCGCCCGAACCAGCGCAACATCGGCATGGTGTTCCAGGCCTATGCGCTGTTTCCCAACCTGACCGTGGCCGAGAACGTGGCCTTTGGCCTGAAGGTCAAGGGCGTGGAAAGGGCCGAGCGGGATGCGCGCGTGGTCGAGATGCTCAAGCTCATCGGCCTTCCCGACCTGGGCGACCGGTACCCGTTCCAGCTGTCAGGCGGCCAGCAGCAAAGGGTGGCGCTTGCGCGCGCCCTCGCGCCCAAACCGCGCGTGCTGCTACTGGACGAACCGCTCTCGGCGCTCGACGCCAAGGTCCGGGTGTCGCTCAGGAACGAAATCCGCGAGATCCAGCGCGACCTTGGCATCACCACGATCTTCGTCACCCACGACCAGGAGGAGGCGATGAGCATCTCCGACCGCATCGTGGTGATGAACGGCGGCATCGCCGAGCAGGTCGGCAGCCCCTTCGACATTTACAACCGCCCTTCCACCCGCTTCGTGGCCGAGTTCGTCGGCACGCTCAACGTGATCGAGGCATCGGTCGAGGATGCGGCCTCGGGCCGGGTGCGGCTTGCGGGGCAGAGCGTGACCCTGGGTCGGCCAGTGCAGAACGGCACGGTATCGCTCGCTCTGCGCCCCGAGGTGGTGAGCCTCGGCCGGCACACGGGGCGCGACCTCGTGCTTCCGGCACGAATCGAGGAGGTGCACTTCCTTGGATCGGTGATCCGCGTCCGCGCCGGCACCGAGGGCGGTCAGGTATCGCTCGACACTTTCAACCGACCCGATGCGCCTCCACCCGCGCCGGGCGATCAGGTGGAGCTCTCGGTCAGCCCTGCCGATCTGCTGGTTCTGGGCGCCTGACGCGCCCTGAAACCGACGCCGGCACGCGTCGCTTCCGGGCAAGACCATCGGTGCCGCCCCGCGCCAATGTGGCGCAACGGCGGAGGCAGGCGTGACACCGGCAAGCTATGGACGATCGGTCGCGCTCGTGGCGGCGGGAGCGGTACTCTGGTCGCTGATGGGCCTGTGCATCCGCCACATCGACGAGGCCGGGACCTGGGCGATCCTGTTCTGGCGGTCGGTCGGCATGGTGCCCGTGCTGCTGGCCTATGTTGCGCTGCGCACCGGCAGGGGACCGGTCGCGGCGATCCGTTCGGCCGGGCGGCCGGGGCTCGTGGCCGGGCTCGGCCTGGTCTTCGCCTTCGCGGGCGCTATCTACGCGATTCAGGCCACGACGGTCGCCAATGCGGTGTTCCTCTTCGCCGCCTCCCCGCTCCTGACCGCACTTTTCGGCTGGCTCCTGTTGCGCGAACCGGTGCGACGCGCGACATGGGCCGCGCTGACGCTCGCCGGCGTCGGCATCTTCGTGATGGTCGGCGGGGGCCTCGCCGCGGGGGCGCTCATGGGAAACCTCGCCGCGCTCGCCTCGGCAACGGGCTTTGCGGCCTTCACACTGGCGCTCAGGGTCGGGCGGCTGTCCGACATGATGCCGGCGGTGGCGCTCGGCGGGCTGATGTCCATGCTGGTTGCGGTACCGATCCTTGGCCTTGGCGGTGGCACGCTGGCGGTGCCGCTGCGCGATGCGCTGATCGCGATGGGCATGGGCGCGGTCCTGCTTGCGGGCGGCATGATCGCCTATACCATCGGCAGCCGGGCGCTGGCAGCGGTGGATCTGGCACTTCTCACCATGGTCGAGGTGATGCTCGCCCCGATCTGGGTCTGGCTTGTCCTGTCGGAAACGGCGAGCCTGTCCACCCTTGCGGGCGGCGCAATCCTGCTGGGTGCGCTGGTGCTCAACGCAAGCTCGGGGGCACGGGCGCGCGCGGGGGCACGTACGGGCGCGCGGTCACTTCCGTGACCGGAAGAAGCGCGTACGGGCGAAGTAATCCTCGAGCCGCTTGAGCCGCGCCTCGGTCTCGCCCCAGCACAGGCTCTGCACCCCGGCGACGAGCGCCTCGACAAGCGCCAGGATCGCCACCGTGGAATCCCAGGCCGACGGCACCGCGATATCGCAGGCAAGTGTGTGGCGCGCATGGGCGGTGGCAGGAGACAGACCCGGGTCGGTCACCAAGACCACGGTCGCCCCCTGCTGGGCAGCCAGTTCGGCGAAGAGGACAATCGTGCTCTCGTAGCGGCGGATGTCGAACAGGACGACCAGATCGCCCTCGGCCATGTCGAGAAGCGCGGGCTGCCAGGCATTCGACAGGTCCGACAGGTAGGTGACGTCTGGCCGGACGACGCGGAGAAGCGAGGCGAAGTAGTCGGCATGGGCATGGCTGATCCGCCCCCCCATTACGAACACCCGGCGCGCACGGTCGGCCAGAAGCACCGTCACGGCGTCGAAGGCAGCAGGGTCGATCCCCGCGAAGGTCGCCTCGAGGTTCGAGATCGCGGTCTCGGCAAAGCGGTTCAGAAGGTGGTCTCGCTGCGCGCCTGCCGTCTTGCGGTCGGCACGGGCAAGCGGCTGCACCAGCATCGCCTCGACCTCGTCCCGCAGCGAGGCCTGATAGTCGGGATAGCCCCTGAAGCCGAGTTTCTGGACCAGACGCACCACGGTCGGCGACGACACCTCGGCCGCGCGCGCAAGTGCGGTGATCGACCCCAGCGCCGAGACCGGATAGTGGCTCAGTATGTGCTGGGCAAGCTGCCGCTCGGCGCGCGTCATCCCTGGCAAGGCGGCCCGCATCTGCGCCTCGATCGACCCTGCCGCATTCATGTGCACACCTCGCAACCTGCGCGCGAACAAGGCGATTCCCGCGCCCTGAAAAGATCGTAACAGAAATCATGCGCAAGAAATATTCTTGACAGAATCGCGACGTGCAGGGGAGCGTGATCGGGGGTCTCCGTCATCCATGTCCGCTGCCGTCACATACGCCGCTTTACAACCTGACCTGCCGCATCGCGGGGCGTCGTGACGTCATGCCGGGCTGGGTCAGGGCATATGTCCGCATTGTCGACCGGCTGAACGACCGCGTCGGTCGCTTTGCGATGTTCCTTCTTTTCGCGCTGATGGGTGTGATGCTCTGGGGAGCCTTCTCGCGCGCCGCTCTGACGCCGACGATCTGGTCGGACGAGTTGGGCCAGTTCCTGATGATGGGCTACTTCATGCTCGGCGGCGCCTACGCGCTCCAGCAAGGCTCGGCGGTGCGGATGGACCTGCTCTATTCGCGCTGGTCGCCGCGCACGCAGGCGCTCGTCGATGTCATCACCATCTTCGCACTGCTTACGTACCTTGCCGTGCTGCTCTGGGGCGGGATCGAGAGCACCGCCTACGCGTTCGAGTATGGCGAGCGGCGGCGTGGGTTGTGGCGGCCCTACATGGCGCCGATCAAGATCGTCATGGTCGTCGGCATCGTCTTGATGATCCTGCAGTGCACCGCGATCTTCCTGCGCGACCTCGCGCGCGTGCTGGGGCGGGAGATCTGATGTCATACGACATGATCGCGGCGCTGATGTTCGGTTCGATGCTGATGCTTCTGATGACCGGGCAGAGGATGTTCGGGATCATCGGCTTCGTCGCCGTCGTCGCGGCATTGGCGCTCTGGGGCGAAAGAGGCGGCTACGACCTCGCCTTCGCGCAGACCATGAAGCTGATGAACTGGTTCCCGCTGCTGACGCTGCCGATGTTCATCTTCATGGGCTATATCCTGTCGGAGAGCCGCCTGGCGGATGACCTCTACCGGATGTTCCACGTCTGGTTCGGCCCGGTTCCAGGAGGCCTTGCCATCGGTACTATCCTGCTGATGGTCCTTATTTCGGCGATGAACGGCCTTTCGGTGGCCGGCATGGCCATCGGCGCGACCATCGCGCTGCCCGAACTACTGCGCCGCAACTACGACAAGCTGATGGTCACGGGTGTGATCCAGGCGGGCTCGTCGCTCGGCATCCTCGTGCCGCCTTCGGTCGTGCTCGTGCTTTATGCCATGATCGCACGTCAGCCGGTGGGTGAGTTGTGGCTCGCGGGCGTGTTTCCGGGGCTGATGATGGCGGGAATGTTCATCGCCTACATCTGGATCCGCTGCCGGCTGAACCCCGCGCTCGGCCCCGTTCTCCCGGCCGAGGAACTGGCGCAGGTGACGCGGGCCGAGAAGATGCGGCTCCTGCGGGCGGGCGTGCTGCCGTTTTTCATCTTCGCGGTGATGATGGTGCCCTTCGTGACCGGCTACACCCGGCTGGTCGAAAGTTCGGTGGTGGGTGCCTGCGCCGCCCTGATTGCGGCGGCGATCAAGGGTCGGCTGAGCTGGACGGTGTTCGACACCGCAACCCGGGCAACCCTGATGATCTCCTGCATGTTCATGTGGATCATCCTGGCCGCGCTTGCATTCGGAGCGGTGTTCGACGGGCTGCGGGCGGTCGATGGACTGAGACGCCTGTTCCTCGAGGACGTCGGCCTCGGGCCCTGGGGCGTGCTGATCCTGATGCAGCTGAGCTACCTGATCATGGGCACCTTCCTCGACGATACGGCCATGCTCGTCATCGTGGCCCCACTCTATGTGCCCCTGGTCGGAACGCTCGGCTTCGATCTGGTGTGGTACGGTGTCCTCTACACCATCACATGCCAGATCGCCTACATGACCCCGCCCTTCGGCTACAACCTGTTCCTGATGCGCGCGATGGCACCACCCGAAATCACCCTGCGCGACATCTATCTGTCGATCTTTCCATTCGTGGGAGTGATGATCGTAGCCCTCGCGCTGGTGATGGCATTTCCGCAGATCGCGCTGTGGCTGCCGCAACAGCTCTATCCCAACTGAACCGAGGGCCGGACGAACCGGCCCCACCTACCAACCGCAAGGAGGCAAGACCATGACGACAAGACGGAAGTTCCTCACGACCGGCGTGCTCGCCACCGGGGCAAGCACACTCGCGGCACCCGCCGTGCTCGGCCAGGCGCCGATCCGCTGGCGGCTGCAGACCTACGCGGGAGCGGCACTTGCCGCCGAGGTAGTCAAGCCGGCCATCGACACCTTCAACAAGATCGCCGCGGGCCGGATGGAGATCGAACTCTACACCGCCGACCAGCTGGTGCCGACGGGAGAGCTGTTCCAGGCGCTCCAGCGCGGCACGATCGACGCGGTGCAGTCCGACGACGATTCGATGGCAGGCCCGACCGAGGTGACTGTGTTCGGCGGCTACTTCCCGCTCGCTCTACGCTATTCGCTCGACGTGCCGGTGCTGTTCAACAAGTACGGACTAGGCGAAATCTGGGCCGAAGAGTACGCCAAGGTCGGCGTCAAGCACATCTCGGCAGGCGCGTGGGACCCCTGCCATTTCTCGACCAAGGACCCGATCAATTCGCTGGCGGATCTTCAGGGAAAGCGGGTTTTCACCTTCCCGACCGCTGGAAGATTCCTCGCACAATTCGGTGTCGTGCCCGTGACGCTTCCTTGGGAGGACATCGAGGTCGCCGTTCAGACCGGCGAGCTCGACGGGATCGCATGGTCGGGGATCACCGAGGTCTACACCGTGGGCTGGTCGAACGTGACCAACTACTTCCTGACCAACAACATCTCCGGCGCATGGATCGGTCACTTCTTCTCGAACATGGACCGCTGGAACGAACTGCCGGAAGACCTGCAGGAACTGGTGAAGGTCTGCTTCGAACAGAGCCATTACTACCGGCAACACTGGTACTGGGGTGGCGAGGCCGATCTGCGGGTGAACGGACCCAAGCTGCAACTGACCTCGATTCCCGATGCCGAATGGGCGCAGGTCGAGGCGGCCGCACAGGTGTTCTGGGACGAGATCGCCGCCGAGAGCGAGATCAAGGCGAAGGTCGTCGGCATCATCAAGCAGTATGAGGCGACCATGCAGAAGGCCGGCCGTCCCTACCGCTACGGCTGAAGCTCGGCTAGTGACGAGCACGGGCGCCCTTCGGGGCGCCCGACCAAATGGGGAGAGAGGACATGCCGGGGAACCTGAGTTTCGCGGAACTGAAGGCGGCGGTGGCCGCGGGCGATATCGACACCGTCATCGTCTGCATCGTGGACATGCAGGGGCGGCTTCAGGGAAAGCGGTTCCATGCCGTGCATTTCGTGGAAGGCGGCCATGAGGAAACGCACTGCTGCAACTACCTCCTTGCTACCGACCTCGAGATGAACACGGTGCAAGGCTATGAGGCGACGAGCTGGGCCAAGGGCTATGGCGACTACGTCATGAAGCCCGACCTGACCACGCTGCGCCGCATACCCTGGCAGCCGGGCACTGCAATGGTCACCTGCGATGTGCTCGACCACCACACCCACGAGGAGGTGCCGCATTCGCCCCGCGCCATGCTCAAGCGGCAGGTGCGCCGGGCCGAGGCGATGGGCTTCAAGCCGATGATGGCGACCGAGCTGGAGTTCTTCCTGTTCGAGAAGAGCTACACAGAACTGCACGACGAGAACTACCAGGACCTCACCACCTTCGGCCGCTACAACATCGACTATTCGATCATGGGCGCCTCGAAGGAGGAGCCGCTGATGCGGGCAATCCGCAACGGGCTTTTCGGCGCGGGCATCCCGGTCGAGAACTCCAAGGGCGAGGCCGAGGCAGGGCAGGAGGAGGTCAATGTCAAATACTCCGACGCGCTCGACACCGCCGACATGCACGCCATCGTCAAGGCCGGCTGCAAGGAAATCGCGCAGCAGCATGGCCGGGGCCTGACCTTCATGGCCAAGTACCGCACCGACCGGGCGGGATCGTCGAGCCACATCCATCAGTCGCTGTGGTCGCTGAAGGGAGAGCCCGCCTTCCTCGACACGTCCGACCCGCACGGCATGTCGGCGACGATGAAGCACTACATAGCCGGGCTTCTCGCCCATGCCGAGGCCACGACTTGCTTCCTCGCCCCTTACGTGAACTCCTACAAGCGGTTCTGCGTCGGTCTGTTCGCACCGACCAAGGCGGTCTGGAGCCTCGACAACCGCACGGCAGGCTTCCGGGTCTGCGGCGAGGGGACGAAAGCGATCCGGGTAGAGTGCCGGATCGGCGGTGCCGACCTCAACCCCTACATCGCGATGGCCGCGCAACTCGCGGCGGGCCTCGACGGGGTGGAGCGCAAGCTGGAGCTGGAGCCCGCCATTTCGGGTGACATCTACCAGGCCGGCAAGGTGCGCGAGATCCCCAAGACCCTGCGCGCGGCGATGGAGGCAATGGCAGGTTCGGCCATGTTGCGGGCCGCGATGGGCGACGGGGTGATCGACCATTACACCCGTGCGGCGCTGTGGGAGATCGAGGAACAGGACCGGGTCGTCACCGACTGGGAAGTGCGGCGCGGATTCGAACGCGCCTGAGGAGATTGGGACATGACGAAGTTGATCCAGTGCATCTCGCCCGTCGACGGGCGGGTCTATGCCGAGCGGCCGGCGCTCGCTCCCGAGGCAGCCGATGCCGACGTGGCGCGGGCGAAGGCGGCACAGGCCGGGTGGGCCGCGCGGCCCCTCGACGACCGGCGCAAGCTGGTGCTGGCCGGCATCGAGGCGCTGAACGGCATGAAGGACCGGGTGGTCGAGGAACTGGCCTGGCAGATGGGCCGCCCCACCCGCTTTGGCGGCGAGTTCGGCGGCGTCAACGAACGCGCCGCCTACATGGCCGGCATCGCCGAGGAGGCGCTGAAGCCGCTGGTGGGAGAAGACAGCGACCGCTTCACCCGGATGATCGAGCGCGCCCCGGTAGGCGTGGTCTTCGTCATCGCGCCGTGGACCTACCCGTATCTGACCGCGCTCAACACCATCGTGCCCGCACTCATCGCCGGCAACGCGGTGATCCTCAAGCACGCGAGCCAGACGATCCTCGTGGGTGAGCGGATCGCCGAGGCGCTGCACGCGGGCGGGGTTCCGGCGGACGTGTTCCAGAACATCGTGCTCGACCACGGCGGCACCGAACGTCTGATCGCCAACCGCGCCTTCGGGTTTGTAAACTTCACCGGCTCGGTGGCGGGCGGGCAGGCGATCGAGCGCGCTGCGGCTGGGACCTTCACCTCGCTCGGACTCGAGCTTGGCGGCAAGGATCCGGGCTATGTCATGGAGGACGCCGACCTCGACTGGGCGGTGGATGTGCTGATGGACGGCGCGATGTTCAATGCCGGCCAGTGCTGTTGCGGGATCGAGCGGATCTATGTCCACCAGAGCCTTTATGACGATTTCGTCGAGAAGGCGGTGAACTGGACCAACGCCCTGAAGCTCGGCAATCCCTTCGACGCCGACACCAGCCTTGGCCCGATGGCCAACGTCCGCTTCGCCAAGACCGTGCGCGAGCAGACCGCCGAAGCCATTGCGGCGGGAGCGAAGCCCCTGATCGAGCGGCAGAATTTCCCGGCCGACGACGGCGGCGCCTACCTGATGCCGCAGGTCCTGGTGAACGTCGATCACTCGATGCGGGTGATGATGGAGGAAAGCTTCGGCCCGGTTGTGGGCATCATGCCGGTGAAGGACGACGACGAGGCGCTCGGGCTGATGAACGACAGCCCCTATGGCCTGACCGCCTCGCTCTGGACCGCCGATCCCGAGCGTGCGCTGGCGCTCGGCCGCAGGATCGAGACCGGGACCGTGTTCCTCAACCGCGCCGACTATGTGGACCCCGCTGTCTGCTGGACCGGCTGCAAGGATACCGGCCGGGGCGGCGCGATGTCCGTCCTTGGCTACCACGCGGTTACGAGGCCGCGCTCCTACCACTTCCGCAAGGTGAAACCGTCATGACCGCGCCGACTGTCAACTGGTCCTACCCCACCGCCATCAAGTTCGGCCCCGGACGCATCCGGGAACTTGCCGACCACGTGAAGGGAGCAGGGATCAAGCGCCCGCTCCTTGTCACCGACAAGGCGCTGGCGTCCCTGCCGATCACTGCGCAGGCGCTCGACGTGCTCGACGCCGCCGGCCTTGGCCGCGCAGTGTTCTCGGAGGTGGATCCGAACCCCAACGAGATGAACATGGAGGCCGGGCTGAAGGTCTACCGCGCCGGTGGGCACGACGGGGTCGTGTGCTTCGGCGGCGGCTCGGCGCTCGACCTCGGCAAGATGATCGCGCTGATGGTCGACCAGAAGGTCAGCGTCTGGGATCTCGAGGATATCGGCGACTGGTGGACGCGGGCGGATGCCGGCAAGATCGCGCCGATCGTCGCGGTGCCGACGACTGCCGGGACCGGCTCGGAAGTCGGGCGCGCGGGCGTGCTGACGAACTCGGCCACCCACAAGAAGAAGATCATCTTCCACCCGAAACTCCTGCCCGCCGTCACGATCTGCGACCCGGAACTGACCGTGGGCATGCCGAAGTTCATCACCGCAGGCACC
>CAZOHN010000028.1:0-27120 GCA_964579325.1 uncultured Rhodobacterales bacterium
GGCCGATGAAGGCCGCACTCATTGGTCGGCCTGGTCGCGTCCGCGGCGATTCAGCGGGCGGCCTTCCTGCATGGGTTCTGGAAGGTCGAACCGAGATGCACTGCGCTGTAGACGATGACGCGTTCGGACTTCGCCCGGCACGCGCAGTCGGAGCAAAGCCGACTGCATGCCGGAAGTCTGCGCCCCGTTGCTCCAGCGATATCATCAAGGTGGAGGGCCGCAAGTCGACAAAGCAGCCGGGCAGGCGGCAATCCTGCCTCGACGTCGGGAACGCCGTTCTTCTGGGCAGGAAAGCGAATGATGGCGGGCCGAGTGGCCCACCCTTCTGACCGAAGCAACGGGTGGGTCGTCAATCGCGCGAATGGACCAGGCGCAGGTTCGGGCGCTTTCCGTTCAGCTCTGGTTGCTTCGGGGTCGCGTGCTCGAAAACCGTGGGCGGTTCGGCAAGCCCGGGAGCGGGTTCCGGCCGGGTCTCCGGTTCGATGTTGATCGCGGCGAGGCCAGGGCGGGTACGCGCAAGGATCGGCGTGCTCTCCACGCCGGTCACGCGAAACCGTCGCGGGGCGCGGCCGATCTGGCCATCGACGGCGAGTGCGCCGAGGGCTCGGGTTACTTCGCCAGCTTCGTTCCGCAGGGGCAAAAGCAGGAGCCGGGCGGTGATCGACGGTCGGCCAATGCCCCGGTCACCCTCGAGGGTCACGGTCACCGCTGCTGGTGCCGCGAACGCAGTCTCGGTGATCTTTGCTATCTCGTCGCGGCTGCCTGGCTCGATGAAGGCCGTAAGCGGCATGCCGCGCACTTCCATGCCGAGGATGTCGGCGAGATGCGTGCCGGCGATCCGCAGCCGTGCGATACCCGGGGCGATGCGCTCGGCGATGAAGGCATACTCGAGCGCACGCTCTATACCCCTCGGGTCGATCTCTGACCGCGTGGGCAGGTCTTCGCCGTTCCGCAGAGCCTCCCAATAGGCGCGGATCTGCGCAAGTGCCGGGTGTTCTGAGGGTTTCCCGCGGCGTCCCGACATTCGAACCAGCTCTCCCCCGGTCCCACCAATTCCATTACCAATCATCTCGTTCCACCCACCTCTGGAGAGCCCACTCTCAGATCCGGGTGGTCAGGAACTCTTAACCAATGACCCGGATTGATTACCCAAGTGTTAACATGCCATAGAACGGCCGCAATTTGGCCCGGAATCTCACCAGATGGTTAACTCCTCACCCCGCTCGATGACCGGCTTTGCAACACGTCCGGGGGGCGGTTTCGGACAAGCCTGGGTCTGGGAAGCGCGGTCGGTCAACGGCAAGGGACTCGACGTTCGCGTCAAGCTGCCCGATGGAATCGACGGGCTCGACCAGGCGGTTCGAACCGAGGTGGCAAGGCGTTTCACCCGTGGCAACGTCTCGATCAACCTCAAGCTTGACCGGGCCGAGGGCGAAGCGGGATCGCGGCTCGATCCGGCAGGGTTAGCGCGTGCCCTGGCCGCCCTTCGGCAGATCGAGGCCGCGGCGCAGGCCGCCGGTGTGACATTGCGCGCAAGCTCGGCGGCCGAGATCCTCGCACTGCGCGGGGTCACCGAGGCGGCCGGGCAGGAGGCTGACGCGGGGGCGCTGCGCGCGGCGCTGCTGGCCGACCTCCACCACCTTCTGACCGCTCTCGCGGCGGCGCGCGCCGAGGAGGGGGCCTCGCTAGGCGCGATCCTGGCCGCACAGGTAGAGCGCATCGGCGACCTTGCAGAGGCCGCGGGTGTCGCTGCGCGTGACCGGGCGCCCGAGCAGGCACAGGCGCTTTCCCGGGCGCTCGGCAAGGTAATGGAGGGGGCGGAGGGTGCCGATCCCGCTCGCGTGGCACAGGAGCTTGCTCTGATCGCTGTAAAGTCCGACGTCACCGAGGAGATCGACCGGTTGCGCGCGCATGTCGCGGCCGCGACCGAGCTCCTTGCATCGACCGATCCGGTTGGACGCCGCTTCGACTTCCTCGCGCAGGAGTTCAACCGCGAGGCAAACACGCTTGCGTCCAAGGCCGGGTCGGCGGAGCTGACCCGGATCGCGCTTGACCTCAAGGTGGTGATCGACCAGATGCGCGAGCAGATCCAGAACGTGGAGTGATGATGCCGCCCGCCGCGCCGCCAGTCGAGTCGCACTCCGAAGCCGGCGCGCGCCGCGGCCTCCTGATGATCCTCTCCTCGCCATCGGGGGCAGGCAAATCGACGCTCGCGCGGCGGCTCATGGCCTGGGATCCCGCGATCCGGTTCTCGGTCTCCGCCACCACCCGGCTACCCCGTCCGGGTGAAGAGGATGGCCGGGAATACCTCTTCCGCTCGCGGGACGAGTTTCAGCGGATGGTGGCGGCGGGCGAGATGCTCGAGCACGCGGAGGTGTTCGGCAACCTTTACGGCAGCCCGCGCGCGCCGGTGGAACGCGCGATCGCCGAAGGCCACGACACGCTCTTCGACATCGACTGGCAGGGCGGGCAGCAGATCCGCAACTCGGCGCTTGGCGGCGACGTCGTGTCTGTGTTCCTCCTGCCGCCCTCGATCGCCGAACTCGATTCGCGATTGCGGGCACGGGCGCAGGACAGCGACGAGGTCATTCGCGGCCGGATGGCGAAGTCCGAGGCGGAAATCAGCCATTGGGCCGAGTACGACTATGTGCTGGTGAACCGCGACGTCGACGCCTGCGAGGACGAGTTGCGCGCCATCGTCGCGGCCGAGCGGCTCCGCCGCAACCGGCAGCCATGGCTCACCACTTTCGTGAAGGGTCTCAACGCCGAGTTCGAGGGACGCAGATGACGGTCTACAGCTACGACGGACGCTCCCCGGCGATCGACCCGTCCGCCTGGGTCGCGCCGGGCGCACAGGTGATAGGATCGGTCGTCCTCGGGCCAGGAGTTTCGATCTGGTTCGGAACGACGATTCGGGGCGACAACGAGCCGATCCTGGTTGGCGAGGGCAGCAACCTTCAGGAGCATGTCGCCTGCCACACCGACATGGGCGCGCCGCTGACCGTGGGGCGCTTCTGCACCATCGGCCACAAAGCGATGCTGCACGGCTGCACGATCGGCGACGAGACGCTGATCGGCATGGGCGCGACGATCCTCAACCATGCGGTGATCGGGCGGAATTGCCTGATCGGGGCGGGGGCTCTGATCACCGAAGGTCGGACCATCCCCGATGGCAGCCTGGTCGTGGGCGCGCCGGGGCGGATCGTCCGGCAGTTGAACGAGGAGGCGATCACCGGGCTGCGCCGCGCAGCGGAGCACTATATCGCCCGCGCCGCGAAGTTCCGCGAGACGCTTGTCGAGCTCGGGTGAGCCGCTTGAGGCGCGCCCGACGCCGTGGCACTGCTGCCCGGCAGATGAGGAGAGCCCGCCCATGACCGATACGCCACCCACCACCGTCCGCCGCACGCCATGGCCCGTCTCGGCCTCGCGTCCGGTGGTGACACCGCTGAACCTGTCGGTCGTTTACGCATCCGAGAGCCCCGACATGCTCGACGCGCAGTACTCCGGCGCTCTGCAAGGCTATACCTATGGCCGCGAAGGGCATCCCAACGCCGACGTGCTGGCCACCAAGATCGATGCGCTCGAGGGCGCCACAGGAGGGCTGATCGTCGGGTCGGGCATGGCGGCGGTAACAGCGGCCCTGTTGGGGGTGCTGAAGGCCGGCGACCATGTGCTCGGCGGCGATCAGCTCTATGGCCGGACCCTTCGGATGATGCGGGAGGAGTTGCCGCGTTTCGGCATCGTCACGAGCCTCGCCGACCCGACCGATGCTGGCGCCATGGCCGCGGCGATCCGGCCCGAGACCCGGATGATCCTGATCGAGGTCGTCTCGAATCCGACCTTGCGCGTGGCCGACCTTGACGGCATCGCGGCGCTTGCGCGCGACCGGGGCATTCTCCTCGCGGTGGACAACACGTTCACGACCCCGCGCGGGGTCAAACCACTCGACCATGGCGCCGATATCGTGATCCATTCGGTCACGAAGATCCTTGCAGGCCACTCCGATGCCACGCTGGGTTATGTCGCCGCACGCGACCCGGAGCTTCGCAGGGCGATCTACGATACCGCCGTGACCCTTGGTCTGACGCCATCCCCGTTCGACTGCTGGCTGGCCGAGCGCGGGCTCTATTCGTTCGAATTGCGCTACGACCGGGCCGAAGCGAATGCGCGCGCACTCGGCGACCACCTTGCCGGTCTGTCGGGAGTGCGCCGGGTAATCTACCCGACGCGGACCGACCACCCCGACCACAACCGCGCTGCGAGCCTTCTGCGGGATCGCGGCGGCCACATGCTCAGTTTCGAGATCGTGGGCGGCCGCGAAGCCGCGAATTCACTTACCCGTGCTGCGCCCGACATCGCCTTCGCGCCGACTCTGGGGGACATCGGAACGACGCTGTCCCACCCCGCGTCGTCGTCTCACCGGGGCCTCACGCCCGAGGCACGGGCGGCGGTGGGCATCTCGGAGGGGTTCTTTCGCATCTCCGTCGGAATCGAGCCGGTCGAGAGCCTTGTGGCCGAATTCGAACGAGCCATACGGGTTGCGACGGGCACATGACCCGGAAGCTGTCGGGATCAGTCGTCGGGGGCGAGGTCGATCCGAAGTATATCGACATCAAGGCCGGGGCACGCTGCCCGCACCTCGCGGATCACCAGCGAAGGGTTCGGCAGGTCGACCTCGACCAGTGCCCGGTAGGCCCCAGCAAAGCGCAGCTGCCAGAGCAGCGTGGCGAGGTCCATGATATCAAAACTCTGCGTCAGAATCGGCGAGACCACGAAATGCGGCTTGAATCCGTCGATGAGATCGGCGCCCACGCCGGTGAAGTCGACAATGCGCATGTCATTGCCGAAGTGCCGGGCAAGGTCGGGGCGCGCGCCCAGGCCGAAATGCCCGACCAGAAGCACTCGAGCTTCGTCCGCTGCAGGGTCACCCCTATCGGTCATTGTCCCGTTTCCCGCGGGTCGATCACAACAGAACCCTTCTCAACTCACCCTCTGGCCAGGTCAAGGCAGCACGTTCCCTTAGCAATTCAAGGCAACGCTTACCACCTATGCTTGCAAGCGACCACACTGGCACACTCTAAGACAGCGCAGGTCTTTTACAACAGTCATCGCGGAGGCGCGCGATGAACTCCGAACTCGTGCGGTCGCTTCTTGTTGCGGTGCCGATGCCCCTTTTGCTTATCGGGACTGACGAGAGGATCAAGGCCGTCAACGACAAGGCGGTGTCGCTGGTGGGCCAGGGCGCCGAAGGCCGGCATTACATGACGCTTCTTCGCGGGCCGCAACTCATCGATTGCATCGAGAGTGCGCTGCGCAATGGACGGACCGCGCAAGGCCGCCACCTCACGCTCGACTTCGGGCGCGAGGTGACCTGGCGGGTCGAGGCCGTGCCGGTTGGCGGCGAGACGGGGCAGGGTGTGCTCGTCAGCTTCGAGGACATCACGCCGATCGAAGAAGCAACGCAGATGCGGCGTGACTTCGTGGCGAACGTCAGCCATGAGCTCAAGACCCCGCTCACCGCCCTGCTGGGGTTCATCGAGACATTGCGCGGCGCGGCCCGCGAGGACCCGGTGGCACGCGAACGCTTCCTGGGGATCATGTCGCGCGAGGCCGAACGCATGAACCGGCTGGTGAGTGACCTGCTCTCGCTAAATCGGGTCGAGAGCGAGGAGCGTGTCCGCCCGACCGAGCGCGTCGACATCACAGGGCTGCTGTCTTCTGTGGCGCTGACGCTGCGACCGATGGCGGAAGAGCGGGGTATGCTGATCGAGATCACCGGCGAGCGCGGCGAACTCGTCCTGCAGGGCGACCCCGATCAACTGACGCAGGTCTTCACCAACCTTGTCGAGAACGCGCTCAAGTACGCGACCGCCGGCCGGGTGGTGACGCTGAATGTCGTTCTGGAGGCGCGCGAGCTGGCGTTTCGTGGCCCCGGTGTGCGGGTCGAGGTCATCGACCACGGCGAGGGATTTGACCCCGTTCATATTCCCCGCCTGACCGAGCGATTCTACCGAATCGACGGGCACCGGTCGCGCGAGCAGGGCGGCACCGGACTCGGCCTGGCCATCGTGAAGCACATCATCAACCGTCACAGAGGGCGCTTCCGGATCGAGAGCGCTCCCGGACAGGGCAGCCGCTTTACGGTAATGCTGCCGCTGGACTGATCCGTGGTGGGGGACCGAACAGGTTCGGCAACTTGTCGCGCACGCGACCCGGCGCTTGTCATTAAACTGTTACGCTGGCGTCACAAAAGCATTGCCGGGGTTAACTAGTCCGATGCCCGAGGTCGCAGAATGCGCGGCCCGGACATTACAACTGCAGGAGCTGCTCCATGAACCTCTTGAAACTATCCGCCTCGGCTCTGGCCATCGGCGCCCTGTCGGCGACCGCAGCCGCCGCGCGCGATAACGTCCAGATCACCGGGTCCTCGACGGTTCTGCCCTATTCTACGATCGTCGCCGAAGCGTTCGGCGAAAACTTCGACTTCCCGACCCCGGTCGTGGAAGGCGGCGGTTCGGGCGCCGGTCGTGCGAAGATGTGCGAAGGGGTTGGCCCGAACACGGTCGACATCGCGAACTCTTCCTCGCGCATCACGCAGCGTGACATCGATACCTGCGCCACCAACGGCGTGAACGAGATCATGGAAGTGCGCTTCGGCTACGACGGGATCGTTTTCGCATCGGACGTGAACGGCCCGTCCTTCGCCTTTACCCCGGCCGACCTCTACAACGCGGTTGCCTCGAACGTGGCGGTGAACGGCGCGATCCAGCCGAACGCTTTCAGCCAGTGGGCGCAGTTCAATTCGAACCTTCCGGCGCAGGACATCCTGGTGCTCTCGCCCGGTACCAAGCACGGCACGCGTGAAGTCTATGACGAGCGCGTGATCATCACCGGCTGCAAGGAAACGGGTGCCTATGACATGTTCCTGGCCGTAGCCCAAGGCGATGACGACCGCGCCAAGCAACGTGCTGCCAACGGCGAGTGCACCAAGCTGCGCACCGACGGGCGCAACGTTGACATCGACGGCGACTACACCGAGACGCTGCAGCGCCTGGAGAATGACAAGAATGCGGTCGGCGTCTTCGGCCTGTCGTTCTACCAGAACAACACTGACAAGCTGCAGGTCGCGACCATGGGCGGGATCGTGCCATCGACCGAATCGATCGCTTCCGGCGAATATCCGGTGTCGCGCCCGTTGTTCTTTTACGTGAAGTTGGCGCACATGGACGTAATTCCGGGCTTGCAAGACTATGTCGAGTTCTTCGTGTCCGACGACATCGCCGGCCCGAACGGCCCTCTGGCACAGTACGGCCTCGTGTCTGATCCGGAACTGGCCGCGACCCAGGAAATGGTGCGCAACCGCGTCGCCATGGGACCGCTGAACTGATCTGAGAACCCGTGCTGCACTCCGGCCACGCCGGGGTGCAGCATCTCCTTCCTGCGCTGCGAGGGCACCCGATGTCCGTCTTTCTCCTGATCGTCGTCCTGTTGGTCCTTGGTTTAGCGGGATATTTTCTAGGCCGGGCGCGTGCCCTGGGATCAGTCGGCGGCAATATCCGCCAGCTTCATTCGCTACCTGCTTACTACGGGTGGCACGGAGCGATCATGGCTATGCTTCCGGCCTTCGCCGTGCTGGTCTTGTGGGTGATCGCCCAGCCCTTGCTGATCGAACGTCAATTAGCGAACTTCTTTCCTGCGGAGCAGTTCGAGAACGACAGCCAGCGGATATTGCTGATGGCAGATGTCCGCCGCGTTGCCGAAGGGCTTGATACGGCAGTCGCAGCCGGCGCCTTGAGCGAGGACCAGGCGGCAATGATCCGCACGGAATTTGGCTCGGTTCGCGATCGGCTGGGTGCAGTCGGGGTCGCGCTTGGTGCGGAAGTGACGCCTCAGGTGCTGCAAGCTGCGCAAGAGTATCGGGAGCTTGCGGCGACGGGGGGGATCTGGCGGTCCATTCTCGTGCTGATCGTGGCGGGGGTCTCCTTCCTCTATGCGCTTCGGATCACCAATGGCGACTTCCGCGCCCGGAACCGGGTCGAAGCCGTCATCTTAGGGTTGCTGATGGTAGGGTCGACCATCGCCATTCTGACGACCATTGGAATCGTGCTGTCGATGCTCTCCGAGACGATCCGGTTCTCGAGCATGTATCCCTTCGCCGATTTCCTTTTCGGTCTGACATGGTCTCCCAGCTTCCAGGGAAACAGCGAACTCGGACTGCTGCCGCTTCTGTGGGGAACGCTCTACATCAGCCTGGTCGCCATGATCGTGGCGGTGCCGATCGGACTCTTCACGGCAATCTACCTTGCCGAGTACGCCAGCCCGCGGGTGCGTTCGGTGGTCAAGCCGCTGATCGAGGTGATCGCGGGAATTCCCACCGTGGTGTTCGGTCTGTTTGCGCTGGTGACTGTCGGCCCGTTCCTGCGGGACTGGTTCGCCGCGCCAACCGGGCTTGGGACCTCCGGGTCTTCGGTGATGACAGCGGGAATCGTGATTGGGATCCTGAACATCCCGTTCATCTCCTCACTCGCGGATGACATCATCAACGCGGTTCCCCAATCGCTACGCGACGGGTCCTACGGCCTTGGTGCGACGCGCTCGGAAACGGTGAAGCAGGTCATCTTGCCGGCTGCCCTTCCCGGTATCGTCGGCGCGATCCTGCTCGCCGCCAGCCGCGCCATCGGCGAGACGATGATCGTGACCATGGGGGCCGGTGCTGCCGCGAAGCTCGACTTGAACCCGTTCGAGGCGATGACGACGATCACGGTGAAGATCGTCAGTCAACTTACGGGCGACACCGAGTTCAATTCGGCCGAGACGCTCGTTGCCTTCGCGCTCGGCATGACTCTGTTCATCATCACCCTGGGGCTCAACATCTTCGCGCTCTGGGTCGTGCGCAAATATCGGGAGCAGTACGAATGACCGACGCTAGCGCCACCGCCCTTCCCGAAAGGGCGCCGCACCGCAAGACATCGCTGCTCGAACAGGATGCCTTGATGAAGCGACGCAATGCATCCGAGGCACGGTTCAAGGCTTACGGCATCGCGGCGATCTGCGTCAGCCTCTCGGTCCTGGCGGTGATGCTCTGGACGATCTTTACGGACGGTGTTTCGGCGTTCCGGCAGGCGACGTTCACATTCGAGGTGACCCTCGACCCCGAGCGCCTGGACCCCGAAGGCAACCAGGTTCGCGAAGAGATGATGCGGGTGACGACCATCGGCTACACGAACCTGCTGAACGAGGCACTGGTCGCCTACCTCGCTTCCCGCAACATTCCGACCGAGGGCGTGAGCGACAAGGACATCGCGGCGTTCATCTCGCGCGACACGCCCGCACGACTTCGAAACATGGTGATCGAGGATCCCTCGCTCCTGGGCCAGACGATCCGGTTCGAGGGATTCGCGACGGGTCGGATCGACGGCTATCTCAAAGGTCGCGTAACGCGGGAGACGGCCGCGCTCGACACCAACATCTCGGTTGAGCAACTCGACCTCACCGACCGCATGGTGGAAGCCGGGGTCCTGTCATTGAAGTTCAACACGGGATTCCTGACAAATCCAGACGCCTCCGACCAGAGACCGGAGGCATCGGGCCTCGGCGTGGCCTTGATCGGCTCGGCCTACATGATGGTGCTGGTGGCGATCTTTGTGCTTCCTCTTGGGGTAGCGGCGTCCATCTACCTCGAGGAGTTCGCGCCGAAGAACCGGCTGACCGATATCATCGAGGTCAACATCTCGAACCTCGCGGCGGTGCCGTCCATCGTCTACGGGATCCTGGGTCTGGCGATCTTCATCAATTTCGCGAAGTTTCCGCAGTCATCGCCCCTTGTCGGCGCGCTTGTGCTGACCTTGATGACGTTGCCGACGATCATCATCGCGACCCGGGCCGCTATCCGCGCAGTGCCGCCTTCGATACGGGATGCGGCCCTGGGGGTGGGTGCGTCGAAGATGCAGACGGTCTTCCACCACGTTCTGCCTTTGGCTGCACCGGGCATCCTGACCGGCACGATCCTTGGCCTCGCATCGGCCCTCGGCGAAACGGCGCCGCTTCTGTTGATCGGCATGGTGGCGTTCGTGGCGAACTATCCGGCCGGTCCGCTGGATGGCGGTATTCTGGATCCTGCGACCGCCCTGCCGGTCCAGGTCTACTCATGGGCGTCTCGGTCGGACCCCGCCTTCATCGAACGGTCTGCCGGTGCGATCATCGTGCTGCTGGCGTTCCTGGTCGTGATGAACATCATAGCAATCGTGCTCCGCCGCCGCTTCGAGCGGCGCTGGTAGGGAGACAGGACATGGACGACCTTCGTATCGTGGAGAGAAGCGTGGAGACGCAGAACAACAAGATCACCGCTCGGGGTGTTCAGGTCTATTACGGCGAGAAGCACGCGCTGATGGACGTTGACTGCGATATTCTCGACAAGACCGTGACTGCCTTCATCGGACCTTCGGGATGCGGAAAGTCGACCTTCCTGCGCTGCCTCAACCGCATGAACGATACCGTTTCTATCGCCCGCATCGAGGGCGACATCCGGATCGACGGCGAGGACATCTACGACAAGCGGGTCGATCCGGTGCAGCTGCGCGCCAAGGTCGGGATGGTGTTCCAGAAGCCGAACCCGTTCCCGAAGTCGATCTACGACAACGTGGCCTACGGGCCCAAGATCCACGGTCTTGCCCAGTCGAAGGCCGACCTTGACGGGATCGTCGAGGCGAGCCTCAAGAAGGCCGCGCTCTGGGGTGAGGTGAAGGACCGCTTGCAGGAATCGGGCACCGGTCTGTCGGGCGGTCAGCAGCAGCGGCTTTGTATCGCACGGGCCATCGCGACCTCACCGGAAGTCCTCCTGATGGATGAACCCTGCTCGGCGCTCGACCCGATCGCAACCGCGCAGGTCGAGGAACTGATAGACGAATTGCGCTCGAACTTCTCGGTCGTGATCGTCACCCACTCGATGCAGCAGGCCGCGCGCGTCAGCCAGAAGACCGCTTTCTTCCACCTCGGCAACCTCGTCGAATACGGCGAGACCGGCCAGATCTTCACCAACCCCAAGGACCCGCGCACCGAGAGCTACATCTCGGGCCGGATCGGCTGAGGAGGCCATTCGTGCAGACCGATCCCCACATCCTGCAGGCCTTTGACCGCGACCTCGAAGCGATCCAGGCGCTGATCATGAAGATGGGCGGCCTCGTCGAAGCCGCCATTCTCGACGCCGCAACCTCGCTCGAGACACGCGACGAGGAACTCGCCGAACGCGTGCGCCGCAACGACAAGCGGATCGACGAGCTTGAAGAGCGCGTGAACGAGGAAGCCGCGCGCGTCCTCGCCCTGCGCTCACCCACCGCGACCGACCTGCGCACCGTGCTGACAGTCATGAAGATCGGGGCGAACCTCGAGCGGATGGGCGACTACGCCAAGAACATGGGCAAGCGCACCTCGGTGCTCGTACAGATGCAGCCGATCAACGGTTCGGGCGGCGCGATCCGGCGAATGGCCAAGACGGTCGAGCAGATGCTCAAGGACGTGCTCGACGCCTACATCCAGCGCGATTCCGAGCTGGCCCAGGACGTCCGAAACCGGGACCACGACGTCGATCAGATGTACAACGCTCTGTTCCGGGAGTTCCTCACCTACATGATGGAAGACCCGCGCAACATCACCGCCTGCATGCACCTGCACTTCATCGCCAAGAACGTGGAGAGGATGGGCGACCACGTCACCAACATCGCCGAGCAGGTCATCTACCTGGTAACCGGCGACATGCCGGAAGAGAGCCGGCCCAAGGGTGACGAGACATCCTATGTCCGACCCGGCGATGAGGCTGACGACTGATGGCCTCTGCCGACCACCACCCGACGGTTCTCGTTGTCGAGGACGAGCCGGCGCAGCGCGAGGTTCTCGCCTACAATCTCGAGGCCGAAGGATTTCGGGTTTCAAAGGCCGAGAATGGCGAGGAGGCGCTGATCCTCGTCGAGGAATACGCCCCCGACATCATCGTGCTCGACTGGATGCTGCCGAACGTGAGCGGCATCGAGGTCTGCCGCCGGCTCAAGTCGCGCCCCGAGACGCGGGGTGTTCCGATCATCATGCTGTCGGCGCGGTCGGAGGAAGTGGATCGGGTGCGCGGGCTCGAGACGGGGGCCGACGACTACGTCGTGAAGCCCTATTCAATCGTCGAGCTCATGGCGCGGGTGCGCGCGCAACTGCGCCGGACGCGGCCGGCCAGCATGGGCGAGGTCCTGGAATTCGAGGACATTCGGCTTGACGCCGAGACCCACAGGGTCTGGCGCGGCGACAAGGCGCTCAAGCTGGGGCCGACGGAATTTCGGCTGCTTTCGACTTTCATGGAAAAGCCCGGCCGCGTCTGGAGCCGCGAGCAGTTGCTCGACCGGGTCTGGGGGCGCGACATTTACGTGGATACGCGAACCGTCGACGTGCACATTGGCCGCCTGCGCAAGGCGCTGTGTCATCACGGTGGCGAAGATCCGGTTCGCACGGTGCGTGGTGCGGGCTACGCGCTGGGGTAGGGCCGCCGTTAGACGCCCTCCGTCCTGCCTCGCCACCGGTTGACTCCCTGATCCGGTCCTGACTTCTGAAGTTCGGAAACCGGGAAGGGGTGAAGCGATTGTTCGGTGCGGTCGCACGACTTTTCGAACGCTATGCCGGCGAACATCACCGGCTCGATCTCGAAGGCGGCCCGATCCGGGGTGAGGATGGGGCCGTCATTGGAAGGATCGAGGTCGTTCGGCGGCGCTGGCGGCGCATCGAAGTCGAAGGCTGGTGCCTGCGCGCCGATCTTCGCCTCGATACCGGGCTTGGACCGCCCGTGATCGCCAGGCGCCACGCCCGGCCGCTTGAAGCGGGCTTCGGTGACAGTGTTGCTCGACCGGGCTTTTCCGTCGGGGCACTCGCGGAGCCCGACCGGGCGGTCCTTGTCGTCGGTGGACCGGGCGTACCACTTCGGCTGCCGCTTTCCGATCTGACCCGCGGTCAGCGGCTTCGCGGCATGGTCAGGCTCATCCCAGGATTCGCCGCCACACTCCTTTCTGTGTCCCCGCATCTGCTGCGCTGGCTCCTCCACCGCGATCCCGAGGCGCGGCTGGCGGTCGGCCGGGCGTTCCGGGACAGCGCACCAGGAAATGAAACCTGGCTACCCGACGACCTCCTCCTCACGGAGAACGCGGTAGCGGCGGCTCAGTCGGGTGCGACTGGTCCGGTCACGATCGTCCTTCCCGTGTTCAACGCATTCGATCTTCTGGGAGAGTGCCTGCACCGGATCGAGAAGAATACTGACCTCCCCTGGCATCTCGTGGTCGTTCACGACGCTTCGACCGACCTGCGCGTCGGGCCGTTCCTGCGCGACTGGACCGCCGGGCGCTCCGACCGCGTGACCCTGGTCGAACACTCCGGCAATGCGGGCTTTGTCGCCGCCGCAAACCGCGGACTTGCCGAGGCCAAGACACGCGACGGGAATGTGGTCCTTCTCAACAGCGACGCCTTCGTGCCGCAGGGGTGGGCCTCGCGGCTGCTCGCACCCTTCGCCGGACGACCCGAGGTTGCGAGCGTCACGCCGATGTCGAACGACGCCGAGCTACTAACGGTGCCGCGGATGTCGCGGCGCATCGACCTGTCTGCCGGTGCGGCCGACGGAATCGACGCGGTCGCCCGCTCCATCGCCCCCGAGCACATGCTCGCCGAAATGCCGACCGGCGTGGGCTTCTGCATGGCGCTCGCGCCGGCATGGCTCGCCCGTGTTCCCGCCTTCGACTCCGCCTTCGGCCGTGGCTATGGCGAGGAGGTAGACTGGTGCCTGAAGACGCGCGCGCTGGGAGCCCTGCACCTCGGACATGCGGGCCTCTTCGTCGAACATCGCGGCGGCGCCTCCTTTGGAGGCACCGAGAAGCTCCGCCGCGTGCAGGAGGCCGGGACGCTGATCGCGCGACGTTATCCGAGGTTCGATGCCGAAGTGCAGCGATTCCTGGGTGCCGATCCTCTCTCGGCTGCGCGGCTCGTGCTGGCGGTGGCCTGGGCCGGTCAGGCGTGCTCGGGCGCGGTGCCGGTCTACATCGGACACAGCCTTGGTGGAGGGGCGGAGGTCTGGCTCGGGGACAGGGTGCGGAGCGACGTCGAAGACGGGACTGGTGCGGCCATCGTCATCCGCGTGGGAGGGCGTTCCCGTTGGCGGGTCGAGGTTCACGGTCCGTGGGGCGCGGTCGCCGGCCTGACCGACTCCGATGACCTTGTGGTGCGTCTGCTCGCCCAGACCGGCAACCCGCATGTCATCTACTCCTGCGGAGTGGGAGACGCCGATCCGGCGGCGCTTCCTGATCTGCTCCTGCGCTTCGCCGGCAAAGAGGGTGCGGTCTCGGTGCTGTTCCACGACTACCTGCCGCTTTCGCCGTCCTACACGCTTCTCGATGCCGACGGGTGCTATCGCGGCGTACCCCACGAGGTTTCGGTGGACCCGGCGCACCGCGCCCGCCGACCCGGTGGCGCAGTTGTGACCCTGGCTGAGTGGCGGGCGTCCTGGAAGCGTCTGCTCGAAGCGGCGGCAACGCGCGGCGAGATCGTTGTCTTCTCGGACGCGAGCCGCGCCATCGTGGCGGAGGCGTTTCCGTCGCTTGCTGCATCGCTTGTTGTACGCCCCCACGCAATCACCGTCGGGGCACAGACCCGTGTCCCCGGCACTCGGCAAGGCCGCCTCGCGCTGGGCATTCTCGGCAACCTTGCGCCACACAAGGGCGCGGGTGTGGCTACCGAACTCAGTGGCCGGCTCGCAGCGCAGGGGGAAGGCGCGCCCGACCTCGTGCTGATCGGCAACCTCGACCCGGCCTACAGCCTTGCGCCCCGCCACCGCTGCCACGGCACCTATGAAACTTCGCAAATCGCCGACCTCGTCCGCAGATATGGGATCACGCACTGGCTGATCCCATCGGTCTGGCCGGAGACCTACTCGTTCACGACGCGTGAAGCGCTGGCGACGGGCTTGCCGGTCCTGTGCTTCGACCTCGGCGCCCAGGCCGAGGCGGTGCGAGCCCATTCAAACGGGATCGTTCTGCCACTGTGTGGCACCGACGTGGAGAACGCCGACACCGCGCTGCGCGCGCTGGCCGACCCGGCCATGATCGGCAGGATTCCGTCAAGAGGGATGGACCGCGCCGACGATAGCCCATAGACATCCCGGTGATTGCCGCCGGCGCCGCGCGGTTGGGTAAACGGGCAAGATGCGCAAGACGTTCCGCACGACACTGGCACCGCTGCTCGGGAGACGTGGTCCCAGTCTTGAGGTGCAGTTGGCCGCCATTCGCGAGGACTTCGACGCAGGGTTCTACCTGTCGGTCTACCGCGATGTGGTGGAAAGTGGTGAAGAGCCCGCTCTTCACTACATTCGGCAGGGTTGGCGCGAGGGGCGGGATCCTGCGCCCCTGTTCTCCACGGACTTCTATCTGGAGCGGAACCCCGACGTTCGGGAGTCCGGGCTGAATCCGCTCTATCATTATGTCAAGCATGGCCGACGCGAACGCCGTACAACCGCGCCGTCGGGCCTTGCAGTGGCGGCTGATCCCGACCTTCGCAGGATCGCAGAAGTCATCGCATCCGAGTTCGATGCCACGTTCTATCTCCACAGCTATCCCGATGTCGCGACCTCTGGGCTTGATCCGCTCGTGCACTTCGTTACGGCCGGATGGCATGAGCGGCGCAACCCGAACCGCGGATTCTCGACGAAGTACTACCTGGACAACCATCCGGATGTCCGCGCCGCCGGGGTGAACCCGTTCTGGCACTATCTGATTGCCGGCCGGGGGGAGGGCAGGGCCTGCCTGCATCCACTTGGGCTCAGGGCCGAGATCCTCGAGCGGCTGGAACCCATCGCTGCCAGGGTGAAGGGATGGACTCGAGCCGAAGGGCCGCCGGATCTTCTCGGTTCGTCGGAGATCGAGCGCGCCATCTCTTCGGGTGCGCGGGCCGGGCCGCGTCATGTCCTCGTTGCCTTGACCCATGACGACTATCACCGCAATGCCGGTGGAGCCCAGGCTGCCATCCGTCGCGAGGAGGCTGCGGCGATTGCCGCAGGACATGGCTATCTCGGGCTCTACCCCTGGCAGCCGTTGCCGTGCCTGTCCTCGGACAGGGACCCGATCTTGTATCTGCGACTCGACGGGCAGGAGCTTGGGGTCGCCCGGGCGTCCGCGGTAGCCGAGGCTTTTCGGCGCTCTGCGAACTGGTCGGCAGGGACATCGATCGTGATCCATTCCCTCCTCGGACATGCGCCAGAAGCCGTGCTCGAAATTGCCGGAGCGCTTCGCCTGCAGACGGCCTGGTTCTGGCTCCACGACTACTTCGGCCTTTGCCCGGGCTACAATCTACAACGCAATGACCTGAGCTACTGTGGCGCACCGCCCGCAGGCTCCGGAGCCTGTGGCATCTGTGTCTACGGGCCGGATCGGTTGGACCATCTCGACCGCCTCAAGCCACTCTTCGAGCGGCTAGCAATTGATGTGGTAGCACCGTCGCAGAACACGCTCACGATCTGGTCACGTGCGAACAGACTTCCGACTGCGCGTGCGCAGGTGCATCCCCATCTCGAAATCTCGTTTGATCGGCGACCGGAACCGCTGCCGCTTGCGAATGGCCCTGTCCGTATCGCGTTTCTCGGGGCGACTTTCGCGCACAAGGGCTGGCCGGACTTCCTAAGCGTCTCAGACCGTCTCTCCGGGCGAGACGATGTCGAGTTTCATTACTTTGGCAGCTTTGAACGGATCCCTGCACGGCTGTTCCGGACCCATGTCAACGCGTCAGCGGCTGATCCCGAGGCAATGATCCGAGCGGTCGAGCGCACGCAGATCGATCTGGTCGTACACTGGTCGACTTGCCCTGAGACCTTCTCCTTCACAACGTTCGAGGCATTCTGTGCAGGAGCCCTGGTCCTGACGAACGACGTCTCCGGCAATGTCGCCGCGGCGGTCCAACAGACCGGTCGCGGACGGGTGTTCAGGGACATCGAGAGCCTCGTGCAGTTCCTGGACGGGCCAGAACTGTCAGGCGTTATTTCCGAAGCACGTCTGTTCCGGGCAAAGACCGAGGCGCTGGTACGTCGCAGCGCTCTGACTGTGGACCTCCTCGCGGCCGTGGCGACGCCATGACGATCCACGTCTTCACCAGCTTCACCTTCAGCTACCTCTCCCGAGCGCGGGTCCTCGCGAAGAGTCTGCGCCGCCATCACCCCGACTGGGTGATCTGGGCGGCCATCACCGACCGTGCACCCGAGGGCTTCGACTTCGACGCGGCGACCGAGCCCTTCCACCGGGTGATCTGGACGCACGAGCTGTTCGGTGACGATGCCGATGCCTGGGTCTTCGGCCATGACATCGTCGAGGCCTGCACCGCAGTGAAGGGCAGGGTGCTGGAACGCCTGCTCGACGAGGCCGACTGCGAACAGGCCTACTACTTCGACCCCGACATCGCCCTCTTCGGTCCCGTCGACGAGATGGTCGAGGCAATGCGGGAGCCCGGGGTTTCGATCCTCCTGACCCCGCACCAGGTCGAGCCCGACGAGAGTCGGCAGGCGGTGGTCGACAATGAGGTCGGCTCGCTTGCCCACGGTGTCTTCAATTTGGGCTTCATCGCTGTTCGGAACGATCCCGAAGGGCGCCGGTTTGCCCGTTGGTGGGCGGAGCGGTTGGGCGATTGGTGCCTCGACGACATCCCGCGCGGGCTCTTCACCGACCAGAAGTGGTGCAATCTGATCCCCTGCTTCTTCGATGGGGTCCGGATCGTCCGGGATCCGGGGTGCAACGTGGCGAGCTGGAACCTGAGCCGCCGCAGGGTCGAGATAAACCTGGAAGGTGCTATCCTCGTCAATGGCTCGTCGCTGAAGTTCTACCACTTCACCAAGATGGGACCCGTCGGTGACATCATGACCCAGCGCTACGCCGGGGCAGAGACGCCAGTCTACGAGATCTGGGCCTGGTACAAGCGCGCCGTGGCAGCGGAGGACGATCCGCGGATCCCGCCGCGCTGGTGGTACTACGCTGCCTTCGATGACGGACGCGAGGTGCCGCGTGCGGTTCGACGTCTCTACCGCGAGCGGATCGACCTGCGCCGCGCCTTCCCCGATCCGCTGGCCACCGGGCGCAACAGCTTCGCCGCATGGGTCGAGCACAACACCGCGCTCCTGCCTCCGGAGACCACAAGTGACTGATGCTCCGACCAAGTCCTTCGTCGTGGTCTACCAGTTTGGCAAAGTAGCGAGCACGGCACTCGTCTCGGCGCTGAACGAACAGCCCGGTGTCGAGGCGGTCCAGAGCCACTTCCTTGGTGAAAGTGCGCTGCAGAAGATACTGGGCTCCTGCCTCAATCCGCAGGTCAACGAGTACTTCTTCTTCCATCAGTCCGGCCAACTCGCCGCCAATATCAACATCACAAGGCGCATCAACCGCATCCTTGCGGGCTTCGAGCCGGAAACCCGGCTCGTCATGCTCTCGACGGTGCGCGAACCGATGGACTGGCTGCGCTCGGCCATTACACAGGACGCGAAGGGGTATCTGGAGCTCTTTCTCGAAGCCAAGGCCCGCCACGGGCTGGAGGGAGAAACTGTCGATGACCTGGCTGAACCGGCGCTTGCCGCGATTCTCGGAGAAGTGGCCGAGGTAATCGAGGGTTTTGGCTCGCTCGATGCCCTGCTTGAAATTCGGCCCGTAGCACTCGCCGCCATGCGGAAGCAGCTTACGAACGCGGCGCTGCAGGAACTTTTCTACTCGGCGATCCGGCCGTTCGATTGGCACCGCAGCCTGATGGAACCTGTCTTCCACTGTCGCCTCGATGAATTCGAGAGGAACGGCCAACTGTTCACGCTCAGCCGACCGCAGTTTGACGGGATTCTCTTTCGATACGAGGACATGAAGGCGATCCTGCCGCAGCTGTCGGCCGCGCTGGCCCTGCCGAAGACGCTGCGGGTGAAGGCGCGCAACGTCAGCAAGGGGAAGCTCCTGGACGAAAAGGTGCGCCGTGCCTTCGGCTCGGACCAAGCCCGACGCCTCGCGGCGCTCTACGCCGACACCGATTACGCGCGCCGGTTCGGATATGTTCCTGGCGAGGCGGGGCCGGCAACGATGGGTGAAGAGGCGACAGACGCGCCCGAGGCGGAGGCGGAGGCGGAGGCGCGCGACGACGTGGGCAATTCAACCGGCGACGAACCTGTGTCGGCTCCCGATACGGGTATCCCTGAAGGGGCGCCTGTTTCCGCAGCATGGAAGGACGGGGAAACCCTCGTTCTCTGCCCATCCTGCCAGAACGCCCGGCTCGATATCGTTGAAGGTCGAGCGGTCTGTTCCGCCTGCGGCATGGTCAGTCACCTGGCTGAAGGCCTCCTTGACCTGCGGGTTGACAAGTCGGCCGACACGCTTCTCGACGATGCGACCTATGACGCGATGCATGCAGTCACACCCAGGACGTCAGAGCCGCTGTTTCAATTCTACGCCTCAATCATGACAGAGCTGGGGAAGGGCATAGAGGGCAGGGTGCTCGAGTTCGGGGCGGGAACCGGGAATCTGACTGTGGGCCTCGCCGCGCATGGCCAGTTCTCCGAGATTCACTGTGCCGACCTGTCGCCCCGTTTCATGGCGCGGCTTCTCGACAAGATTGCGCAGATCGCACCTCAAACGACCTTCGCGCCCTATCTCCTTGATGCGAACCGGCTGCCGTTTGCGAGTGACAGCTTCGATGCAGTGCTTGGACATTCGGTGCTGCATCATCTGCTGCATTTCGAGAACACGCTTTCGGACGCCTTCCGCATTCTCCGCCCCGGCGGCGTCGCGATCTTCGGCGACCCGATGATGGAGGGCCACGCGCTCCTCCACCTCGCCGCAGGCCAGATCACTGCACTGGAGGCCTCTGGACTCGGGCCGCCACTCACGCTGCGCACGCGCCAGATCCTCGATCGGATCGCCGAGTTGGGCGCCCTCAAGCAGCGCAACCTTCGGACCAGGGACGAAACGGTGGCGCGCAGCGAGGATAAGTTCATCTTCCCCACGGCCCTGCTTCGCAGGATGGCCCAGGCCATCGGGTTCCGCTCCGTCGACTTCCGGTATCAGGGAGCGGCCCCGGATCTTGCCGAGATACTCTGGGTCAGATTGAACAAGACAATGGAACTGGCGGGTGGACCGGTTGAGGACATCGCTCCCTACCGCGGACTGTTCCGCCCGTTCAGCACGTCCTACGGGGCCGCAATGGGCGAGGCCGCGCTCCCGCTCTTTGCTTTCACGGTTCTGGTGAAATAGGCAACGCGACGGGCGCCAGAGGCAGGCTCAGGCCGTCATGATCTGATGGTGACGCCGGATCGCAGTGTCGACGTCGTCGAACAACTCCAGCCTGCCGTTCTCCATTACTGCACCGATTTCGCAGAGTTCGCGGACCACGCCCATGTCGTGGGTCACGAGGATCGCACCGGCCGTGGCGAGGCGAGCGCGGAACACCTCCGAGCTCTTGCGCCGGAAAGCGGCGTCACCCACCGCCGTCACCTCGTCGACGAGGTAGGTATCGAAGGGAATGCCCATCGAGACGCCGAAGGCGAGGCGTGCGCGCATCCCGGCCGAGTAGGTGGAGAAGGGCAAATGAAAATGGCCGCCCAACTCGGCAAATTCCTCGACGAACGCTATGAGTGCGTCGGTATCGACACCGTAGACCCGCGCGACGAAGCGGGCGTTCTGGGCCCCGGTCAGGTCGGCGTGAAACGACCCCGCGAACCCGATCGGCCATGAGATCGTACCGGTCGAAAGGATCTCACCGGACGTAGGCTGGATCGTCCCGGCGATCATCCGCAGCAGAGTTGACTTGCCGGTCCCGTTGCGCCCCAGAAGCGCGACCGCTGCGCCCGTCGGGAAGCGGGCGCTGATGTCGTCGGCGACGATCTTGTGCTGCCCGTCGAGGTGGAACGCCTTGGTGAGGTTGCGCAACTCGATCATCGGCTTCCCGTCAGCGCCGGTCCCGGAGCGAGTAGAAGACAAGCGCGAGGACCGACCAGATCAGGAAGAGAAACCCCGCGGTAAGGCCAAGGAGAGTCCAGCGCCGCGGATACTCCGCCTTCTGTGCCATCGTTGGCTCGACATGGGCAGCGAGGTAGCGGCTCTTGCGCCTGGCTTCGGCCAGCGAGAGATCGTAGGCGGCAAGCGCGGCAACGTAAGACTGCTCTGCGAACTCGCGTTCGACGGCAAGCCGCTCGAACTCGCCCACAGTGTCGGCAAAAGCCGTCACGCCGGCCTGGCCTTCGCCGATGCCGATCTTGCGCCTCTCCTCGATGATCCGGTCTTCGATCACCTCGATGCGCAGTTCGAGTTGCGGCCTGCGGGGGTCGTTCACACCTGCCGTGCGGTCGAGGATATCCTTCTCGATCATTGCCTCTGCCAGCTGGCTCTCGAGGGTGCCCAGCACGCCGCCCTGACGCAGCATGTCTGCAGTGGGATCGACGATCTGGGTCCGGTTGCGGAACTCGGTCACCGAGACCCTTGCATCACGCAACCTCTCTCGGGCGACATCGAGGTCGGCCCGAGCATAGCCGATGGCGTCCTCACGCGCGATCGCGCTCAGCGCGTTGATCATCTCTGCACTGCGATCAAAGATCGCCTCGGTAAGAGCCCGTGCCTCTTCGGGCGAGAAGGCCAGCACACGCACCTCCATCAACCCTGTGCCGGTATCGTGCGATACACGAACCATGAGCCGCCAGTGCTTGAGGAGATCCTCGATGGTACCTCCGGGGCCGATGCCGAACACAACGTCGCCCTGACGCCGCGCCCAGATCGACCGGAGGTCGAGTAGGGCGTCGATCTCGCCCACCAGTTTCTGGCTGCGAATGAACTCGTAGAGGATATCGGCATCATTGGATGATGAACCCGAGAATGCCTTCAGGCCACCCAGAAGGTCGGCAGGCGAGCCGATCTCCTCCTGCCGGATCGAAAAGCCGACCGTCGAGGCATACTGGTCGGCAGCGCGGGTCCAGAGATAGGCGGCCACGCCTGTCGCGGGCACCACCACGCAGATCAGGAGGCTGAGGAGGAGGCCGTAATGCCGCCGGCGCATCCGTGCAGGGCCCGCGGCTGGCCGCGCCGACGAGACAGGCGTACCAAGCTGAGTCAGCCGCGCACCGCTGCCCGATCCGGCGGGGGAGGGCGGTGCCGCCTGCCGCGCGGCCTCGGAGGAATACGCTCGACCATCGCTGCCCTGCGCCGCTGGCGGCTGAGGGGCGCTTTCGCGGGCCAGTGCTTCGTGCGACGGTTTCGGTTCGGTCACGTCTCTCCGCACCGGTTTGATTGTTGCGCGTCGATGGTTCATAACCCACGCCGTGCATGGCGGCAATGAGCGGACCCGGAGAGCGGATCTTGGCAACCCCGACACTCCCGACCCCGCGTCCCGCACGACCGGCCAGGGGAGGCCTCGGCCGGTTTGCGGCACCGCGCACCATCACGGCTCTGATGCTGCGCGAGATGCAGACGACCTATGGCCGCTCGCCGGGCGGCTTCGTCTGGGCCTTCATCGAGCCGGCACTCGGCATTGCACTGCTGACATTCGCTTTGTCGCTCGCCTTCGCGGCCCCACCGATCGGAACCAACTTTCCACTGTTCTACGCGACCGGCATGGTGCCATTCCTGATCTATGCCGACCTTGCCGCGAAGATTGCGCAGTCTCTCCAGTTTTCGCGGCCGCTGCTTGCCTATCCCAGCGTCACCTGGCTTGACGCGATCATTGCCAGGTTCCTGTTGAACGGCCTGACCAAGACATTGGTATTCTACGTGATCTTCGCCGGTGTGCTGATCCTGTTCGACACCCGAACGATCGTCGATCTTCCACGCGCCGCCTCGGCGCTTGCGATGGCAATGACGCTGGCGCTGTCGGTCGGCGTGCTCAATTGCTACCTGTTCACCCGCTTCGACGTCTGGCAGCGGGTCTGGGCGATCCTCAACCGGCCTCTGTTTCTGATTTCCTGCGTCATCTTCGTATTCGATGCGGTACCGCGGCCCTATCGCGATATCCTGTGGTACAACCCGCTCGTCCACATCATCGGGGAATCCCGCCGCGCGTTCTACCCGGCCTACACCGGCGACTATGTCTCGCCGCTCTATGTTTATGGTCTGTCGCTGACACTGCTTCTGCTCGGGCTTGCGCTGCTACATCGAAACCACAGGCTGCTGCTTGGCGGATAGGCGCCGCAGGAGAGGCGGCCAAGGCGGCACGGACAGGGACCGACCCGATAGCTGTGTCGGACATGGCGGATACTGATAAGCCATATTATGTAAACTACAGATCCGCTTGCGCGATCTCAGACGATCGCTCTCTCAAGAAACGGTCGCCCTTCGGGAATGCGGTCTGCCCCAAGCGGCGTCAGGTCCAGACTGACGTATGCCCCGTGAACGATCAACTCAGCGATCCCGCGACCAACGGCCGGAGCCTGCTGCAAACCATGTCCTGAGAACCCGTTCATTACGTAGACATTCGCAAGACCTGGCCAAAGCCCGAGAATAGCGTTCTGGTCCAGCGTGTTGTAGGCATAGTGTCCAGCCCAGGCCCGCAGCACCTTGGCGGCATCGAATGACGGTATCCGGTCGTAGAGCCGCGGCCAGACGACGTCTTCGAACTGCTTGAGGTCGGGCTCGAAGTCATCCGTGTCTACGCGTCCATCCTCGGAGGGAACCGTCGCGGCAATCCAGTGCTTGCCCTCGGGTCTCAGATAGATACCGCTGTGGTCGACCATGAGAGGCGCACCCGGGGCCGCGACATTTGGTGCATCTACCAGGAATACCGTTCTTTTTCTGGGCTCTACTGGGATAACCTCATGTAGCATGGACATCAGTGCCGACGCGCGCGTGCCGCAGGCATTGACGAGGCAGCCGCAGTCGATCCGCCGACCGTCCGAGAGGATCACTGCCTCGGCGCGATCCCCGGCGCGGACCGCTCCTGCGACTTCCGCCGCTGCAAATTCGACGCCACGCGCTCGTGCGGCACGGCGAAAGCCGCCCAGAAGTCCCATGTTGTCGAACCAGCCCTCATCGCGCGGTCCAAAGGAAGCGAGCGTCACACCCGCCGGATCGAGCCAGGGAAAAAGCCCACACAACGCGGTCGGAGCAATCAGTTCGGTCGCGGCACCTTCCGCACGCTGGACTTCGACCACTTCGCGCATGGCCTGTGCCTGGCCCGCGGTTCCTGCCAGAAACAGATAGCCCTGTTCCTTGAACCCGAGGTCGGAGACCTCGCCGTCCGCACCGAGCCAGTTCCTTACATTACGAATGAAATCAACACCAAATCGTGAGATCCTCACGTTGACGGGATTCGAGAACTGCTGCCGGATCGACGCGACGCTGAGTGCGGTTGAACTGTGCGCATAGGTCGGATCACGCTCCACCACAAGAACGCGGAGGCGTCCCGGGGCAAGTTCGGTGAGCCAGAAGGCCAGCGACGCGCCCATGACGCCTCCCCCTGCAATCACCACGTCACGGCGATCCCGCATGTTCCGACTTCCTGTCCTTCTTTGCCATCCAAGGATGCGGTGCCGTCTCGACAGCCCCGACATTCGCTTGCTACATCTGCCGTGGGGAAAACAACAGGTGCACTCGCGCGCGTTCGGCGGGCCCTTTGGCCCGTTTCGCGCCCGTCGCCATCGGAGCAGGCCATGGTGGAAATACTCGGGGCATTGGAGAACATCACGCGGGCTCGGTCCGTCGAGACGGTGTGGGACACCCTTTGCAAGGAAATGGGCCGCAACGGTTTCGACCGCCTTCTCTACGGGTTCACGCGGTATCGCACCGCATCATCCTTCGGAAGCCCGGACGACTACCTGATCCTGACAAACCATCCGCGCACCTACACGGATCGCTTCCTGGGCGACCGGCTCTACATGACGGCCCCGATGGTCGGCTGGGCCGCCGAGAACGAGGGCGCCTGTTCCTGGCGCTGGATCCGCGAGCACGTCGACCACCTCACCCCGGCGGAGCTGCGCGTGGTCGAGTTCAACCGGCAGATGGGCGTGACATCCGGATGGTCGGTAAGCTTTCCGTCGGTCTCGCCGCGGGCTAAGGGCGCTATTGCCCTGACCGCCCGACAGGGCATCGATCAGGACGGAGCCGACGAGATCTGGGCTAGGAACGGGCGCTGGCTGGAGCAGCTTTGCATAGTGGCGCACCTGAAAATCACCACCCTGCCCTTCGGCGGCACGCGACGCCAGCTCACTGCGCGGCAGCGCGAGGCTTTGGAATGGGTAGGCGACGGCAAGACGACGCAGGATATCGCAACGATCATGGGCCTCACGGCCGCGACGATCGAGAAGCACCTGCGCCTTGCGCGCGAGGCTCTCGACGTCGAGACGACGGCTCAGGCGGTGCTAAAGGCGTCGTTCCACAACCAGATCTTCATCGTGGAACCCGGCCCGCAGCAGATCGCGGGAAGCTGAGGATGGACGTAATCCATCAGTAAGGATTCCCCTACTTACGCAGGGTCATTTTTCGTGCGATTTTCCCCTTGTTCCGTGAGTGGTGGCGTTTGCCAGGGAACATCGCCGATGGGGCCCCCTGCGATTTCAGGGAACCTGAGGTACCGGGAAACCGGATCGTCGGGCACCGGGGGCTCATAGTCCGTCCCCTGCGTCAGACACCCGAATGCGCTCCGTTTCATCCCCAATTGGTGGCGCAAACGGTTAGGGGCGGTCCAGTGTGGCCTGGACCGCCCCGCTTCCGCTCATCACCCGACGTGGATCAGGCGTTCATCCGCGCGACTTCGGCGGCGAAGTCGTTTTCTTCCTTCTCGATGCCCTCGCCGACGGCCAGGCGCGAGAATGCGATGACCTCGACACCGGCATCCTTCGCGGCCTGCGCAACGGTGATGTCGGGGTTCAGCACGAACTTCTGACCGAGAAGCGTGACTTCCTCGAAGAACTTCGCCATCCGGCCGACGATCATCTTCTCGATCACCGCCTCGGGCTTGCCCGATTCGCGCGCCTGCTCGCTCAGGATCGCCTTCTCGCGCTCGACCACCGCGGGGTCGAGGTCCTTCTCGGACAGCGACTGCGGGTTGGCGGCGGCGATGTGCATCGCGATCTGCTTGCCGATGCCGTTGTCGGCACCTTTAAGTGCGACGAGAACGCCGATCTTGCCCATGCCCTCGGCGGCGGCGTTGTGCACGTAGGAGGCAACCGCGTCGCCTTCCACGCGCGCCATGCGGCGCAGGGTCATGTTCTCGCCGATCTTGGCGATGGCCTCGGTGACAACCGTCTCGACGGTCTTGCCGTCGATGGTGGCGGACTTCAGGTCCTCGACAGAGGTGACGTTGACGGCCACGCCGGTGATTGCAGCGACCATGGCCTGAAACTCGGCATTCTTCGCCACGAAGTCGGTCTCGGAGTTGATCTCGACAGCCACGCCGACGCCACCCTTCACGGCAACGCCCACAAGTCCCTCGGCGGCGGTGCGGCCAGCCTTTTTCTGCGCCTTGGCAAGGCCCTTGGTCCGGAGCCAGTCAACGGCCGCTTCCATGTCGCCGCTCGTCTCGGTCAGCGCCTTCTTGGCATCCATCATGCCCGCGCCGGTCATCTCGCGGAGCTCTTTCACCATGCTCGCGGTGATCGTCATGTTCCATCTCCTCGGAAATCGGGTAGCGGGCGGGGAATTACCCCCGCCCTGTCACAGTTCCGTAACGCCGGCTCAGGCCTCGGCTGTCTCGGTTGCCTCGGCCGCGAGCGCCTCTTCCTCGGGCAGCGCATCCAGCGCGCCGAGGTCGACACCGGCCGCGCCCATCTGGGCGCTCATGCCGTCAAGCGCGGCGCGGGCCACGAGGTCGCAGTAGAGCGCGATGGCGCGGGCGGCGTCATCGTTGCCGGGGATTACGAAGTCGACGCCCTCGGGCGAGCAGTTGGTGTCAACGACCGCGACGACCGGGATGCCGAGCTTCTTGGCCTCGAGGATCGCGAGATCCTCCTTGTTGACGTCGATCACGAACAGAAGGTCCGGCAGGCCGCCCATCTCGCGAATGCCGCCGAGGGCCGCCTGCAGCTTCTGCTGCTCGCGCTCCATGCCGAGGCGTTCTTTCTTGGTGAGGCCCTCGGCGCCATGCGCCATCAGCTCGTCGAGGTTCTTAAGACGCTGGATCGAC
>CAZOHN010000029.1:0-27090 GCA_964579325.1 uncultured Rhodobacterales bacterium
ACGACAACCGTGCTCCGGTGGCTCTGGCTGCGTAAGCAGCTCGGGTAACCGAAAACTAAGTCCGGGCGCCTAGCAGCGTTCCGGCGGGGTTCGCAGGCACCTGGCAACAGAAGCCTGCACTTTCCCTTCTGGCTGGTCGGTCCATTCTTGCGGAAGCGCATCGGCACCTGCCCTGCAAGTTCGCACAGTCGCTCCTGCCGGTCCGCGCCTTGCCAAGCCTGACCCGCGGGGATAGGGGCGATCCCATGCTTTCGATCTTCGACGAGGGAGCCTGGCACCCCTGCCCCGCCCCGTTCAACCTTGCGGCCCATGTGCTGGGCCATGCCGCCGCATCGCCGGACAAGGTAGCACTTGCGGTGGTCGGCGCGGCTGGCGCCGAGCGCTGGAACTACGCGCGCCTGGAAGCGGCGGTCCGCGGGACCGCGACCGGACTTGCGCGGGCCGGCGTCGCACCCGGCGACCGGGTGCTGCTGCGGCTGGGCAACACCGCGCGCTTTCCGGTGGCCTTCCTCGGCGCGGTAGCCATGGGGGCGCTGCCGGTGCCGGCGTCCTCGGCCCTTACGGCGACCGAGATCGCGCAGCTCCTGCCAGGCCTTGCACCAAGGCTGATCCTGGCCGATCCGGCGCTGCCGCTTCCCGGCGACCTGCCCTGCCCGTGCATCGGCCCCGACGCGCTGGCCGCGATGGACGAACTGGCTCCCGCCGCATGGGACACGGGTGATCCCGATCGGCCGGCCTATCTCGTCTTCACTTCGGGCACCTCGGGCCGCCCGCGCGCGGTGATTCACGCCCACAGGGCGGTCTGGGCGCGGGGGATGATGCGTCGCGGGTGGGACGGTATGGCTGTGACAGACCGTGTGCTGCACGCCGGCGCGTTCAACTGGACCTACACGCTCGGTACCGGCCTGCTGGATCCATGGAGCGTCGGCGCGACCGCGCTGATCCCGGCCGAGGGTACCGAGGCGGCCGCGCTTCCGATCCTCCTGAAGCGCCACGACGCAACGATCTTCGCGGCCGCCCCGGCGGTCTACCGCCGCGTTCTTTCCGAGCACGCACGGCTCGACCTGCCGAAACTGCGGCACGGCCTTTCGGCGGGCGAAAAGCTGTCTCCCACGTTGCGCGCGGGCTGGACGGCAGCCACCGGGCGGCCCGTGTTCGAAGCGCTCGGCATGAGCGAATGCTCGACCTTCATCTCGGGCTGCCCCGATCATCCCGTCGCCGAAGGGTCCACCGGCTATCCGCAAACCGGGCGCCGCGTTGCCGTGCTGGGGCCGGATGGCGCCCCGGTACCGCGCGGCACACCGGGCGAACTGGCGATTTCGTCCCGCGATCCGGGCATGTTCCTGGGCTATCTGGGTGCCCGCTCCGAGACCGAAGGCCGATTTCAGGGCGAATGGTTCCGCTCTGGCGATGGCGCCGTCATGGCCGAGGATGGCGCGATCACCTACCTCGGCCGGCTCGACGACATGATGAACGCTGGCGGCGTGCGCGTCTCGCCCCTTGAGGTCGAGGCGGCGTTGCACGATGCGCCCGGGATCACCGAAGTCGCCGTCACAGAGGTCGCGGTCAAGGCAGACACCACCGTGATTGCGGCCTTCTACACCGCCCCTGCGGCCCTCCCCGACAGGGGCCTTTCGGCATTTGCCGCCACCCGGCTCGCGCGCTACAAGTGCCCGAGGCTCTGGGTCCACCTGCCTGCACTGCCCCGCACAACCACCGGCAAGATCGACCGCCGCGCCCTCCGCGCCGCGCACGAGGCACGCCGCAAGGAGTCCGAATGATCAAGCTCGACATCATTTCCGATCCGGTCTGCCCATGGTGCATGATCGGCAAGGCCCGGCTCGACCGGGCACTGGAAAGCCGCCCGAACCACCAGTTCGAGATCGAGTGGCATCCGTTCCAGCTCAACCCCGACATGCCCGAGGGCGGGATGGAGCGGGCGCGCTACCTGGAGGACAAGTTCGGCGGGCGGAAGGCCGCGGTCGAGGTCTATGCCCGCATAGATGCCGCCGCGCGCGAAAGCGGGATCGAGATCGACTGGGACGCGATCCCGCGCATTCCCAACACGCTCGACGCCCACCGGCTGATCCATTGGGCGGGGCTCGAGGGGCGGCAGACGCCAGTGGTGTCGGCGCTGTTCCGCGCCTACTGGAAGGAGGGCTGCGACATTGGCGACCGTGACATGTTGGCCGATATCGCCGATGCAGCCGGGCTCGACGCGGCGATGGTCCGTCGGCTGCTTGCGACCGAAGCGGACGCCGACGACATCCGCGCCCGCGACGCCCATGCCCGCGAACGCGGTGTGACCGGCGTGCCAACGTTCATCATTGCCAATACCCACGTCGTGCCCGGCGCACAGCCGCCCGGACTCTGGGTGCAACTGATCGACGAGATTTCCGGCCAGTTGAAATGACCGTCGTCCAGCCGCCAGCGCGGACCCCCCTGCAACCTCTGTCACAGGGCGAGTTCATCGCACTCGTGGCCATGCTCTTTGCGACCATAGCCTTCTCGATCGACGCGATGCTCCCCGCCTTCCCCGAGATCGCGGCCGAACTGACACCCTCGGACCCGAATCGTGCGCAACTGATTCTCACGAGCTTTGTCCTCGGCATGGGTCTCGGGACCTTCGTCGCGGGTCCGATCTCGGATGCGGTGGGGCGCAAGACGGTGATCCTCGGCGGTGCAGTGCTCTACATATGCGGGGCGCTTCTTGCCGCAGTCGCGCCGACGCTCGAGCTGATCCTCGCCGCGCGGGTGATCCAGGGGCTTGGCGCAGCGGGTCCGCGCGTGGTGTCGCTCGCGATGGTCCGCGACCTCTACTCGGGTCGCCAGATGGCCCGCGTGGTCAGCTTCGCCATGATGATCTTCACCCTCGTCCCCGCCGTGGCGCCCCTGATCGGCAGCTTCATCATCGCGGCCTTCGGCTGGCGCGGCATCTTTGGCGCGTTCATCCTGTTCTCGCTGTTCTCGGCCGCCTGGCTCTGGCTTCGCCAGCCCGAAACCCTGTCGCCCGAGGCGCGGAGACCGCTCAGTGCCGGGCCGCTGATCGCAGCGACGCGAGAAGTGCTGGCCAACCGGGTGATCGTGACCTCGATCCTGGTGATGACGCTGGGATTCGGCGCGCTCTTCGGCACGCTGTCATCGACACAGGCCGTGTTCGACCAGACCTTCGGGCGCAACGAGAGTTTTCCCTACTGGTTCGCCCTTATCGCCGTTCTTTCGGGAACCGCCAGCTTCCTCAACAGCCAGATCGTCGTGCGGCTGGGGATGCGCAAGGTGGTGACCTGGACGCTTGCCGCGCAAGCTGTGATCTCTCTTGGGATGGCCCTGGCGACTGCTGGTGGCCTCTGGCCCGATGCCCTGTACTTCGGGATATTCATCGCCTGGACGACCAGCGTGTTCTTCATGGCAGGACTGACCTTCGGAAACCTCAACGCCCTCGCACTCGAACCGGTAGGGCACATCTCGGGGCTAGCGGCGAGCATCGTCGGCTCGGTTTCGACCGTGATGGCGGTGGCCATAGCCGCGCCGATGGGCCTTGCTTTCGACGGCACGCCGGTGCCGCTTGCGGTAGGCGTGTTCCTCTGCAGCGCGATCGGCGCGGTGCTGATGCGGTCGATGCCGGCACGCGCCTGAGGCTTCAGCCCGCCACTGCCTTAGCCTTGCCCACCGCAGCCTTCTCAGCCAGATCGCGCGCGATGGCGAAGGCACCCTTGATGCGCTCGCTCTCCTTCGCCCAGTCGGTACGCAGGATCAGCTTGTTGTCCTTCACCTTAGCCTCCTCCGGGCGTTCCGTCAGGAAGTCCACGAGGCCGGCCGGGTTGGGGAACTTGTCGTTGTGGAACTGGATCGTCGCGCCCTTCGGCCCGACGTCAAGGCGCGCGATTCCTGCCTTCTTGCACTCGGCCTTGATGCGCACCACCAGCAGAAGCGTGTTCACCTCACGCGGGAGCGCGCCGAAGCGGTCGATCATCTCTGCCGCGAAGCCCTCGAGCTCGACCTTGGTCGCAAGCTGCGACAGCCGCCGGTAGAGCCCGAGACGCACGTCGAGATCTGGGACATAAGCCTCGGGGATCAGAACCGGTACGCCGAGGTTGATCGCGGGCGACCATTCGCTGTCGTCCGGAGGAGCATCGAAGTCGCCGGCCTTGATCCGCGAGATCGCCTCCTCCAGCATCTGCTGATAGAGTTCGTAGCCGACCTCGTTCATCTGCCCGGACTGTTCCTCGCCGATCAGGTTGCCGGCGCCACGGATGTCGAGATCCTGGCTGGCCAGCGTGAAGCCCGCGCCGAGCGTATCGAGCGAACCCAGCACCCGCAGCCGCTTCTCCGCCTGTACCGTCAGCTTGCCGCGCGGCTTTGTGGTCAGGAAGGCGTAGGCGCGGGTCTTGGCGCGGCCCACGCGCCCGCGGATCTGATAAAGCTGCGACAGGCCGAACATGTCGGCGCGCCAGATCACCATGGTGTTGGCGGTGGGGATGTCCAGGCCCGATTCGACGATGGTCGTGGACAGAAGCGCGTCGTACTTGCCGTCGTAGAAGGCGTTCATCCGCTCGTCGAGGTCGCCCGCAGCCATTTGCCCGTGCGCGATCACATAGCTGATTTCGGGCACTTCGCGCTTCAGCCAGTCCTCGATTTCGGGCAGGTCGGCGATGCGCGGTACCACGAAGAACGACTGACCTCCTCGGTAGTGTTCGCGCAGGAGCGCCTCCCGGATCGTGACGCTGTCGAACTCGGCGACGTAGGTGCGGATCGACAGGCGGTCGACGGGTGGCGTGGCGATGATCGAGAGATCGCGCACCCCGGTGAGCGCCAGTTGCAGAGTGCGGGGGATCGGTGTTGCGGTAAGTGTGAGGACGTGGATGTCCGACCGCAGTTCCTTCAGTCGCTCCTTGTGGCCGACCCCGAAGTGCTGCTCTTCATCGATGACGAGAAGGCCGAGGTTCCTGAACCGGATTCCCTTTGCCAGAAGCGCATGGGTGCCCACGACGATGTCGACCGACCCGTCGGCGAGTCCCGCCCGCGTCTCGTCGGCCTCACGCGCAGGCACGAAGCGCGACAGGCGCCCGATCCGGAAGGGAAAGCCACGGAACCGTTCAGCAAAGCTCTTGGCGTGCTGGCGGGCAAGAAGCGTAGTGGGGGCGATGACCGCCACCTGCACGCCCGAGAGCGCCGCGACGAAGGCCGCGCGCATCGCCACTTCTGTCTTGCCGAACCCCACGTCGCCGCAGATCAGCCGATCCATCGGTGTGCCGGCGGCCATGTCCGACAACACGTCCTCGATGGCGGAAAGCTGATCGTCAGTCTCCTGGTAGGGGAAACGCGCCGAGAAATCCTCCCAAAGACCGTGCGCGGGCTCCAGCACAGGGGCATGCCGCAGCGCGCGCTCTGCCGCCGTCCGCATCAGGCGTTCGGCGATTTGGCGGATGCGCTCCTTGAGCTTGGCCTTCTTGGCTTGCCAGGCACCTCCGCCGAGCTTGTCGAGCAGTCCCTCCTCGTGGCCGAACCGGCTCAGGAGTTCCACGTTCTCCACCGGCAGATACAGCTTGTCACCGCCCGCGTATTCGATCAGCAGACATTCGTGGGCAGCCTTCAGCGCTGTGATGACCTCGAGACCCTTGTAGCGCCCGACCCCGTGGTCGACGTGCACCACAAGGTCGCCCGGGGTCAGCGACTGCGCCTCGGTCAGGAAATTGTCGGCCCGCCGCTTGCGCTTGGGGCGCGAGATGAGCCGGTCGCCCAGGACGTCCTGTTCCGAGATCACGGTGAGGTCCGCCCCGTCAAGCGGACCGGTGAAGCCTTGCTCCAATGGCCAGACGGCGAGGTGTACCTGACCGCGCGCAAGGTCGCGAACATCGGCAATCTCTGGCAGTCCGGTGAGATCGTGATCCTCAAGAAGGCCCTTCAACCGCTCTCGCGCGCCTTCGCTGAAGGAGGCGACGATGACCGGTCCAGCTTCGCGTCGTGCGCGAAGATGATCGGCCAAGGCTTCGAAAAGACTTATCTTCTCCTGCTGTCGTTCTGGTGCGAAGCTGCGCCCGATCCGGCCACCCGCATCCAGCACGCCGGGCCCTGTCGCCTGCTGTAGCACGCGGAACTGGATCCTCCGGCGCCTCTCCAGCGCCGCGCTCCAGCCGTCCTCGTCGAGGTAGAGATCAGCGGGAGGAACCGGCTTGTAGACCGTGTCGAGCCGGTGTTTCTGCCCCAGTGCCTCACGCCGCGCCTCGTACTGGTCGGCGATCCCCTCCCAGCGGCCGATCCGGGCCGGCTCGGTCTGGTCATCGAGCATGACGCTCGCATTCGGCACATAGTCGAACAGCGTTTCAAGCCGGGCGTGGAAAAACGGAAGCCAGTGCTCCATCCCGGCATGCTTGCGGCCAGCGCTCACCGCCTCGTAGAGTGGATCGTCGGTGCCCGCCGCGCCGAATTCGATGCGATAGTTCTGCCGGAAGCGGGTGATACCGGCCTCATCCAGGATGACCTCTGAAACCGGCGCGAACTCCACCGCCGTCAGCTTTTCGGTTGTGCGTTGGGTCGCCGGGTCGAATCGCCGCGCGCCGTCGAGCACATCGCCGAAGAGGTCAAGTCGGACCGGCCCTCCCTCACCCGGCGGGTAGATGTCGATGATCCCGCCACGCACTGCATAGTCGCCGGGTTCCATGACCGTCGCGGTCTGCGAGAACCCCATCCGCACCAGGAACTGCCGCAGCCCCGTCTCGTTCACCCGCCCGCCCACCGACGCGGTGAAAGAGGACGCCGCAACCACCTCGCGCGCAGGCACCTTCTGGGTCGCGGCATTGAGAGTCGTCAGGAGAACGAAGGGCCCGGAGAGTCCGGCCGCGAGCGTGGCAAGCGTGGCCATGCGGGCCGCGGAAATCTCGGGCGCCGGCGAGACGCGATCATAGGGAAGGCAGTCCCAGGCCGGGAAGGTCAGGACCGCGGCCCCCGGCGCGAAGAAGGCAAGCGCAGCGCGCATCG
Organism: uncultured Rhodobacterales bacterium; assembly: GCA_964579325.1. Lineage (GTDB taxonomy): Bacteria > Pseudomonadota > Alphaproteobacteria > Rhodobacterales > Rhodobacteraceae > CAZOHN01. The sequence continues at coordinate 6,979 of CAZOHN010000029.1, forward strand.
CCTCCATCCGCTTGTCGTCGCGGGCGACGTGAATCACCGGGTGCCCCTTGCCCAGTTCCCGGACGAGGAGCGCTGCGTCATAGCCCTCGGGCGCGCCGGAGAGGGTGATGGTGGCGGTGACGGTCATTCCGCGTGAGCTATCCGCACGGTCAGCAGTGTCAACCGCAATGCTCACCGCAGGATGGTGCCGCTCATGTTCTGGTACATGCCCCACATCGCAGTCACGAAGATCGCGATCATCCCGATGAACTGGATCAGGAACCGATGCCGCACGAGGCGGTGGCGCAGATCCTCCCCCGCGACGGGTTCGCTATCAAGTCGCCGCGCCATTCTCAGCGACAGCGCCCCAACGATCGTGAGCGGCGCGGCGATCAGGAATACTGCCTGTGCAAACTGGATGCGGTACCAGAAGCCCAGCGTCCCGAGCACCGTCAGGAAGAAGCACGAAAGCGCGAGCAGCCAGAGCCCCGCGACTCCGTCGATGTAGTTGAGGCGGTTGACGTTGATCCGCACCATCTGCTCGAAGTCGATCTCTGCCTGTCCGCCCTTGCGGCGCGCGCGGGTGAGCATGTCGAATGGCACGCCGAGCACCCAGTGGCTGGCCGAAGACCACACCACGGCGAGCGAGATCCAGTACCACAGATTCGAGAAGGATCGCATGTCGATCAGCTCGAATACCAGGACGTACCAATCCAACGCGTGCGCCTTCCCTGCCCGGCCCGACATGGGCCGCGCCGTTTCATACACTTGAGATGCGGGCGGTTCCATGCCACCGGTGCGAAAAATGCAAGACCGGAGGCTGTGCATGGCACGGATCGTCGCTACCTTCCCCCACGGCCGTCTGCGCCGCTCCCGCGCGACCGCGGGCCTGCGGTCGCTGGTCCGCGAGAACGCCCTCACCGTGGACGACCTGATCTGGCCGGTCTTCCTGCGCGATGGATCGGGGCTTGCCGAACCGGTGCCCTCGATGCCCGGCGTCATGCGGCTGTCGCTCGACCGGATCGTCGAGGCCGCGGCCACGGCAGCCGAGCTCGGAATTCCGGCGATCTGCCTGTTTCCCTACACCGATCCCGCGAAGAAGACGGAAGGCTGCGAGGAAGCCTGGAACCCCGAGAACCTGTCGAACCAGGCAATCCGGGCGATCAAGGCGCAGGTTCCGGGAATTGCGGTGATGACCGACATCGCACTCGACCCCTACAATGCGCATGGTCATGACGGCATCGTCCGCAACGGAGAAATCGTCAACGACGAGACGGTTCAAGTGCTGGTCCGGATGGCGCTTGCCCAGGCCGAGGCCGGCGCCGACATCCTGGGGCCGTCCGACATGATGGACGGCCGGATCGGCGCGATCCGTACGGCGCTGGAGGGAGCCGGGCATTGCAACGTGTCGATCCTGTCCTATGCGGCCAAGTACGCCTCTGCGTTCTACGGCCCGTTTCGCGATGCGGTGGGGGCGTCAGGCGCGCTCAAGGGCGACAAGAAGACCTACCAGATGGACCCTGCGAACTCGGACGAGGCGCTGCGCTGCGTGGCGCGCGATCTTGCCGAAGGGGCGGACATGGTCATGGTCAAGCCGGGCATGCCCTATCTGGACATCTGCCGGCGCGTAAAGGACACCTTCGGCGCCCCGACCTTCGCCTACCAGGTCTCGGGCGAATACGCGATGATCAAGGGGGCGGCCGAGCGAGGCTGGATCGACGGCGAGAAGGCGATGTGGGAATCGCTCGTGGCGTTCAAGCGGGCCGGCTGCGACGGTGTCCTGACCTACTTCGCCCCGGACGTCGCGCGGCGGCTCAAGACCGGGTGATTGCTCCGCCTTTCCTGCTGTTTTCCGCTCGGCCGTGGCGCTGACGACACATCCGGTGGTGACAGGTCGCGCGGGATTGTCTATATTTCGTGGACGAACCGGCAGGAACAGGCCGGCGCAACGAGGCATTGGGCGAGAAAAGGGCAGTCTGTCATGACAGGGATTTCGCGGCGCAGTTTCATTGTGCTTGGCGCAGGCGCCGGGCTTGGCCTGGCGGGATGTTCGAATGGCGTGGGTTCGACCGGCGGTGACCGGATCGACCAGCGGGTCGACGCAACCCGCGACTTCCTGTTCTCGCGCTACCCCGGCACGCAAGACCTTGCCCGACGCTCGGTCGGCGCCCTCTGGATGCCGCTTGTCACCCAGGCCGGCTTCGGCTTTGGCGGGTCCTACGGGCGCGGGGCGCTTCGGATCAACGACACCACCGTCGACTACTACTCCGCCGCGACAGCGACGTTCGGGCTCCAGATCGGTGCCCAGCAGTATGCTCACGCGCTGTTTTTCATGACCGACCAGGCGCTTTCCGGTTTTCGCAGTTCGGCGGGCTGGTCCGTTGGTGCCGATGCGGTCTATGCGCTGAACGACCAGGGCGGCAACGTCTCGGCCGAGACACTGACCGCGCTCGCGCCGGTGATCGCGTTCGTATTCGGGCAGGCAGGCCTCATCGTCGGGGCAACGCTCCAGGGCACGAAGTACACCCGCATCATCGCCTGACCGGCGTTTCCGGATGGAATCACGGTGCCATACGGAGTATGTGAGCGCTAACGCCGTATCGGCGGCTGATGTCCCTGCCTTGCCGGAGTACGCTCATGACACCCGCGGAAGCCTCACGCCACACCTCCGAGATCTGTGCGCTTGCACCGGTGGTGCCGGTGCTGGTGATCGACGACGTAACCAGTGCCCGGGCGCTGGCCGACGCCCTGGTCGCAGGTGGGCTGCCGGCTCTTGAAGTGACGCTCCGCACCCCTGCCGCGCTCGAGGCGATTCGCGAGATGTCGCAGGTCGAGGGCGGCATTGTAGGGGCAGGGACGCTCCTGACGCCCCAGGACGTGGCGGCAGCCAAGGCGGCGGGCGCCCTCTTCGGTGTCTCTCCCGGCGCGACCGACCGTCTTCTCGATGCCTGCGAGGACCACGAGCTGCCGCTTCTGCCCGGCGCGGCGACGGCGACCGAAGTGATGCGGCTTCTTGAGCGCGGCTACACCGCGATGAAGTTCTTCCCGGCAGAGAACGTGGGCGGGGCGCCGGCGCTGAAGTCGATCGGGGCGCCGATCCCGCAGGTGAGGTTTTGCCCGACCGGAGGCGTGAGCCTGAAGAACGCGCACGATTACCTGGGCCTGCCAAACGTGATGTGCGTGGGCGGGTCGTGGGTCGCGCCCAAGGACAAGGTCGCGGCAGGAGACTGGGCCGGTATCGAGGCGCTTGCGCGCGAGGCTGCGGCGCTCGTGCGGGGCTGATACCGACTAGTCCATCCCGACCCGCGCCCGACGCCCGCCGCGACGGCCGCTGGCGGCGGCCGCGTTCAGCCCGTCGTGCAGCACCGAGGTCATCGGGTGGGCGGGATCGACCGCATATTCCGAGATCACCCGCTTGAGGGCGAGGCGCTGGTCAATTTTGGGGGCCAGCGAAATCGCCCAGTCGAGAAAGATCGACCGGCATTCGGGCAGGCTGATCCCGTCGATCAGGTAGCTTTCTCGGATCAACCCCTTGGGGTCCGCTTCCTCGAGCCGCATCCGTCGTCCTTTCCCCTTCGCTGCCCGCATCAGGTGAGCGGCTCGGCGCTTCCGTCAAGAGCTTTCGCAACCTAGCGCTTTCGCGACGAGCGCGGCGGCCTCGGCCCGTGCCGAGGCCAGCCGGGCGAGAAGCGCATCGAGGTCATCCACCCCCGTTTCGCGCAACAGCATCGCGCGGCCACCCTCTCCAGTGTCGGCGGGATCGAGCGGGCGATCGGTGAGAAGGCGGCTGCAGGCCTGCACCGACCAAAGAAGCCTGTAGACCGAGGCGAGCAGAGCGCCCTCGGGTGCAGCGAGGAGTCCCGCTTTCGTCACGGCGCGAAGTTGCGACGCGACGCCACGCTGTGCGCTGCCCGCCAGAAGAGCCGCGGTTTCCGCCGCAAGCTCGATGTCGGTCATCGCCCCCGGCCCCCGCTTGGCATCCCAGCCGCCTGTTGAAGGTTTGGCCTCGAACAGCCGCTCTCGCATGCCGGCAACATCGGCGAGAATGACGTCCCGCTCTCGGCCACCGCGGCGTGAAAGCAGGTCGCGCCGGAACGCCTCGACTTCGGATGACAGCGCCTGTCCGCCTTCGCCGGCCACCGCAACGACGCGCGCGCGGGTCAGAGCCAGATGCTCCCAGGTCCAGGCTTCGGTCGTCTGATAGTTGCAGAAACTGTCGAGCGACGTGGCGACCGGACCTTGCCGGCCGGAAGGGCGCAACCGCATGTCGACCTCGTAGATCCGGCCCTCGGCCATCGGTGCCGAGATCGCGGTGACGAGGGCCTGCGTGAGGCGCGCGTAGTACTGTCGGGCAGCGAGCGGACGGCGACCTTCGGAGAGATCCTGCCCGGCAGGATCGTAGATCACGATCAGGTCGAGGTCGGAGCCAGCCGTCAGCAGCCCCGCACCGAGCGAACCCATTCCGAGCGCTGCCGCGCCGCGGCCCGGGGGCGGGCCGTGCCGGGTCGCGAAATCGGCCGCGACCTCGGGAAAGACTGCGGCAACCGAGGCGGCGGCGAGTTCGGCGTACTGCTTGCCTGCCTCCTCCGCGCCGATCAGCCCGCGAAGGTGGTGCACACCCACGCGGAAGTGCCATTCGCGCTGCCAGACCCGTGCGGCGTCGAGCTTCTTCTCGTAGTCCGGCGCGTCGGCCAGCCTGGCTGCGAGGCTGGCCGATAGCGCAGCCTCTCCCGGCCACGCCGCGAAGAAGCGCCCGGCGATCACCGCGTCCAGGACGGCGGCGTTGCGCGAGAGGTAACGGGCGAGGTCAGGCGAAGTGGCCGCGATGTCGACAAGCAGGTCGACAAGCTGCGGCGATGCCTCGAAGAGGGCGAAGAGCTGAGCCCCCGCAGGCAAGCCCTTGAGGAAACTGTCGAGCGCGAGAAGCGCTTCCTCGGGCTTTGCAGCCCTTGTCAGCCGTTCCAGGAACTGCGGCTTGACCCGCTCGAAGCTGTCGCGGGCACGGGTGGTTCTGAGTGCGGGATAGGTGAGCCAGCGCTCCACGACCGCCGCCATTTCGGGCGAGAGCGACGGCGTCGCGGCTGCCCGATCGGGGGCGAAGAAGCCTTCGGTCAGTTCGTGTACCCGGACCAGACGACCGGCGATCTCGGCCCGGAGGGTTCCGGTATTGCCCTGCCCCATCAGCCGCGCGAGCCGATCCCAGCCCTCGGGCGTGGCGGGCAGCGCGTGGGTCTGCTGGTCGGCCACCATCTGGACCCGGTGCTCTATCTCGCGGTGGAAGCGGTAGTCGGCGGTCAGTTCGTCGCGCGTCTCTGCCGGAATCCAGCCCGCCTCGGTCAGCCGGGTCAGGCCGTCGACGGTACCGCGCACGCGCAGCGACGGGTCGCGCCCACCGGCAATCAGTTGCCGTGTCTGGGTGAAGAACTCGATCTCCCGGATGCCGCCCGCACCCAGCTTCAGATCGTGCCCGTCGATGTCCATCCCGTGCAGGCGTTTGTGCTCGCGGATACGCAGCCGCATGTCATGGGCATCGCGGATGGCGGCGAAGTCGAGGTGTCGGCGCCAGACGAAGGGCGTGAGGGCCTTCATGAACCGCGTACCCGATCCGAGCATATCCCCCGCGCAGGGCCGCGCCTTGATCCATGCGGCGCGCTCCCAGGTGCGGCCGAGACTTTCGTAGTAGCGTTCGGCGGCTTCCATCCCGAGGCAGATCGGAGTCGATGACGGGTCGGGGCGCAGCCGCAGGTCGGTGCGGAAGACATAGCCTTCGTCGGTAAGGTCTGACAGCAGGGCCATGGCGCCGCGCGTTGCCCGGATGAAGGCGGCGCGGGCCTCGTAGGCGTCCGTTGGCGTGAATCGGGTCTCGTCAAAGAGGCAGATCAGGTCGATGTCCGAGGAATAGTTCAGTTCATGCGCGCCCATCTTGCCCATGGCGAAGACGACCATTCCGGCGCAGTCGGCCATTGCCTCCTCACCGTGGCCAGGGATGCGGCCTCGGCGGAGTTCGGTGATGAGCCTGGCCCGCAGGGCGGCATCGGTCGCCGCGTCGGCGAGGCGGGTGAGCGCCCCGGTGATGGCTTCGAGCGGCCAGACGCCACCGAGGTCGGCCAACGCCGCAAGAAGCGCGACGCGTCGCTTGGCGCCGCGCAGACCGGGGCCGAGTCCCTCGGCGTCGAAGGCCGGGATGACGGACAGTTCGGCTTCGAGCGCAGTTTCCGGCTCTCCCGCAAGGGTTTCGCGGAGCCACGTCGCCTCGCGGGCGATCAGCCCGGCAAGGTAGGGGCTGGACCCGGCCGTGCCCCCGATCAACTCGCGAAGTTCCGGCGCGAGGTCGTCGAACTGCGCTGCGGCATGTGCCCCGAGGGCCGGGTCGAACGCGAGGGGTGAGCGGGTCATGCGGGCAGCGAAGGACATGGCCGGACCCTGCCCGCGCCGCAGTTTCGCGTCAATCGGCGACCCTTGCACTTCGCGCGCGCAGTGAGTGAAATGCGCGGCATCGGAAAGACAAGTCATGTCGAAGAGCCTGTCCCGCGTCGTTGCCGCGCTACGTGCCGCGGGGCTCGACGCCGCGCCGGTGCAAATGCCGGCCGAGACCCGCACTGCCGAGCAGGCCGCGGCGGCGGTGGGCTGCGCCCTCGACCAGATCGTGAAGTCGATCATCTTCCAGGGCGAATTTAGCGGCCATGTCCGCCTGTTCCTGACAGCGGGCGGCAACCGGGTATCGGCGCTGAAGGCCTCGGTATTGGCGGGAGAGCCACTTTCCCGTGCCGATGCCAGCCTTGTGCGCGCCGAGACGGGATTCGCCATCGGCGGCGTGGCCCCGGTCGGCCATCTCACCCCCCTCCCCGTCTGGATGGATCCGCGGATTCTCGATTTCGACGTGGTCTGGGCTGCAGCCGGAACGCCACGTCACGTTTTTCCCGCTGCGCCGCGCGATCTTCTGACGATCACAGGGGCATCGCTGGCGGATTTCACCGAACCTGGATGATCTCCGGTGTGCGGGTTCGACGATCGTGGATGTGAATTTCTTTTACATCACCTCTTGAACCGCCCCTTCGACTCCCCAAATCCGATCATGTGAAACGACTTCACATGAATAGAAACCGCGACATCGCAGGGACACGCCCATGACCGTTCAGACCGCCTCCTACGCCGGCCCGAAAGGCCCTTCCTGGTTCGCCCGCGCCGAAGACTGGCTCGACCAGCGCGGCAAGGGAGCCTGGATCGCCGCCATGATCGTCGGGTTCATCGCCTTCTGGCCAGTGGGCCTTGCCCTCCTTGCCTACATGATCTGGAGCAAACGCATGTTCAACGGAAACTGCGCCAGCCGGCGCTGGCAGAAGCAAGGCACCGTCTCGCACGACCACGCCGCCTTCCGCGCTTCGGGCAATACCGCCTTCGACGCCTACAAGTCCGAGACGCTGAAGCGTCTGGAAGACGAGCAGGCCGCCTTCGAGGCCTTCCTGCAGCGGCTGCGCGACGCCAAGGACAAGTCGGAGTTCGACCAGTTCATGGACGAACGTGCCCGCGCCGCCCGTACCATGCCCCTCGGCGATACGATCGAAGCCTGATCCTGTGCCGGCCGTCGCGGCGCCTGCTACTCCCGGCGGGCGCCGCAGCCTTTCCAAAGCCGCGACCACGAGGGGACTTCCATGAGCAGCCTGCCCGACCCACGCTACCAGGCCGAATTCTACGCCGACATTCCCACGAAGCGGTTCGTCGCCTGGCTCTTCGATGCAGGTATCGTGCTCCTTCTGTGTCTGCTGGTCCTGCCCTTCACTGCATTCATCGGCCTCCTGTTCTTCCCGTTCATTTGGCTTGCCGTGTCGTTCCTCTACCGGTGGTCTACGCTTTCGGGGAAGTCCGCCACCTGGGGCATGCGCCTGGTGGCGATCGAGTTTCGCGACGTCCACGGTGCGCGGTTCGACACCGGGACAGCGTTTCTTCACACTCTGATCTATACGGTCGCGATGGGTACCTTCCTGCTCCAGGCCCTTTCGGTCGCACTGATCCTGATGTCGGAGCGTCGCCAGAGCCTCGGAGATCACCTGATCGGCAGCGTTGCGCTCAACAGGGCAGCGACGCATTAGGCATGTCCTGTCGCAAGGGCTTCACAGAACTCCGGGCGCTTGCTAGCCTCGGACGAACCCTAAAGCTTGCACGCCGAAAATGCGCCACACCCTTCCCATCGCGCCGCAGTTCTATGTGACCGCGCCCCAACCCTGCCCGTACCTCGCGGGCCGGATGGAAAGGAAGCTTTTCACCGCGCTGCAGGGCGAGTCTGCCGAGAAGCTGAACGACACGCTGTCGAAGCAGGGCTTCCGGCGCAGCCAGAACGTGCTGTATCGCCCGTCTTGCGCCGACTGCCAGGCCTGCCTCTCGGCCCGCATCCGTGTGGCGGACTTCGTGCCCACGCGCAGCCAACGGCGCACCGTGAAGCGCAACAACACCCTTCGGCGCGACCCGACCAGCCCATGGGCCACCGAGGACCAGTATGCATTGTTCCGCCGCTACCTCGACAGCCGGCACGCCGATGGCGGCATGGCCGACATGGACATATTCGAGTTCGCCGCGATGATCGAGGAGACCCCGGTGCGCAGCCGGGTGATCGAGTACTCCGACGCTCCCCGTCCGGGCGAGCGTCGCCGCGAGCTTGTGGCGGTCTGTCTGACGGATGTCCTCGATGACGGGGTCTCGATGGTCTACTCGTTCTACGAGCCCGACCGGGACAGGGATTCGCTCGGCACCTACATCATCCTCGATCACATCGAGATCGCGCGGGAAGCCGGGCTACCGTACGTCTATCTCGGTTACTGGGTGCCGGGCAGCCGCAAGATGGGCTACAAGGCCAAGTTCAACGCGCTCGAAATCTACAAGGGCGGACGCTGGCAGGAGATCGGCGACCCCGAGTCGCACGGCGCGGAAACACACCCGCTCTCGGTCGACCCGATCGCGGAACAAGTCGCCCGCATCACGCTTCCCGACACGCGCCCGGTCTGAGCAGCGAACGGTCGGCCACTTGACCGTTCCTGCGGCAGAACCAGCGGATGACCCTGCGGAATCCGGGCCCGGTCCCGGCACAGCTGTTGACGCGGCGCGGACCAGCCCCCATCAACGTCCCAGGACCGTTCAACGCGGCAGCCCAGGCCAAGGGTGCAGGTCGAGAACCGCGGGAACCTGACAGGGGGGGGGAGGGTCTATGCGCATCCTTCTGGCGATCTCTTCCGGGATCGACTGGTTGACCGAGTGGATAGGCAGGTCGGTCGCCTGGCTGATTCTCGCGGCTGTCCTCGTCAGCGCGACAAATGCCGTGGTCCGAAAGGCATTCAACATGTCCTCGAACGCATGGCTCGAGCTTCAGTGGTACCTGTTCGGCGCAGCCTTCATGCTGGCGGCCTCCTACACGCTCAAGCACAACGAGCACATCCGGATCGACATCTTCTACTCTTCGCGCACACGCCGCACCCAGCACTGGATCGACCTGCTCGGTCACATCTTCTTCCTGATGCCGGTCGTGCTCCTTCTCGCCTGGATGACGGTGCCCTATGCCCTGCAGGCATGGCGCAGCGGCCAGATCTCCACCAACGCGGGAGGATTGATCATCTGGCCCGCGCGGGCATTCCTCGCGGCCGGGTTCATCTTGCTGTGCTTTCAGGGCGTTTCGGAGATCATCAAGAAGATCGCCGTGATGCGTGGACTGATCCCCGACCCCGCGCCTTTCGTGTCGCTGCAGGAGGCGGCGCGACTCGAGGCCGAGGAAATCGCCCGCGAAGTCGTGTCGCACGACACTCCCCGCGACAACGAGGACCGTAAATGATCGAGTTCATCGCGATGGAGATGGCTCCGATCATGTTCGTGAGCCTCGTTTTCTTCCTGATCATCGGCTACCCGGCGGCCTTCGCGCTGGCGGCGAACGGACTGATCTTCTTCGCCATCGGCGTCTGGCTGGCCCCGTACTCGAACGGCACCATCACCCTCGACTGGCCGCTGCTCTACACGATGCCACAGCGGCTCTGGGGGGTGATGTCGAACGACACGCTCCTGGCGATTCCGTTCTTCACCTTCATGGGGCTGGTGCTGGAACGCTCCGGCATGGCCGAGGACCTGCTCGAGACGGTCGGCCAGCTGTTCGGGCCGGTCCGCGGCGGGCTGGCATTCGCGGTGGTGCTGGTGGGGGCACTCCTTGCCGCCACGACGGGCGTGGTGGCAGCCAGCGTGATCGCGATGGGACTGATCTCGCTGCCGATCATGCTGCGCTACGGGTATGACAGGCGACTGGCGACCGGGGTGATCGCGGCCTCGGGGACGCTGGCGCAGATCATCCCACCATCGCTCGTGCTGATCGTACTCGCGGACCAGCTCGGCCGGTCGGTCGGCGACATGTATCGCGGCGCACTCTATCCGGGGCTGATCCTGACCGGGCTCTACCTTGGATATGTCGTGTTGGTAGCGATCTTCCGGCCAAGGATGGTGCCCGCACTGCCGATCGAGGCGCGGACCCTGGGAGGCGGGATCACCTCGCTCCTCGTCGCGCTCGCCACGGTCTGCCTCATCGGCTACGCCGCCCATATCTGGCTCTACCCGACGCAGGGCTCGAATGCAGACGTTCTCGGTGCCTCGGTCGGCGTGGCAGCCGTCTACATCTATGCCCTGATCGACCGCTACCTGAACCTCAACCTGCTCTCGCGCCTCGCCCAGCAGGTCATCATGGTGCTGATCCCGCCTCTGGCGTTGATCTTCCTCGTCCTCGGCACGATCTTCCTCGGCATCGCCACGCCGACCGAGGGCGGCGCTATGGGTGCGGTCGGCGCGCTCGTTCTGGCGGGGTTCAAGGGGCGGCTCAACATGGCGATGCTGACCTCGTCGCTGATGTCGACCACACGGCTCTCGGCCTTCGTTCTGTTCATCCTGATCGGCGCACGCGTTTTTTCGCTGACATTCTACGGAGTGAATGGCCACGTCTGGGTCGAGCATCTGCTGATCTCGGTCCCAGGCGGCGAATACGGCTTCCTCGCCGTCGTCAACGTCGTCATCTTCGTCCTGGGCTTCTTCCTCGACTTCTTCGAGATCGCCTTCATCCTGATCCCGCTCCTGATCGCCCCGGCCCAGACGCTCGAGATCGACCTCATCTGGCTCGGCGTGATCATCGCCGTGAACCTGCAGACCTCGTTCCTGACCCCGCCCTTCGGCTTTGCGCTGTTCTACCTGCGCTCGGTCGCGGCGCGGGTGCCCTACCTCGACAAGGTGACTGGAAAGAACATCGACGGTATCCGCACGGGCGATATCTACCGGGGAGCGATCCCGTTCATCATCATTCAGGTAGCGATGATCGTGATCGTCATCGCGTTCCCGCAGATCGTGATGCACTACAAGGCTCCGACGATCGACCCTCGCAGCGTGACGATCACGGTGCCGACCGTGCCCGGAATCTCGGCGCCGGGCAGCGCCCCCGGAAGCCCCGGCTTGGGTGCCCCGCAACTCGGGACTCCGCAACTCGGAGCCCCGCAACTCGGAGCCCCGCAACTCGGAGCCCCGCAGCTCGGGACGCCACAGCTTGGGGCTCCACAACTTGGGGCGCCAGAGGGAACTGCCCCCGCACCGCAACCGGCGGTCCCGCCGCTCGGTGCACCGCGGCTTGGCCCCCCGGTGCTTGCTCCCTCACCCGGGAACTGAGGGGGACCGCGATACGGAAACGGCCCCGGAGGATCTCCGGGGCCGCTCCCTTTTCAAGCAGCGATCGAACTCAGAGCTTGCCGGCCTGCTGCTGCGCCATCATGAAGACATCGTAGTTGTACTCGGCGATCTGCGCCCAGAGGTAGGCCTCACCGCGGAAGGCAACCTGGCTTTCCCAAATTGCCTTGAACGGTGCATTGGTGGCCATGATCTCTTCGTAGATATCGTTCGAAGCATCGAAGGCCGCCGACATCACGTCCTGCGGGAAAGGCCGCAACTGCGCGCCATTCGCCACGAGGCTGCGCAGGGCTACCGGGTTCTTGTAGTCGTAGTTCGCCATCATGTTCGAGTTCGCCGCCTCGCAGGCCGTGGCGAGAACGGCCTTGTAGGCTGCCGGCAACTCTTCCCATTTGGCGAGGTTCACACAGGTCGAGAGAGTTGGACCACCTTCCCACCAGCCGGGGTAGTAGTAGTAGGGTGCGACCTTGTGAAAACCGAGCTTCTCGTCGTCGTAGGGGCCGACCCACTCGGCGGCGTCGATCGTGCCCTTCTCGAGGGAAGGGTAGATGTCGCCACCGGCAATCTGCTGCGGCACCACGCCGAGCTTTTCGATGATCTTGCCGGCAAAGCCGCCGATCCGCATCTTGAGGCCCTGCAGGTCGGCAAGCGAGTTGATCTCCTTGCGGTACCACCCGCCCATCTGGGCGCCCGTGTTTCCACAGGGCAGGTAGTGCAGCCCCTGGCCATGGAAGAACTCGTTGTTCAGCATGTCGATGCCGCCGCCGTAGTACAGCCAGGCGTTCATCTGCCGATAGTTCAGTCCGAACGGCACCGTGGTCCCGAGGGCATAGGTCGGGTCCTTGCCCCAGTAGTAGTAGGAGGCGGTGTGGCAGGCCTCGACCGAACCGTCGGCCACGGCGAAGGCAGCCTCGAGACCGGGGACGAGTTCACCTGCCGGAAATACCTGAATGGAGAAGTTTCCGTCGGTCTGCTCGTTCACATACTTCGCCATGGTCTCGGCAGCGCCATAGATCGTGTCGAGCGATTTCGGGAACGACGACGTGACCCGCCATGTGACAGTTGGCATCGACTGGGCGACGGCGGGCGCGGCCAGAACGGTCGCGCCGGCGGCCGCGGCTCCGCCCACCGATGCCTTGGTAAGGAATGTACGACGATCCATAGTGTGAAGTGCCTCCCATGCACTTTGGGCCGGTTCTACGACCGGACCCCGCTTCGGTCGGTCGAAGATAGTTTGCAACGCCGCGCAAGAAAATAACAATCTCGACGGCGCCGACCCGGGAAAGTTCCCTTTGCCCGGATTCATGGCAGGATCACCCATCATGACCTTGCGGCAGCCCGCCACGAAGTCGGATCGGCTGCGAGTGCCGGAAGGAGCGCAAGCCTGCTTGACATTACCGACTCTTTTTGTCATCTATTGCGAAGAGCCCAGCCAGACACCCAAGCCCGGCCCCGACTGTTCCAAAGACCGGAGCCCAGCATGTCCCGCCCCATCCTCCCCATCACCGTCACCAACCTCGGCACGCTGTGCCGGGCAGAGTTGACCCACCTTCTCCTGCACCCGGCACTTGCCGGGGAATCCCTCCTGGAGGCACTGTTCGACCGCCTGGAGGGCCGGCAATGAACGCCCAGTCAGGCGCCACCCTTCGGCCCGACCCGCGAGCCCTGCCCCTCCACGACGCCCGCGAACTGACCGGCGCCGAGGGCCTCGCGCTGATCCTGCTCGACGGGCAGGCCTATACCCTGCGGATCACACGCGCAGGCAAGCTGATCCTGACCAAGTAGAGGTTGCCGCAAGCGCGCAACGCCGGCTCTGAACTTCCCTGCACCCCCTTGCAGACCGGGAGGGCATGACCATCTGTCCCCGGCTGACGGGCCAAGGGGAAGTCATCGATGCTGACCGCGCTGTTTCTGGTACTCGGGCTTCTTGGGCTGTTCTTCGGCGGCGATTGGCTGGTCAAGGGGGCCTCGGGCATCGCGGAGCGCTACCGTGTGCCGCCCTTCGTGATCGGTCTCACCATCGTCGGCTTCGGAACGTCTACACCGGAGTTGCTCGTCTCGCTGCAAGCCGCGCTCGCCGGAAGTCCCGGCATCGCCATCGGCAACGTGCTGGGCTCGAACATCGCGAACATCCTGCTGATCCTCGGCGGCGCCGCGGCCATCGGCCCGATCTCTGCGCGGCTGACCGAACTCAGGCGCGACCTGGCCTTCATGCTCGGCGCGGCCTTCCTCCTGGTTCCCCTATTCTGGAACGGTTGGGTCGGCCGCATCGAGGGCTCGGTGCTCTTCGGCGGGATCCTGATCTACATCATCGGGGCGCTGCGCGGCGCGGCTGGAACCATGGCGGTCCCCGAAATCGCCGGGCCGCCGCTCGGGCGGTCGATCCTGTTCACCGTGCTCGGCCTCGCTGCGGTGCTGGTCGGAGCGCGGCTTCTGGTCGACAGCGCCAGCGAGATCGCCCGTACCTTCGGCGTCTCCGAGGCCGTGATCGGCCTCACCGTGGTCGCGGTGGGAACTTCGTTGCCCGAACTCGCCACCACGGTCATGGCCGCGATTCGCGGTGAGCGCGAGATCGCGCTGGGAAATGTCATCGGTTCAAATGTCTTCAATGTCCTGGCGATCCTCGGGATCACCGCACTCGTTGCTCCGATCCCGATCGAATCGCGACTGCTGACCACCGACCTGCCGCTGATGCTGGCAACTTCTCTGCTGCTGGTCTTGTTGATCCGCTTCCGACATGGCCTCGGCCGCGTCGAAGGTGCGGCCTTCCTCGCTGCCTACGCAATCTACACGTTCACGATGCTTGCCTGATCACGAGAAAGGGGCGCCACCGGGCGCCCCTTCCCTGACGAGCACGGTAGGGCAATTCAGCCGACGAGTGCGCCGTCCACCCGCTTGACTGCGACGACAGTCGACCGCGGCAGGCTGCCATCGCCGTCGGGGAACGGCGCCGACGGATGCTGGATGCCGACGAACATGGTCCGCCTGTCGGCTGACCAGGTCAGACCCGTGACTTCGGACCCCTTCGGACCAGTGAGAAACCGCCGGATCTCACCGGTAGCCGGATCGCCTGCAAGCTGCTGGTTGTTGCCCATGCCCGCGAATTCGCCCTCGTTGCTGTCCTCGCCGTCGGTCTGGATCCAGACGAGGCCGGTCGAGTCGAACATCATGCCGTCGGGCGAATTGAACATGTTGCCTTCGGTGATGTTGGCCGTGCCGGCATAAGGCGTGCCCGCCTTCGCGACCGGATTGCCGGCCATGACGTAGAGGTCCCAGGTGAACGCCGCCGAGGTGTGATCGTTCTCTGCCGGATACCAGCGGACGATCTGGCCGAACTGGTTCTCGGCCCGCGGATTCGGCCCACCAACGCCCATCCAGTCGCCGCCTGCATTCTCGCGCAGGCCCCGTCGGCTGTTGTTGGTCAGGCAGCAGTAGGCTTCGATCGCCACCGGATTGACCGCGATCCATTCCGGCCGGTCCATCGTGGTCGCGTTGACGCGGCTCGCGGCAACGCGGGTGAACACGAGGATCTCCGGGTATGACATGCCGGTCACGGCTTCGGTCAGCTCGACCCATTCACCGCTGCCATCGTCATTGAAGCGCGCGGCATAGAGTTTGCCGTCCGACAGGAGCGTCGAGGTGTCTCCGCCGGGCACGTAGACACCGTTGGAGACATACTTGTACATGAACTCGCCACGCTCATCGTCGCCCATGTAGACGACCACACGGCCGTCGCGGGCCACGACACATGCAGCGTTCTCGTGCTTGAAGCGGCCCAGAGCGGTGTGCTTAACCGGGGTCGACGCGGGCTTGGACGGGTCGATCTCGACGACCCAGCCATGACGATGCGGCTCGTTGGGGTTCTTCGACCAGTCGAAGCGCGCGTCGTACACGTGATAGCGATAGCGGCTGTCGGCGGCGATCCCGTAGCGTTTGTAGTGGGCGGGGACTTCCGCGGCGGCGTCTGTCGAACCGAAGTAGCCGTTGAAGTTCTCCTCGCAGGTCAGGTAGGTACCCCACGGGGTCTTTCCAGATCCACAATTGTTCAGCGTGCCCAGAACGGACAGGCCTGTCGGGTCGGCCTCAGTCTTGAGCAGGTCGTGGCCTGCGGCCGGGCCAGACAAGGTCATCGGCGTATTTTGATGGATGCGGCGGTTGAAGGGGCTGTCAACAACGATGTCCCAGCCTTCGACGCCATCGGCAATCTCCATCACCGTGACGCCCTGGACGTTCTGGAGCAGACGGACATCGTCGGCCGACTGGGCGACGTTGTCGGCGTTCGCCGGCAACTGGACGTCGAGATTGGCGTATTCATGGTTGATTGCGATCAACTGGCGGCCACCCACCACGAATGATTCCATGCCGTCGGTGTTCTCGCCGAAGACCTTGTCGCTGTCTGCGAGCGTGATGCCCTTGGCAGGGTCGAAATCGCCGGCCGAAGAGAAAAGCTTCTGGCCGTACTTGGCGAGCGGGCGCCATGTGTAGCCCTCTGGCACATGCACCGTCCCATCGGTCTGCGCCGCGATTCCCTCGAACGGGAAGCGGGACGCGAAGGCTGCCTCGGCAGAGGTCGTGGAGAGAAGAGTGCCCGCGCCGAGCGCCGCCGCGCCGGATCCGAAAACGATCAGTCCCGAAAGGAAACCACGGCGCGAGATTGCACTTTCCACAACGCGGTCGAAATCGGTGGTCTCCGGTGCCGGCCGGTGGAGTTCGTCCCACTCGTCCCAGGAAAGCTTGCTCGTATCGATGTCCTTCATCGTCGTCTCCCTGACAATTTCGCTGGAAGCAAAGCGCGGCCCCTGCCGCGCCGGGACCACAGGTAGCGAGGAATCGGTGACAGTTCGGCGACATTCCCGGGTGTGTTCCCGGGTTCTCGCGCGACGGATTGCCCTGCCGCACGACAACGCGTGACAGCATTGGATGCCTGGTCGACGGCACCCAGAAAGCCCTCCACTTGTTGCGTAGTCGGGGCGCTCTGCGCAACAATCGAAATACTCACCCCGCTGTCGCGACACTTTCTTGGGCAAATGCGGTTGACGCCCCCGACACCGCTGCCTAATGATGCGCCGAATTCGAGGGGAGACGGGCGATGACGCTCATTCTCGTGGTAGTAAGGACCTGGCGCATGGGCCGCTGACGCGGACACCCTGAACTCAGGACCCATGCGCCCCCGATCACCCCTCGGGGGCTTTTTGTTGCGCGATGCGCGCGCGGATGGAGAAACGGACATGTCGCGGCAGATGACCGGCGCGAAGATGGTTGTGGAAGCCCTCAAGGACCAGGGCGTCGAGGTGGTGTTCGGCTACCCGGGCGGCGCAGTGCTGCCGATCTATGACGAGATCTTCCAGCAGAACGAGATCCGCCACATCCTCGTGCGCCACGAACAGGGCGCCGTGCACATGGCCGAAGGCTACGCGCGATCGACCGGCAAGCCCGGCGTCGTCCTGGTGACATCGGGCCCGGGCGCCACCAATGCCGTGACCGGAATGGTCGACGCGCTGATGGATTCGATCCCGCTGGTGATCCTGACGGGCCAGGTGCCGACCTTCATGATCGGCTCGGACGCCTTCCAGGAAGCGGACACGGTGGGCATCACCCGGCCCGCGACCAAGCACAACTGGCTGGTGAAGGAAACCGACAGGCTGTCGGAAACGCTTCACCAGGCCTTCCACGTCGCAACGCATGGCCGCCCCGGCCCGGTGCTCATCGACATTCCGAAGGACGTTCAGTTCGCTACCGGCACATACGTCGCCCCCGAAAGGGCGCGGGTAGATCACTACCAGCCGCGTGTGAAGGGCGACATCGCCATGATCGAACAGCTGGTCGAGGCGCTTGAGACCGCGGAGCGGCCGGTGTTCTACACCGGCGGCGGTGTCATCAACTCCGGGCCCGAGGCCTCGCGCCTGCTGCGCGAACTGGTCGCGGCGACGGGATTTCCGATCACCTCGACACTGATGGGACTTGGCGCCTACCCCGCATCGGGCAAGAACTGGCTCGGCATGCTTGGGATGCACGGGCTCTATGAGGCCAACCTCGCGATGCACGGCTGTGATCTGATGATCAACGTCGGCGCCCGGTTCGACGACCGCATCACCGGACGCATCGCCGACTTCTCTCCGGGCAGCCGCAAGGCGCACATCGACATCGACCCCTCCTCGATCAACAAGGTGATCCGCACCGACTTTCCCATCGTCGGCGATGTGGCGAACGTTCTCGGGGATGTGCTGCGGGTCTGGAAGTCGCGCGGGGGCAAGGTCAACCGCGAGGGGCTGGCGAAATGGTGGGCGCAGATCAACGACTGGCGCAAGGTCGACTGCCTCAGTTTCCGCAACTCCGAAACCACGATCAAGCCGCAGCACGCGGTGAAGCGCCTCGAGGCGCTGACGAAGGACCACCCCAGGCGCTACATCACCACCGAGGTCGGGCAGCACCAGATGTGGGCGGCGCAGTACCTCGGCTTCGATGAGCCGAACCGCTGGATGACGAGCGGCGGCCTCGGCACGATGGGGTATGGCCTGCCTGCCTCGATCGGCGTGCAGATCGCTCACCCCGACGCGCTGGTAATCAACGTCGCCGGCGAAGCCTCGTGGCTGATGAACATGCAGGAGATGGGCACTGCGGTGCAGTTCCGCGCACCGGTGAAGCAGTTCATCCTGAACAACGAACGCCTCGGCATGGTTCGGCAGTGGCAGGAGCTCCTGCACGGCGAGCGCTACTCCCATTCCTGGTCGGATGCGTTGCCCGACTTCGTGAAGCTCGCGGAGGCCTTCGGGTGCAAGGGCATCAAGTGCTCCGATCCCAGGGACCTGGACGACGCGATCCGCGATATGCTGGCCTATGACGGGCCAGTGATCTTCGATTGCCTCGTGGAGAAGCACGAGAACTGCTTCCCGATGATCCCGAGCGGAAAGCCGCACAACGAGATGCTGCTCGGCGAGGCCGATACGCAGGGCGTGATCGACGCCAAGGGTTCGGTGCTGGTGTAGCGGGCGGAGCGAGGGGATCTCTTCACCCCCCTCGCGCGCGCCCGGAAGTATTTACGAGAGGAAGGCAGGGCCGGAATCATGGCGGCACTCAACATCAAGCAAGGCACCTCCAAGCATTCGGCCTACGACCTCCGGGCCAGCTACACCGAGGTGCAGGAGACCCATACGCTCGCCGTAGTGGTGGACAACGAATCCGGTGTTCTGGCGCGGGTGATCGGGCTATTTTCGGGGCGTGGCTACAACATCGAGAGCCTCACGGTCGCCGAGATCGACCACCTCGGGCATCGGTCGCGGATCACCATCGTCACCACCGGCACGCCGCAGGTGATCGAGCAGATCAAGGCGCAGCTGACGCGGATGGTTCCCGTGCACGAGGTTCACGACCTCACGGTCGAGGGGCCGTCGGTGCAGCGGGAACTGGCGTTGTTCAAGGTATCTGGGACGGGCGAGAAGCGCGTCGAGGCGCTTCGGTTGGCGGATATCTTCCGGGCGAACGTCGTCGACTCGACGCTTGAGAGCTTCGTGTTCGAGATCACCGGGACCAGCGAAAAGGTCGACGCCTTCGCCGAACTGATGCGGCCGCTCGGCCTCACGGAAATGGCCCGCACGGGCGTCGCCGCGCTCGCACGTGGCGTCTGAACGGGTCCGCCCCGGCGCCGGGGAAGGGGCTTGAGGCGCCGGGGCGTCCGAGCCCGGCGTCAGCCGGCGCCGAGCGTTCCGGCAGCCTGCGCGGCGGCAAGTTCGTCCGCGTCCACGACGCCGTCTCCGTTGGCGTCGATCAGGGCGAAGCCGTCTTCGGTGAGATCGGGGTAGGCAGCCTGAAGCTCTTCGAGGGAGTAGGTGCCGCTGCCATCGGTGTCCTGCACCTCCTGCGCGAAGGCGACAGTGGTGGTGAGGCCGAGGGCGGCGAGAACGGTAACCACGGATTTCATCGTCTGGTACTCCTTGCTCGTTGGTCGGGATCTCTTGGGTCCCGCAGCCGAGATGGGACCGGGACGCGGCATGCCGCAAGGGAGACGGTCATCCGACCCGTTTCTCGGGCGGCAGGTTGCCCGAACCGGTGGTCCGGGCTCGCGGCCATCTGCCGAGGCCACGCGGAAAACGGCTCGCAAGCCATTCGCCGCCTGCGCCCGACGCTCCGATAGGCGGCGCGCCGCAGGCGGCGGCTCACGTCCTGGCGAGCCCTCTTGAAAGAAGAAGGGGGCCCGAAGGCCCCCAGTTTCGCATGATCAGGCTCGATCGTTACCGCTCGAGGTTGTTTTTTGCCTGCGGCCCGATCCGCGTCAGGGGTGGGCGCACCCACCCCGGGACCCTGCCCCCCGCGCGCGAGGCGGAGGAGAGGAATTCACTCAGCTGCAACCGCTCGTCGCGCCGCAGGTGTTGCACTTCATGCAGGTGCCGTTGCGCACCAGCGTGTAGTTGCCGCATTCGCCGCAGGCCTCGCCCTCGTAGCCCT
>CAZOHN010000030.1:0-15546 GCA_964579325.1 uncultured Rhodobacterales bacterium
TCGCGCGGATCGCCTATTGGAACAAGAAGGCGGTCTACGGGCTGCTGTTCCGCGCCTCGGCCGAGACCGTGATGACCATCGCCGCCGACCCCCGGCGTCTGGGCGCGCAGGTGGGCATGACCAGTGTGCTGCATACCTGGGGATCGGCGCTGACCCATCATCCGCACATCCACATGATCGTCCCCGGCGGCGGCCTGTCGCCAGACGGCACCAGGTGGGTCCCCTGCCGCCCTGGCTTCTTCCTGCATGTGCGGGTTCTGTCGCGGTTGTTCCGGCGCCTGTTTCTGGACGGGCTGATAGATCTGCACCGGGCCGGTCAGCTGGCCTTCTTCGGCGATCTGGCCGCGTTGGCCGACGCGCACACCTTCACCGCCTGGCTCGCTCCGTTCCGCAAAGCTGAATGGGTGGTCTATGCCAAGCCCCCGTTCGGCGGCCCCGAGGCGGTGCTGGCCTATCTGAGCCGCTACACGCATCGCGTCGCCATATCGAACAACCGCCTGATCAGTGCCGACGCGGACACCGTCGTCTTCCGCTGGAAGGACTACCGCATCAAAACCGGCGATCGCCAAAAGGTCATGCGGCTGGCCACAGACGAGTTCATCCGCCGCTTCCTGATCCACGTCCTTCCCGACGGCTTCCACCGTATCCGGCACTACCGCCTGCTGGCCAGTGCCGGTCGCAAAGCCAACGTCGCGAAGATCCGGAACCTTCTGGGGGAGGCGCTCCCCGTCGCGACGCCCGAAACGTCAGCCGAGCCCATCCCGCTCACCTTGCGCGAGCCATGCCCGTGCTGTGGAGGCCCGATGCAGATCATCGAAATCTTCAGGCGAGGGCAGAAGCCGCAACCACGGGCACCGCCCCGGGAGATGGCGGCATGATGAAACGCCCATCAACCAGGTCGATCCGCAACCGGTTCCCGCGCAGGCACCGAACCAGTGGCGATTGTCCGCGATCGCGTGAACCCGCGGAAATGACCGGGCTCCATCTCGATCCAGCGCCTCCCACATCAGTGGTCTCGAGAAAAAGACACCAGTGCGCGCAGCCCTCACGCCCCCGGTCTCTGTCGATCATGATAGCAGCCCCCAACGCCGACGCTCTTTCCCCATAGGCAGCGCTCGGCCCCCCGCGGCTTCGTCCTTCCGAGGTTTGTCAACGTGGACCGCCATCCCTCGGCGGCTGGCGTCACGCCGCGCTCCACGTCGAAAAACCTTCAGGGCTACGCTTCTCGCTTGGAAGAGGTGGCCACAGGTGGTGATCGACTCGAACGGATCCGCAAGCATTGGCGTTGACACGGAAGTTGACCGAAGCGTCCGGGGTTCACTGCGCCTGTGCCGCGATACCAACTCCGATCAGGCGATCGATTTCCAGATCAGACACGCCAAACTCCGACAGGACCTGCCGGGTGTGCTCTCCCACAAGCGGTGCGGGCCGTTCGACGGTCGGCGGGGTGCGGCTCATCCGGACGGCCGGTCCCACGATCTTCACGCGGCCGGCGCGCGGGTGATCGTAGCTTGTCAGAAGCCCGAGGTGCTGCACCTGCGGGTCCGCGGCGGCCCCGAGATGGGTCTTCACTTCGCCGCACCAGATGTCCGCCTCGAGAAGCGCCTCGATCAGCGCTGCGGTCGTCCAGTTGCCCGTCTCGTCGGCGATCGCGCGCCAGACGGTATCGCGCTCTTCGAACAGCGTCCTCGGGTCGTCGAACCGGAGGAGATCATCGTTCCCCAAAACGCCCACGAGCGTCCGGTAAGGGCTCATCGCGATCGTCACCCACCCGTCCTGCGTGGGATAGACGCCGAAGGGCGCGTCCATTCCGGGATGGCCGATACCAGAGTTGGGCCTGACGAAATCCTCCTCGAAGTTCATCGCCATGACCATTTCCTGGTTCTGGTGGGCGAGCATCCCGGCCAGAAGGTTGACCTTCACCTCCTGCCCTTCCCCAGACCTCTCGCGCCACAGGAGCGCGGTGAGGACGCCGTAGACGATGTTCATCGCGCCGACCTGGTCCGAGAACCCCGAGCCGACAGGGGTGGGCGGATTGTCCGCCTGCCCCGTGGCGGCCATGATCCCCGTGAGGCCCTGAATCAGCATGTCCTGTCCGGGACGGTCCACATAGGGGCCATCGTCGCCGTAGCCCGAGCCCGAGCAATAGACGATGCGCGGATTGACCGCGCAGAAGTCCTCGTAGCCATAGCCGAGCCGCGCCATGACGCCGGGACGGAAATTCTGCACCACGACATCGGCCGTCTCGGCCATCTTCATGATGATGGCACGGGCCTCGGGTGACTTCAGGTTCAGGGCGACGCTGCGCTTGTTGCGGTTCCAGGCGAGGAAATTCGGGCTTTCGCCGCCGATCCGTTTGTTCCGGAAGGTCATCGACCGGAAGAGATCGCCCGCGCCCGGCCGTTCGATCTTGATCACGTTGGCTCCCATGTCGGCGAGGAGCTGCGTGGCGAAGGGTCCCTGGAGGAGGTGGGAGAAGTCGAGGATCGTGATGTGCGAGAGGGCTTTTTCGGTCATCGGTGTCACCTGTCATCGTCGAGGGGGCCGCGGCAGCGTGCCCTGTGATCGGTCCAGAGGGTGCGGAGGCGGGCGAGCATCGCCTCGGGCGTCTCGCCTCCGTGAAGCGCTCCGCGCAGATAGGCCGAGGCCGCGTTCGTGAAGGCCGGAAAGCCGTCGAACCGGGGCCGCAGGAGCGCGGATTCGGCCGTGGCGCGCGTGTCGCGGTAGAAGTCGCCCCAGGCCGCGCTGATCTCGGGCGACATCCAGGCGGGCCGGGCCGAGGGCTGGCCGCCGAAAGCCGGGAAAAGCCGCGTCTGCGTCTCGACCGACATGAGGTCGGCCATATGCGCGAGAAGCTCGGGCGAGGGCGCGGCGCGGCGCGACACGGCGATCCCCGTGCCGCCGAGCACGCCGCCCCGCCCGCCGGGCGCCGCGAGGCTGTCGGAAAAGGCAAGCCGGTGACGCGCGGCCGAGGCACGCGCGTAGGTGACGTAGCCGAAGACGAGGGGGACGAGCGCGATCTCGTCGCCGCTCGCCATCGCCTCGAGAAGCCCGATGGGATTGAGCCGTTCGCTTCCCGGCGGGGAGAGCGCCGCGAGGCGGGCCATCCGGGCGAGCGCCGGGATGGCCGCCGCGTCGGGCAGCATCGCACTGCCGCCCACCACGGCGCCCTCCCCCGCTGCCATCGAGATGAGCGTCAGGAAGGCGTGCGGTCCGCCGAGCGAAAGTGCCACGGGCCGCGCCGCGGCGAGCGCCTCGAGGTCGTCCCAGTCGGCCGGAGGCGCCGCGATCCGGTCGGGCCGCCGCGCCATCACCTGCGTCGCGACGTCGAGGGGGAGCGCCCACTGCCGTCCCTCCCAGGTGTAGGACCGGAACGCGGGTCCGACGGTCCGGGCGCTCCATTCCACGATCAGCTCCGGCCCGAAGAGATCGTCGATGGGCCGCAGGCAGTCCGCCTCCACCGCTTCCCCGATATGCGGATGGTCGAGCACGACAAGGTCGTAGCGGGCGGTGAGGTCGGTGATGGGGGCGCTCTCGAAGCCTTCGAGCGGCTGCTTGTCCCAGGTGATGAGCGGCTCCGCGCGCCCCGCGTTGACGCGCCGCGCGACCTCGGCCACGGCATCGTAGCCCCGCGGATGGTCCCAGGTGAGGCCCGCGAAGGTCATGCGCCCTCCCGCCACAGCGGCGGCGCGCCGATGTCCGCCTCGATCACGGCGATGTGCCAGCGCCCCAAGTTGGCGGCGTAGAGCGACGTCCCCGCGAAGGCCACGTTGGTGGGATGGCAGAGCGTGTGGGCGGTGACGTCCTCGACCAGCACCTCGCAGCGCGTCCCGTCGGGCGACAGCCGCAACAGGCGGGACGGCTCGTAGCAGGCGACGACGAGGTTGCCCGCGCTGTCGAAGGCGATGCCGTCGGGCAGGCCCGGCAGGTCGGTGGCGAAGGGCGCGGGCGTCCCGGCGCTTCCGTCGGCAAGGATCGGCACCCGGAAGATGGCAGTGGCGAAAGTCGCGCAGACATAGACGGCCGGCTCGCCCGGACGCATCGCGAGACCGTTCGCGAAGTCGAAGGCGGCGTCGCACCAGAGCCCGCCCTCTCCGGTCCCGAGATCGTAGGCCCAGATGCCCGGCCCGGGCGTGCCCGCCGCGTGGCTGTCGGACACGAGGAGGCGGCCCCGCGCCCGGTCCACGAGGGGGAAGTTCGGGATCCGGATGCCTGGCTGCGTGAACCGCGCGAGGACCCCTGTCTTGAGGTCGAGCCGGAAGGCTGCCGCATGGCGGAGGTCGCAGACGAAGAGCGCGCGGTTGCCATCGAAGGCGAGCCCGAGCGCAAATCCGCCCGTCGAGGCGACGCGCTCGGCGCGCGAGCCGTCGGGCGCGATCCTCAGGATGTCGCCGTCCTGGTTCCCAGCCCAGATCCAGCCGTCCGGCCCGATCGCCACGCCCTCGGGGTGACTGAGCTTCGGCTCGGCGAAGATGCCGTCGTAGAACACACGCGCCGCCTGCGCCGGCAGCACCGTGCGGTCCGCATGGGGGAAGCGGTAGCTCATGGCCGTCTGGCTCCTGTCCCGGGGTCGAACACATGGATCTTCGCGGCGTCGAGGCGCAGCGCGACGGGCGCGTCCATGGCCCGCCCGTCGGCCGGCCCGGCCTTGACCGCCACGAGAGCGCCGCCCACCCGCACTGTAAGCAGCGTGGCATCGCCGAGAAGTTCGGAGGAGAACACGGTGCCCGAGAGGTGCGCGGGCCCCTCCACGAGCGCGATGTCCTCGGGGCGGATTCCGACGATGGCCGGGCCGTCCGGCTGCCCCGGCAGCGTCAGCGTGCCGCCCGCATGCGTGAAGGTGCCCGAGGCCACCCGGCTCTCGATCAGGTTCATGGGCGGCGCGCCGATGAACCCCGCGACGAAGGTGTTCGCGGGCGTCGAATAGACCTCGGCAGGCGTTCCGATCTGCTGGATGCGGGCGTCGTTCAGGACCACGATCCGGTCCGCGAGCGTCATCGCCTCGACCTGGTCGTGGGTGACGTAGATCGTCGTCGTGCCGAGTTCGCGCTGGAGGTGCTTGAGTTCCGCCCGCATCACGGTCCGGAGCTTGGCGTCGAGGTTCGACAGGGGCTCGTCCATCAGGAAGAGATGCGGCCGGCGCACGATCGCGCGGGCAAGGGCCACGCGCTGCCGCTGGCCGCCCGAAAGCTCGCCGGGCCGGCGGGTCAGGAGCGACTCCATCTCGACCTTGGCCGCGGCGGCGCGGACCCGCCGTTCGCGCTCGTCGCGGGGCACGCGCGCGACCTTGAGCGGATAGCCGATGTTCTCGCCCACCGTCATGTGCGGATAGAGCGCGTAGTTCTGGAACACCATCGCAAGATCGCGGTCGCGCGGCGGCGTGTCGTTGACCCGCCTTCCGCCGATGAGGATGTCGCCCCCGCTGGGCTCGTCGAGCCCCGCGACGATGCGCATCGTCGTCGATTTCCCGCAGCCCGAGGGGCCGAGGAGGACGAGGAATTCCCCGTCCTCGATCCTGAGGTCCAGGTTCTCGAGCGCGACATAGGCGCCGAAGGTCTTGCGGAGGCCGCGCAGCTCGACCGTCGCCATCAGCCCGCCCCAGCGAAGAAGTCGGGATCGAACGGAAGCGCGACCGTGGCGCCGTCGTCCCCGGTCAGCAGGCAGCGGGCGCCCTCGATCCGGATGTCCGCGACCCGGCTCCAGCCCGCGGGCCGGGCGAAGGCGCCCAGCGCATGGGCGATCCGG
The DNA here is from genome assembly GCA_964579325.1 of uncultured Rhodobacterales bacterium. Classification (GTDB taxonomy): domain Bacteria; phylum Pseudomonadota; class Alphaproteobacteria; order Rhodobacterales; family Rhodobacteraceae; genus CAZOHN01. The sequence continues at coordinate 5,746 of CAZOHN010000030.1, forward strand.
TGCGTGCGCCCCGGGGCCAGCGCGAGCGCCGTCGGCACGCCCTGCGCGGCGACCGGGTTCGGCGCCAGTGCTGCCGCATGCCCCGCGGCACCCGCCGCGCAGCCGTCCTCGATCCCGAGCACGCCGCGGTGCCGGCCGTTCCACGGAGCATGGTCCCGCCCGCCGTTCGAATGCCAGAGCATCGTGACGGGCAGGACGCGGGCATCCTTCATGACGAAGATCACGTCGTCCTCGGCCTCGCGGACGACGGCGGACCATCCGATGGCGGCACCCGCGGCCTCGACGAGCGTGACGAAATCCTCGTGCCTGTCCCCGATGGGAAGCTCCGTGAGGTCCACGATGCCGCCGTCCGACGCAGGCAGGGCGGTGAGCGACATCGCGGTGGCGCCGGCAGCCAGACGGTTGCGCCCGGGCTCCAGCGGAACCTCCGCCATCAGGACCGCGCGCTTGGGCGAGCAGGAGAACCGCGCACCTCCCGCAATCCGGACCATGGGATGATGCGCGACGGTTAGGCCGCCCGACCCGCCGGTGACAAGGTGTTCCTGGTAGAGGATGGGCGCGTCCGCAACGAGCCGGAGCCTCTTCTCGATCCGCGCGCCGAGAACGTCGCGCTGCAGGACAAGCCGCAGCGACCCGGGCTGCGTCTTGGCCACGTCCCAGCGGCTGTTCGCGGGCCAGCCATGCGCCGGCGCGGCCTCGACATCGGACGCGCCGAAGGGGGCGCAGAAGAAGTCACCGGCGAGCTCCCGCTCGACGGGAAGCAGGTCCTCCGGCAGTTCGCCCGGCGTGCCCACCCATTCTGCCGTGTGCAGCGGCGCGACGTTCCGCCCCCCGTGCGACAGCCGAAGCTCACGGATATTGCCGAGACCGGGGTCCACCGCCACACGGTTCTGGCCCACCGTCAGCGAGGCCAAGGGGGGGGATTGCGCATCCTTCACGTCATTCCCCCCGGATCGCCAGACCGCCGTCCACGCGCAGGATCTCGCCCGTCACAAAGCTTGCCGCGTCCGAGGCGAGGTAGACGACCGCATCCGCCACTTCCCGCGGCCGGCCGAACCGGCCGATCGGATGGGCGCGGTTCCACTTCTCGCGCAGCGCCGTCCCGCCATCGGGCAGATCGGCGAAGATGCGTTCGTTCATCGGCGTCATGATCGTGCCGGGGGCGACCGCGTTCACCCGGATGCCCGCGGGGGCGAGGTCGAGCGCGGTCTGCACGGTCAGAGCGTTTACCGCGCCCTTGGCCGCCGCATAGGCCGGCCAGCCGGAGAAGGCGCGCAGACCCTGCACCGAGGAGACGTTGACGATCGCGCCGCCGCCGCGCTTGCGCATCTCGGGCACGCAGACGCGCATTGCCCGCCAATAGCCCGAGAGGTTCGTGTCGATGACGGTCGTCCAGGTCGCCTCGTCTATCTCATCGACGACGCCGCCGATCGCGCGCGCGGCGTTGTTTACGAGGATGTCGATGCCGCCGAAGCGGGAGACGGCAAGATCGGCCATGGCCTGCATGTCCGTCATCGTCCGCACATCTGCCTGCGCGAAGGCCGCCTTAGGTCCAAGCGCCTCCGCTGTCGCAGCGCCCTTCGCCGCATCGATATCGCACAGCACGACCGACGCTCCGCGCGCAAGGAAGGCTTCGGCACAGGCCCGCCCGATCCCCTGCGCGCCCCCGGTCACGACCACGACCTTGCCTTCGAACTCCATGCCTCACGCTCCCCGAAAACCGGGATCGCGCTTCTCGAGGAACGCCGCGATCCCTTCCTGTCCGTCCGCGCTCGAGTAGAGCCGGAAAAGGACCTCCTGCTCGTAGCTTTTCGCCGTCTCGAGGGCTGCGTCGAGCCCTTCGCGCATCAGCCGCTTCATCTCGGCCTGGGCGAGCGGCGCCGTCTTCAGGCAGGCGCGGGCGCGCGCCGCGACAGCCGCGTCGAGATCCTCGGTCACCTCGGCCGCGATCCCGAGCTCGTAGGCGCGCTTCCCGCTCATCCGCCAACCCGCGAGCATCAGGTCCGAGGCCGCGTACTTGCCCACCGCGCGCACGAGCCGTTGCGTGCCGCCTCCTCCCGGGCATAGGCCGAGCCGCCCTTCGGGCAGGCCGAGCTGCGCCTCGGGCGTCACCAGAAGGATGTCGCAGCACAGCGCGATCTCGAAGCCGCCGCCCAGCGCGAAGCCGTCGATGGCGCAGATCACGGGCTTCGGCAGCCGCTCGAGCTTGTCGAAGACGCGGCGCGAGTTCATCTGATAGGCGATGAACTCAAGCCTCCGGTCGCCGCGATATTCGGCAATGTCGGCCCCGGCCACGAAGGCGCGTCCACCCGCCCCCCGCAGGACAAGGACGCGGACGCCCGCGTCCCCCGCCGCCGCGTCGAGCACGGCGTCGAACTCGGCCATCATGGGCGAGGACAGCGCATTGAGCTTGTCGGGCCGGTTGAAGGTCAGCTGGCGGACGCCGGGTTGCAGGTCGTGGACCTCGATCAGGGCCATGCGGATCACCCCTTGACGGCGCCGGCGGTCAGGCCGGCCACGAGATAGCGCTGGAGGAGGAAGAAGACGGCGATGACGGGCAGCGAGACCATGACCGACGAGGCCATGAGTTCCCCGTAGCGGATGCCGTACTGCCCGATGAAGTCGTTCAATCCCACCGGAAGCGTCCGCATGTCCTGGGTGGACGTGAAGGACAGCGCGAACAGGAACTCCTGCCAGGTCACGATGAGAACGTAGACCGCAGTCGCGATGATTCCGGGCCGGGCGAGCGGCACCACGATCTCGAAGAACACCCGGAGCGGCCCCGCGCCGTCGATGGCCGCCGCCTCTTCGAGCGAGACGGGGAGCTTGATGAGGAAGCCGCGCAGCATCCAGATGGCGACGGGCAGCGTCACCGAGACGTAGGCGATGATGAGCGCCCAGTAGGTGTTCAGAAGCTCGGCCCCGCGCATCATCTTGTAGATCGGGATGATGATGGCTGAATGCGGGAACATCTGCGCCACGACGACAAGACCCATGAGGGCCGTCAGCACGACGAGCGTCCCCCGCGCGAAGCTGTAGGCGGCGAGAAGGCCGAGCGTCACGGTGATCGCCACCGTCGCGCCGCTCACGATCAGCGAGTTGAGGAAGTAGGTCCGGAACTCGGGCCGGAAGGCGGTGACGTAGTTGGCGAGCGTCGGGTTCTCGGGCCAGAGGCGCGCGGGGATGGCGAAGGGCTCCGTCGCGGGCTTGAGGCTGACCGAGACCATCCAGAAGAACGGCAGAAGGACGAAGGCCGCGAGCGCGACCTGCGCGATGATGAGAAGTGCGCGGGTCGTCATCGGCTGGTTCACGACGTCCTCCGCCGGCCTTCGCCGGTCTTCTGGAAAATGACGTAGAGCGCCACGAGCACCGCGAGGATAAGGATCGAGAACACGCCGTAGACGGCCGCCTCGCCGAAGCGGAACTGGCCGAAGCCGGTCTCGAAGATGCGGGTGGGGAAGATGTGGGTGGCGTTCTGCGGGCCTCCCCGTGTCATGACCCAGACGATGTCGAAGTAGTTGAAGGTCAGGATCAGCGTGAGAACGATGTTGACGAGGATGACGGGGCGGATCGCCGGGAGCGTCACGTCCACGAGCCGCCGCCACGGCCCCGCGCCGTCGATCGTCGCGGCTTCGAGCTGCGAGCGGTCCACGGTCTGGAGCGCGGCGAGGTAGATGAGCATCGAGAACGGAAACCCCTTCCAGACCGCGACAAAGATGACGGCGGCCATCGCCGTGTCGGGCGAGGCGAGCCAGGCCGCGCTCGTCTTGATCAGGCCGAACTGGATCAGGAGCGAATTGATGAGGCCGAGCTGCGGGTCGTACATGAACCGCCACAGGATGGCCGTGACGACGCCCGGCAGGACGAAGGGCAGAAGAACCAGCGCGCGCAGGAGCCCCTGCGCCGGAAGCCCCTGGTTCAGGAGCACTGCGACGAAGAAGCCGAGCATGTTCTGCAGGATGACGACGCCGATCGTCCAGACGACCGAGTTCCAGACGATTTCGGGAAACTGGCGCGACGTGAGCACCTTCTCGTAGACCTCCCAGCCGACGAAGCGCGGCTCGGGGCTTATGAAGGAGGTGTCGTGGAAGCTTTCGACGACGGTCCCGACCATCGGATAGTAGAGCAGCCCACCGACAAGCAGCAGCGTCGGCGCGAGAAACACCCAAATGAGCCATCGAGACTGTGCCTGCATGGTGGTGGTCCGTGCCGGTCCGAAGGGCGCGCGGCGACCGGCCGCGCGCCCTTCGGCGCGTGTCAATTGGTAAGGCCGTCGATGTCGGCGCAGGCCTGTGCCGCGGCCTCGGCCACGTTCGCCCCCGAGAAAACATCCTGGTAGAGCGTCATCTGGATCTCGGCGATCTCGAGGTAGCGCGGGCTGAGCGGCCGGGGCTTGGCATTGCCCAGATGCTCGAGGATCGCCTCGGGCCCCTCGCGGTTCTCCGCGAGGAAGGTCTGGGCCGCCGCCACGTTGGCCGGGATCAGGTCCACGACATCGCCGTTCACGTCCTCGCGCACCATGAACTCGATGAACTTCTGCGCTGCCTCCTTGTTCGGGGAGGATTCGAAGACCGCGAGGTTCCAGCCCCCGAAGGTGCCGATCGCCGTGCCGGACGCGCCGGCGGTGCCGTTCACGAAGCCCCAGTTCAGGTTCGAGGCCTGGAGCGTCGGCTGCTCGAGCGCGGGCCAGAACTCGACGGCGAGCGAGCCGTTGAGGAACAGCTCCCGCATCGATCCCGAGCTTGCGTTCAGGATGCCTTCGGGCGCGAACTGCGCGAGGTCCTGCAGGTAGGTCAGCGCCTCGACCGCGGGCGGCTCGTCGAGCGCGCAGGCGCCCGCAGCGTCGAGGATCTCGCCCCCGTTCGAGAAGATGAACGAGTTCACCACCACGACCGTGTCCTCGCCGCGGTGGCCGAAGAGGCCCACGCCGAACTTGCCGTCGCCCGTCAGCTTCTCGGCCGCGGCCCGAAGCCCCGCGAAGGTCGTCAGGTCCTGCGGGTTCACCCCGGCAGCGCTCAGGAGATCCTCGTTGTAGAAGCTGAACTGCCAGACGTCGACGTTGAACGGGATGCCGTAGAGCCGCCCGTCCACCACCGCGCTGTCCCAAGCCCCGCCGAAGAATGCGTCCCGCGTCAGGCCGGCCCCGGCGGCGAAGTCGGTGAGGTCGGCCACGGCGCCGGCCTCGGCGAAGGCGCCCACCCAGATCTGGTCGAGGGTCGCGATGTCGGGCGCGTTACCGCCCTGCACCGCCGTCAGCAGGCGCTGCTGGTATTCCGGATAGGGGATCGTCGTGACCTCGACCTTGATGTCGGGGTTCTCGGCCATGAACCGGTCGACGGCCGCCTGCTGGAACTGAGACAGACCGCTCTCGGTCTGCTGATTGTCCCAGAACTGAAGCGTCACGGATTGCGCGGAGGCCATGCCTCCAAGGCAGATGCCGGCGACGGTCGTGTAAAGCAGTGTCCTCATTTTTTCCTCCCAGGTTTGGTCTTTGGATCAGGTTCTTTCCCGTGTCCGCCACCCGTGGCTGACAAGGGTCTGCGGCTCGGTCCCGTCGTCTTCCTCTCCGGCGACCAGGACCTCGATGCCGGCAGCTCTGAGCGACTGACGGTCCGCCGCCATGGTTCCGTCGTCGGTGATCACGACATGCACGTCCTCGATGCGGCAGAGCCGGTGGTTCGCTTCGGCGCCCACGAGCGTGTGATCCGCGAGCGCCACGAGGCGACGCGCCGCGCCGCCGAGGCGCGATGCGGCAAGGGCCAGCCGTTCGTCGAGCGCCGAGGCGCCGAAGCGGGGCGAAATGCCTGCGACCGACAGGAACGCCCGGTCCGCCCGCACGCGTTCGAAGAGGGCGCCGAGGCTCGGGCCCACAAGGCACCGGTCCGCGGCCTGATACTCGCCGCTCGTAAGCAGCGTCTTGATGCCGGGCGCGCCTTCCAGCCGGTGCAGGATGTCGAGGGAATTTGTGATGACCGTGAGGCCGGCAAGGCGGGCGCTGTCGGAGAACGCGATACGGCGTATCTCGGAGGCGAGGCAGAGCGTGGCCTCCCCCTCTCCCAGAACGATCGTCTCTCCGGCAGACAGCGTCGAGGAGGCGAGCCGCGCGATCTCCAGCCGCAGGCGCGAGATCTCGGCCGATATTCCCTGGTGCGGCGCCGTCACGACGACCTCGAGCCGAAGCTCCGCCGCCCGGGACTGCATCGCCGGGATCATGGCCCGGTACCAGTCGTGCGCAGGAAAGTGCGGCATGAAACCGATCCGCGCCCGCGACACGCCAGATCGCCGGGGCGGAGGCGCCCCGACCATTTCGGCCTTGCGATCGTTCCGCAGGCGCCAGCCCTGCGGCTCTTCGATGAAGAAGCCACGCAGGTTCTCGGCCGTGATGATCGCGTGCGGGGTCGTGCTCCGTGCCGGCGCCGTGCCCTCTGCGAGCGCCACGGCGAGTCTATCGACCGCGCAGGTGCCGACGACTTCGGGAAAGAAAGCCGCCACGGCGCGCAGCGGACCGTTCGCGGCCACCTGCGCCACGAAGTCGGGATTCTCGCCCCCTGTGGCATAGAGCGCGACCCGCGCGCCGCGCTTCGCTGCCGCCTCCACGCCAGCGATGGCTGCATGATCGTTGACCGCGAAGATCATGTCGAAGGGGTCGTCCGACGCGAAGGTATCGGTCGCCACGCGCAGCGCAACCCGGTAGCTGCCCTGGCTGTTGATCGAGGTTACTTCGAGCGATCCTTTGAACGTGGACCTGAGGCCATCCCGGAAACCCTCGGCGCGCGCCCTCGTGTTCTCAAGGTCCGGCAGGCCGATCATCAGGAGCCTGATGCGATCTTTGCCCGCGGCATTCCGGCCGGCGAGCGCACCAAGCTCGAAGCCCGCCGCATGGTTGTCGGGGCCGAGGTATACCCCGCCCGGCTGCGGCGCGCTCTCGGCCAGATAGGGTATGCCGCGCCGCAGGATGTGCCGGCGGAGTGCGTCGCCTCCCCGACCGACGATCGGCGGGAGCACAACGGCATCCATGTCATCGACGCCAGGCACGTCTTGCGCGGGATCGGGTGGCAGGGCCCTGAGAATGGTCCTGTCGGGAAGAACGGCGCCTCCATGCGTGCGCTTTAGGGCGCCGGCCTCGGCGAGTTCCGTGATGTCGCGCCTCAAGGTGACCTGAGAGACTTCTGGCATAATGCGCGACAGCTCGGCGATCTCCACCGAACCTTCGGAAGCGAGAATCTCGAGGATGCGCTGGTGCCTACGATCCTTGATCATGTCTATCCTCCCCTAACATTTCTTGATCAAACACGACGACTTCAGCAACGATACTCCATTGCACTTTGTCAAGAATCGACCAAGATTGATCAATAGCGATCAAGAACGGCCGCCGCGACAGATGTACGGTTGAGGCCGATGCCGTGCGTTACCTGTGTGAGCGAAGCACACATGATGGGGAGGTCCCGGAGATCCTCAAGCTCCTGTAGAACGTGCGCCGCTTCGGCGCCGAGTTTGCCTCACCACCGTCATTGGTGCAGCGCGGGTTGTGCGGGCCTTAGACGGGGGACAGGCGAAGGCCCGAGAAGGGCCGTCCCTTAGCCTTGGACAAAAGCCGTCGGTGGCTGTCGCGGCACCGCGACGGTCGCCTACGAAACGGGCGGGAGGACTAAGCCGCAAAACGGAGATGGCAGAAGACCGCGATTGCGGTCATTCAGATGGGACGGCTCCCGTGATGCCCGGGAGAGCCTTGGGCTGGCCGGCAATCTGCCCTTCGATCCGGCGATCAGACCTGAAGCAGGTTGCAGACTCGTGCCTCTCGGCTGCTGCAGTATCGTGACCGGTGTACGGCTTATTTCGGAGATCAATCGAGTGGGGCACCCTCGTGGAGAAACGCCTCCCGACGCAGGATCGTGCCGCCGTCGCCTGCCGCAAGCGCCATACCCTCCAGCGTGACCGTGACGGCGCGCAGGCCGACCTCAACGCCGGTCGGGTCTGGCGACCAGTGCCGACCGTCGTGCAGCATCGCCACACCGCCCGCACCGACCGCAACGACATGTTGCGCCGTGCCAGCAAGGGCCAGGAGGTCGTTGCGGGCACGGGCCGGGGTGATCCGCCAGCGGTTGCCGTCGAAATGGCCGATCGTGCCGGAAAGGCCGACGACAAAAATGTCGTCCAGCCCCCGCCCCCAAACGTCGAACAGGAAATGCTCGGTGCCGGCGGAGAATTCGTCCCAGCGGCTGCCGTTCCAGCGCAGCACGAGGCCGAAGTCGCCGACCGCAAGGATATGCTCGGTGTCGCGCCCCCACAGCCCGTAAAGAGCGCTGCGGGTGCCGGAGGCCACGCGGGTCCAGCGGTCGGCTTCGGGGTCGTGACGCAGCACCAGCCCCTCGTCGCCTGCGGCGATCAGCGTTCCGTTCCCGTCGGACCATAGCGCGAGGATCGTGATGTCCATCAGCAAGTCGAACGCCCTGTGCCAGTGCGTGCCGTCGAAGCGGTGGATCTCGCCAAGCTGGCCGGCGGCAAGCAGGCTCCCGTCGGGTCCCCGCGCGAGCGCATGCAGGCCCAGATCCCCGACCGGCGGTAGCGCCTCCCACCGGCCCCGGTCGAGCAAAAGTACCGTCCCGGCCTCGCCGCAGGCATGGACGCTGCCGCTCTGCGGGTCTGTCCAGATCCCCCAGAGTTGGCGGTCGGTGCCGCTGGGCATGGCCGACCAAGACCCCGGCACCACGCCGGCCGACACCGCTGGGGCGAGGGCCGTCAAGGCCGCGGGGCTGCCGTGCAGGACAGTGCCGAAATCGCCCACCGCCAGCGCCTCGCCGCCGGGCAGCGGCACGAAACCCTGCAAGTCGTGTGACGTGCCGCTGTCGATCCGTTGCAGGCGGTCACCGCGGAACAGGTGCATCTCGCCGCCGTCGCCGACGACGAGCACCCCGGCGCGGGTGGCGGCCAGGTCGCGGAAGCGGCGAAAGCGCGCTCCGGCAAAGAGAGGCTGGACCCCGCCACCGTCCAGCAGGACCAGATCGCCCCGGAAGGCGTTGTCGCCGACGAAATAGCGCCCGCCTGCCAGGAGCACCCGGCCCGCATCCAGCTCCAGCGCCGCCGTGAGGGTGGTGCCGACCGGGCAGGGCACAGGCGTCCAGCCGCCCTCGACAGCGCGGATCAGCACGGTTCCGTCCGCGCCGGCCGCCAGGACCCGACCGTCCGCAAGGCAGCGCACGGCGCGCAGGTGGGCGCGGGTGCCGGAGGCGTCGGGCGCCCATTCCCCCGCGGCGAAGCGAAGGATCGTGCCGGTGTCGCCGACAGCCCAGGCGGTTCCGTCCGTGCGCCCGTCGATGGCGAAGAGCGGCTGGTTCTCGGGAACGGCGGCATATCGACCTGCGTCGGTGACCACGCCGCCCCGGACATGCCGCCAGGCTCCGCCATCGAAGCGCAGGATCACGCCCATCCAGCCGACCGCCCACAGCGCGTCGCGCGCGGTGCCCCAGAACGCATGCACCGGGCTGCGGACGGGGGTTTCCATACGCTCCCAATGCGCACCGTCGAAATGGAAGATCACCCCGTCGTCGCCCCCCACGAACACGCCGAGGTCATCGGCCCAGCCGCCCCAGAAGACATCGCCCGCCCCGGCGGCAAGGCCCTCGACGGGCTGCCAGCGGTCGCGGTCCGGCGCGCCCTCGAAGCGGCCGCGGAACAGCGCGCGGCGGCTGAGGGCCGCGGGCGCGGTCATCGTCGGGAAGACGAACATGCAGGAGGGGGCGCTGGGCTCCAGCGGCGAGAACGCCCACCATGGCCGCGTGCTGAACCCGTACGGTGAGAACC
>CAZOHN010000030.1:15556-26655 GCA_964579325.1 uncultured Rhodobacterales bacterium
CGGGCGCGGTCATCGGCCGCCCCGACGCTGCGCCGCCTCCTGCAGGCGCGTGGCCTCGCTGCCCAGCAGCCCGCCGATCTCGGTTTCCAGCCGGCTGCGCACCTCCTCCGGCAGGGCCGCCAGCGACGCCTGCATCTGCCCGTCGGCGAGGTTCTGCGCGAACACATCCTCCAGGGTGCGGGCCACCGCGCCGTCGAACTCTGCCCGGCCCAGCGCCGCGACGGCCTCGACCAGCGGTTCGAAGGCCTGGGCGGCGGCGCAGTCCGGCGACGCCGTCACCACCGGCGCACCCGCGTCGGAGGCGGCGGCAAGGATGGGCGCCAGCGGGATCTGCGCAACCCGCGCGATGTCCATCCCGGCCAGGGCCTCGCCGAGGCCGGCATCGGGGAAGACGTGGAACTCGCCCGCGCAATGGGGACAGACGACGCCGGCCATGTTCTCGACGGCGCCGATCACCGGCAGACCGCGCTCGCGGCAGAAGCGGGCGGCCTTCAGGCTGTCCATCTGCGCCACCGCCTGCGGCGTCGTCACCAGCACCGAGGAGACATTCGCGCCCTCGAGCATGTCGCACAGCGTGATCAGTTCGTTGCCGGTGCCCGGGGGCATGTCCACTATCAGGAAATCCAGCGGCCCCCAGTTGTAGCTGCCGATCAGGTGATGGATGAAATCATGCTTCCAGGCGTCGCGCCAGACGATCGGCACGGTATCCTCGGAGAGCAGGAAGGCCAGCGAGCCGACGCGCAGCGGATGGGCGATCGAGGGGGCGGTGAAGTCCAGCGTCCGGAGGCCAAGATGCGTAGTTCGCGTGTGCTGTCCGGCGAAACCGAAGAAGCGGCTCTGGTTCGGCCCGTGGATGTCGGCGTCGGCCATGCCCACGCGGAAGCCGCGCGTGGCGAGGCCGGCGGCAAGGTTCGCCGCGACGGTGGACTTGCCGACCCCGCCCTTGTTGGCGAGCACCAGCACGATCTGGTCGATCTCCTCCAGCCGCGCCTCGATCAGGCGGCGGTTGTGGTGGGGCTTGTCCAGCCCGCAGGTCGCTTCCTGCGGGCAGAACTGGCAGGCGTGGCCGAGGGCGCAGTCGAGCTTGGCGAGCTTCTCACCGAACTGCATCCGCTCAGCCCTCGCCCATGTCGAGCAGGATCCAGCCGTCGGAGACATACTTGAAGCCGTCGCGTTGCTGCAGGCTGCCCTGCCAGAGGGCGAAGGCCATCGGCACCTGCTGGCGGCGGAAGGACACCTCGTAATCGCCCGCGACGCCCAGCGGGCGCGACATCACCACGGCCCACTGGTTCGGCGCGCCCAGGTCCTCCAGATACTGCCCGTCGCCGGTCACCGATTGCTGCGGCAGGATCGTGGTGCTGCCATAGCCGCCCGCGGCAAGGTTCTGCACCGGGCTGCCATCGCCGCGCCAGTACCAGATGTTCACCGCCTCGCTCGGGCCCGTCCCCATCAGATAGGACGTGCTGTCGTCGCCGAGCGAGAACTGCACCGCGGCTGCGTCGGCGAAGCCGTTCATGGTCGTCGCCGCGTCCCTGGTGTCGTCGCGCCAGCGCATGCGGATATAGAGCCGGTCGGAGGTGCGCGCGAGGTTCAGATAGACGATGTTGCCGGGGCTGTCGTAATCCACGCGCAGCGCGACGGACTGGTGCACCGCAGGCGCGGGCAGGACGTGGACGCGATACTCGGGCAACCGCTGCCAGATCGCGTCGTCGGGGTCGTTGGGGCTGCGCAGGAATATCCCGTCCGGGATCCGCGAGACCTGCACCATGTCGCCGGGTTCGAGTCGAACAGTGTTTGCTTCGACGATGGGCTCGGCCGCCACGGGCAGCGCGAGGGCGGCGAGGACCCCGAGGGCGGCGCTCAGCTTTCGCATCATTGGTCTCCTCATCCCCAGAGATTCTGCGATGTCGGTGCAGCAGCCACCGGCGGCGGCGTGTCGGGATCGCGGTAGGGGCCGACCCGGGCCTCCATTTCGGCCACCTGCCCGGGCGCCCATGCCGCCAGCGCCTGCAACAGTTGCGCGACGGTGGGGTCCAGATCCGCAACGGGCTGGCGGCGCAGCTTGCCGGCGACACAGTCCAGCGTCGGCGCGGCATAGCGTGCCAGGAAATCCCGCTGTGCGCGCCGGGCGGGCGCGGCATCGCGCCCGTGCGCCAGGGCGCCGGCCTCGAGATGGCAGAGCACCGCGAGGAATTCCGACATCGCCGACAGGTGGTCGGGCTCGTCGGCGCGTCCCTCGTCGGCGACGGCGGACTTCAGCCCGAAATGGCCATAGAACCCGGCGACGTTGAGCATGAAGACCGGGCGGGACAGGCCCCTGAGCAGCTCTTCGTGATCGCCCGCCAGCAACGCGGCCACCGGCTTGCCGTTGCGGCCGTGCAGGAAGGCGGCGATGTAGCCCGCCTCGAAGCCGGCGAACTCCGCCGGCGGTGCGGGGCGGGGCCAGGCGCGCCCGGTCACCGCCCCCCAGACTGTGGCGAAGGCCTCGTGGAAGGCGCCCTCCGCGATCGCATCGCGAACTTCGGGCGTAGGGTGGGCCAGCGCCAGCGCAGCCAGCCGCCAGAGCGTCTCACGAGCGCGGGCGCGCTCGGCGGCATCGGAGACCGGAGGGCGGGGGGGGGCGGCGACCGACATCAGCTCAACTTGAACATCTCGGCGTGGCGATAGCCGATGAGCGTGTCCATCAACTCGCTGGCGCCACCTTCGGCCTTCTTCTGCCGCTCGGCCTGCAGCGTCGCCAATGCGGCGGCCACACCGTCGCCGAACAGGCTCTCGAGATATTCCAAGGGCACGCGGGACTCGCCCGTGGGGGTGCCGTCGGCGCCGTACTTCGGCGGAGACAGGGGAGGCACATAGAACACCTGCGGGTTGGTGCCCCATTCAGGATGCAACGGCAACGCCACTCTCCACTCGTCCACGAGCTTGTGGATCGGCCCTTCGGTGTCGTCCCGGTAGCCGATCCAGCGGATACGGCCGACGCACTGCTTGGCGCAGGCGGTGGGCAGGCCCTTCTCGATTCGGGGATAGCAGAAGATGCATTTCTCCGACTTCGAGATCTGCTCGTTGAAATAGACCTTCTTGTAGGGGCAGGCGCCGACGCAATAGCGATATCCGCGGCAACGTTCCTGATCGATCAGGACGATACCGTCCTCCTGCCGCTTGTAGATCGCATTGCGCGAACACGCTGCGAGGCAGGCCGGGTTCTCGCAGTGATTGCAGATGCGGGGGAGGTAGAAATAGTAGGTGTTGGGATACTCGCCCTCCCCCTCGTCCTCGTCCCAGTTGGCGCCCCAGGTCGGCTTGACGTTCGGGCGCAGCCACGGGTCGGTGCCCGTCATCAGCGCCTCTTCGTAATTGTATTCCCAGGGGATGCCGTAATCCTCGGCTGCAGGCTCGACCCCTAATTTCAGCGCACCGTCGCCGTCGAAGCCGCCACCCGACTGCTGATAATTGCGGGGATATCCCGAGCCCGGCATGGTCTCGACGTTGTTCCAGTACATGTATTCGCGGCCGTTGCGGTTGGTCCATTGCAGTTTGCAGGCGGAGGTGCAGGTGTGACACCCAATGCACTTGTTGAGATCCATCACCATGCTGATCTGGCGCTTGACGGCCATATGCTGTCCTCCCGGGCGTCCCTTTGGTCTGCGGCGCGGCCTCAGGCCGGTTCCACGTCCACGCTGCTTTCGTGCGCCAGCTGGTTGGCGTTCCATTTGAACAGTTTGAAGCCGAGGTGCCCCCAGCCGCCGGCCAGCTCCAGCGGCTGGATCAGCGTGGCCATGGTGTCGTTCATGTGCTTGAACTGCTCGTGCTGGTGGTTCTCCCAGGCGTGCTCCATCATGATCGCCGTCTCGGGGATCGACGGATAGAACTTGGCCTGGGCGAAGAACTCGCCCGCGCTGTTGAACACCCGCACCTTGGATCCGTCGGTGATGCCCTTGGCGGCGGCCAGCGTCGGATTGATGTAGATGTTCGGTTCACCGCGCTGAAGCCGCATCATGTACTTGTTCGAACGCCAGTTGGTGTGGATTCCCCAGCGGGTGTGCGGCGAGTAGAACGCCAGCGGATAGTTCGACGCCCCGGTCCCGGCATGGTGGCGCGCGGTCGGGACGATGGCGCCGAGGCGCTCGAAGGTCGGATGGTCGCAGAAGAAGGTCATCCGGCCAGTGAGCGTTTCATAGGGGATCTTCCGCTCTGTCTGCGAGACGAACGGGTTGTAGGGCTCGTCGGGGGGCAGATCGCCATAGATGCCCGCGGTCTCGTTCATCACGAAGAAGCCGCGCTCGGCCCCCTCCTCGAGCGTTGCGCCACCGAATTCGGGGCCGTTGTCGACCAGCCACTTCGTGGCGTCGTAGTCGGTCATCAGGGCGCCGTTCATGGTGTAGTCGTCATGGATGGTGTGGAGGTCGCGGGTGACGTCGCCGTCCTGAATGCTGCCGACCCCCTGGGCGATGGCGCGCTCCTGGATCTTGCGCGTCAGGATTTCCATGATGTCCCAGTCGGGCTTCGCCTCGCCGATGGGGTCCACGGGGCGGGAAAACACGTTGACGAAGCGGTGATAGCCGGTGCTGCGCAGATCCCAGGCCTCGTAATGGCTTGCCGCGGGCAGTAGGTAATCGGCCCATTGCGCCGTGGAGTCCATCCGCACGTTGATGTTGACAAACAGCTCCGACACTTCCTCGAGGATCCGCTCCCGGTACTTCGTTGCGAACTTGTTGCGGCGGAACTTGTTGTCGGCGATCGAGATCAGGCCCTTCATGTCCCCGTGATAGGGCATCCAGCCCTGCGATATGCTTTCGTCGATCATTTCCGCCATTTCGTCGATGGTGAAACCAACCCGTTCCTTCAGCCGGTCGCTGTCGAAATACTCTCGGGCATGCTCCAGCATATGGCCGCGCTGGAATTCGCCGAGGCCCCCGGGCTCCAGCCGTGGGAACTTCTGGAAGCCGAACAGCGCCAGCTCCAGCCACTTCGGCTGGCTCCAGTCGGTCCAGGATGTGTCGATGCCGCCGGTCTTGCCGGCATGACCGGTCAGACCCAGCATCAGCGCCTGCGCCCAGCCGGTGTAGATGCCGTTAGAATAGCGGCCGATGTTGAAGCCCTGCATCAGGATGGCCTTGCGCGCCCGGGCGAAGGCGCGCGCCTCCTGCCGAACGGTGGCGGCGGCGACATTGGTGATGTCGGCCGTCGCCTCCGGCGGGTATTTCGCCGCCTCGGCCTTGACCTTCTCGAACACGGTGGTGACGGCGATGCCCTCGACCTCGAAGCTGCCCTCCAGCGCCGGATCGACACCGTCGAGCATCAGCGTCTTTTCCTCGGACCCCATCGAGCCCTTCATCGCCACCGGCGCGTCCGCGTTAAGGTCCCAGTGGTAGAACACCTCCTCCGAGCCCCCCTCGACGATGTCGGACTCGCGCAGGAGCCGGCCGGTATCGAGCCGCACCAGCGCGGGCAGGTCAGTCTGCTCTTTCATGAAGTCGGGCTTGTAGAGCTCTTCCTCGATGATGACCTGCACGAAGGACATCGCCAGGAACGGGTCGGTCCCGGGCACGATGGGGAGCCAGATGTCGGCATGGATCGAGGAGGGGTTGTAGTCCGGCGCCACTGACACCACTCGCGCGCCGTTCCACTTCGCCTCCCAGAGGTAATGGGCATCAGGGATGCGGGTGGCGTTCGGGTTGAACAGCGTGAGCATGATGTAGTCGGCATCGAACCAGGCATCCGAGGTGAAGTTCTCCAGCGGATTGCCGTAGGCGAGATGCGCCCCGGTGTTCAGGTCGCCGACATCGGTGAAGATGTCGAGCTGCACGCCGCCGACGAGCGACGCGAACCGGTAGGGGGCGGCGAACCGCACCATCGAGAGATTGCCCGAGCCGGTGTGAGTCATCAGCTTGCCGGGGCCGTGCTCGACGAAGATGTCGATGATCTTGTCGGCGATCTCGGTGGTGATCTCGTCCCACGAGACGCGCTGCCACTTGCCCTCGCCGCGCGCACCGACACGCTTGAGCGGATAGCGCAGCCGGTCCCCGTCATACATCGCGGAGGAGTGGATCGCCCCCTTCTGGCATCCGCGCGGGTTGGCGTCGGGCACGTTCGGATTGATCTGCGGATACTGCGCCAACTGTTCCTCGCGGATGACTATGCCGTCCTTCACATAGACATCGAAGGCGCAGTTCCCGACGCAGTTGATGCAGTGCGCGGCCTTGCCGATCCGGTCCCAGCTGAATTCGCGCCGATAGAGGTCCTCCCAGTCGCGATAGGGATACTCCTCCGCCAGGGTGTCCGCGATCGGCTCCAGCCGGTTCAGCGCCCAAGCCCGATCCGCGGCCAATATGCCCGCGCCGACCAGCGAACTGGTCGCCAGGAACTCCCGGCGCTTCATCCGCAACATCGCTGTCCTCCCTCTCCGAGCATCGTTCGGAGACCTCCACTCCGCACCATGCGTCCGAGACTCATTCTATCGGAGCGTCGGCAGCCAGAGGCTGCGAAGTTGTGCGGAGTTGTGAACGACTTGTAAACAAAACGGCCGGCGGCTTCTCATCGAGGCGTTTTGCTGCTTGTATGAACCAGCCAGCAGCGACAGGGAGGGCTCGACATGGGCACGTCGCGCGAGCGTGCAGGGGCGTTGGGGGGACGGCGGGGCAAGACACCGCAGAATCGTGCCGCACGCGCCGGGATCACCCGCGCCGTGGCGCAACTGGGGGCGATGGAGGGGGCGCTGGTCGATCGCGCCATCGAGATTGCCAAGACCAACGGCTATGCCCCCTACACCACGACCATCCGCGCCGCCTGGACCGAGGCGATACGCAGCTTAACGGAGGCTCTCGGACGGTTCCTGTCCGAGGCGCAGCCGGGGCCGGGCGGCCCCCACGCGGATGTGGACTATCGCAGCGATCCGCGCTTCGCGCGCATGCGCGGCATCGCCCGCATGCATCGCACGGTCGGCATCACGCTCGAGCTGTATGTCGGCTTGTTCAAGCACTTCCGCCGGATCTATCTCGACGCGCTTGCGGAACTCGATCTGCCCGCCGGAATGCGCGAGCATGCGTTGCCGCTCGCGCTCGACTTCTTCGATTGCGCCGAGCTCAGCATCACCGCCGACTGGACCGCCGGCGACGACGACCAGCGCCTGCGGGATCTGCAGGCCCGCGCGCGCTCGCAGAGTCTGATCAAGGACCGCTACGTCGCCATCTTCGAGAGCCTGCGACATCCCGCCTTCGTCTTCGACAAGGACCACCGCCTGATCCATGCCAACAAGGCCGCCATCGACCTGTTCATTGGCGAGGGCGAGGCGGGCGACAGCCTCTACCGGCACGGACATGCCGCGCTCACGGCCCGACTCGAACGCAACCTGCGCGATGTCATCGACTTGGATCTGGAGACCGCGTCTGCGGTCTGGATCGAGACCGTGACGGGGCGGCACTGTTACGACATGCGGCGGCTGCCGCTGCACGACGCTGTCGGCAACACCTCGCTGGGCCATCTGCTGCAACTCTATGATGTGACCGCCCATCGCCACGCCACCGAACACGCACAGCGCGCCGAGCGGCAGATGTCGCGCTTCCTCGCGACGATGAGCCACGAGATCCGGACGCCGCTGCACAGCGTTCTCGGTGCCGCGGAACTGTTCAGCACGTCGGATGGCGCGGTGCGCGAGCGCTATCTCGACGTTGTGCAGAGCGCCGGGCAGTCGCTGCTGCTGACGCTCAACAATGTGCTAGACTATTCCAAGATGGAACACGGCCGGCCGACACCGCGACCGTCGGATACGGACATGCGCCCGGCGCTGGAGGCGGTTTGCGCCATGGCCACCGTGGGTCTGGGCACGCAGAGGCCGGACGTGACGCTCGATCTGGCGCCGGACCTGCCCGAACGGGTCCGCATCGACTGGGCAATGACCCGCCAGGTGATCACCAATTTGCTGTCCAACGCGATCCGATACGACGATGGCACGGGCGTGCGGCTGGCCGTCACGCGGGGGACGGGCGATCCGGCCACATGTCGGCTGCGCTTCGCGGTGTGCGATCACGGCCCGGGTCTGCCCGCCGAGGCGGCGCAGGCATTGTCGCGCCCGTTCGACAAGATCCACGCCCGCCACACGACCACCGGCGGGGCCGGGCTGGGCCTCGCGATCTCGCGGTATCTGGTGGGCGCGATGGCGGGGCAGATCGGCTATCGCAATACGGAAACGGGCGCGCAGCTCTGGTTCGAGGTGCCGGTGGAGTTCGTTGCGGACACCGGCCGCTCGGCGGTGTCGGAACGGCGCGACGGACCGATTGCCGGGCGCTGTCTGCTCGTCGACGACGATCCGGTCGGGGCCCTCGTGACCGAACACCAGCTCGCGCAGATCGGCCTTGCCGTGGACCGCGCCGCAACCCTGCAGGAGGCGCGTTCCGCCCTCGCGCGCAACGCCTACGATGCCGTTGTCATCGACTACTTCCTGCCCGACGGCACCGGTCCGGACCTGCTCGCGACGCTCGGCGCCACGCGACGCCGCCGGTCGCCGCGGGCGGTCGCCCTCACCGCCAATGCCGAGGTGCTCAAGACCTCCGAAGAGCTGTGTGCCGGCTTCGACAGCGTGCTCGTCAAGCCGGCCGACCGGGCCGCGCTCGCCCGCGCGCTGCAGGGCTGCGACCGCGGGACGGCGGCCGTTGACGCGCCTGATGCCGCACGCCTTCCAGACGGCCTCGTCGGGCTCTCCGATGCAACGGTCGCAACCATGCTGGAACTGTTCCGCCAGCAGTGGTCCATGTTTCGCGTCCAGCTTGGCGCCGTTCGTCAGGGCCTGCCTGCCGACGGGCTGGCGGAGGTCGCGCACCGCCTTGCCGGCACAACGGCGCAACTGGGTCTGTCGGAGTGCGAGGCCGCGCTGCGCGAGCTTGATCGACGGTGCCGGAGCGGCCCCGACGACACCGCGGAGCTACTCGAGCTGCTCGACCGTCCCCTCGAGGCGTTGCCGTCATGGCGCCGGCTCTGTCCTGTCCCGGTGGCAGGATGACGCGGGAGAGCGCCAGGGGACTTGCGCCGCCGCGCCCGTCCATCGGCGATGTCCTGTGCATCGATGACGACCCGGTCCTGCAGGTCGTGCTTGCAGAGGTGGTGCGCCTCGCCGGGGCAACGCATCATGAGGCGCGCTCGGCCCGGGCGGTCGCTGCCCTCCTCGGGCGGCGTTCGTTCGACCTCATCCTGCTCGATCGGCGACTTCCGGACACCGACGGGCTGCTGCTGATCGAGAGTATTCGTCGGCGCGAGACCTGCCCCATCATCGTGCTGTCCGAACTGGGTTGCCCGAACGACCGCCAGCTCGGCCTGGGGCTCGGGGCGCATGACTATCTCTCGAAGCCGTTCAATCCCGCGGAGTTGTCCAGCCGCATCCAGTCGCTTCTGGAGCGCGAGCGCAGCGCGCGCGAGCGTCGCCGCCACGAGACGATGGTCTACGGCCGGCTTGCCTTCACGCCCGGGTCCAGACGCCTCCGCATCGACGGAGAGGTGAGCTTCCTCCCGCCGGCCGAGACGCGGTTGCTGTGCCTGTTGCTGGAGCGGCCGGGCGAAGTGCTCAGCCGCGACGCCCTCACGGTGGCAGCCTGCGGTCGCGACTGGAGCCCCGGCGACCGTACGGCGGATGTCCTGATCGCCCGCCTGCGCAAGAAGATCCCGAAGGAAGTCGCGCAGATCGTGACGGTGCACCGTCTGGGCTACGTCCTCCACCAATCCTAACCGTGTGGCGCGGACATCGGCTTGAGGAGCTTGGCAGTTCGATCATGACGAATGCGGATCGGAGTTCCATGTGGCTCTTCAGTGGCTCTGATTAAGCAACCGCTCCCTTACGGCATAGATATGCCAAAAGGCTTATCCCCTTGAGCCCGGGCGCCCAAGATGTAGTGGTTGAGGGTTGTGCTGGGCCCGATGTTCCCGTATTGTTCCATCATGCCCGCACGCTGGTCATCAGATCGTCCGATGTCGCGCCAGGAGTTCGAGGCGCGGTTTCCCGACGACGCCGCCTGCGCGCAACACCTCGTCCAGAAGCGCTGGCCCGACGGCTTCGTCTGTCCGGCCTGCGGCAGCCGAAAGGCCTGGGCGCTGGACCGCGAACGGCCAACATGGGAATGCGCAGGGTGTCGGCGGCAGACCTCGGTGACCGCGGGGACCGTCATGCATCGCAGCCACCTGCCGCTCAAGACGTGGTTCCTCGCCGCCCACATCGTCGCCACCCATTCCAACGGCATCTCGGCCCTTCAGTTGCAGGGCCAGCTGGGCATCGGCAGCTACAAGACTGCATGGCTGCTGCTCCAGAAGCTCCGGCGCGCCATGGTCGATCCCGAACGAAGCCTGCTGCAAACCCTCGTCGAGATCGATGAGACCGAGATGCCTTTCCGCTCGAAGCACGACCCCGTCGAGCAGAAGAAAGGCGGGCGCTCCCAGGTCGGCAAGATCTTCATCGTGGGCGCGGTCGAGCTGTCCGAAGACGGCCAGCCGCGCCGCATCCGTCTGGCCCACATTCCTGACGGGTCCTCCAAGACGCTGCACGGGTTCATCGGGAAGGTGGTCACCCCGGGGGCCCGGGTGATCACCGACGGTTGGCTGGGCTACGAGAACCCGCCGGCCAACCCACACGAGGTGCGCGTGGTCGAGGGGCAGAAGGCTCATGAGCTGTTGAAATGGGTCCACCGGGTCTTCTCGAACCTCAAGCGATGGGCCAAGGGCGTCTTTCACGGACTGCGCAAGGCCCATGTCCAGCGCTGTCTCGACGAATTCGTCTTCCGCTGGAACCGACGACGCCACACGCGCGTCGCCTTTGATCGTCTCCTGGAGATCGGCCTCGGTCTCGGACCGGCGACCTGCCGTGACTTCGTCGATCAGCGCGCCTGGCCTCGGTGATCGGGATCTGCATGGCGCGCTCCGGATGCTCCCAGAAGATATGGACCATCTGGCAGACCGTTTCAACCAGCGCTTTCGTGCACTGCTGGCGCTGGGACTGCGAGGGCGGCGCCTCAGGCACAGGATCGGAGGGTGTAGCGGATTTCCGGACCGTGTGGTCTGCGTCCGAAGCGCCCCTCCGCTACCATCAAAACCCGACACTTGGGGTTCTGACCCAGAATAGC
>CAZOHN010000031.1:0-21603 GCA_964579325.1 uncultured Rhodobacterales bacterium
CCATTCCTGGCGCCACGAGGACCCGATGGGCCATTCCGACGACCGCGAGGCCGAGTTGTTCGGCCGCGCGATGGACGTTCATATTCGCCTGACAGGCCGGAAACCGCGCGGCTACCGCGCGCCGGTCTACAACATCACCCCCGCGATCATCGACCGTCTGATCGCGGAAGGATTCCTCTACGATACCTCCCTCATGGCCGACGACCTGCCCTACCTGATGCACACGCCCGCAGGTGACCTCATCGAGATCCCGCCGCACTGGGGCTGCGACGACTGGCCCCCCTTCGCGCATTTCGAGGAGATCGGCTACCTGATGCCGGTGCGTGCCCCTTCCGACGGCCTGCGCGCCTTCTTCGAGGAATATGACGCCGCGCGTGCGGTGGGCGGCTTCTGGATGCCGGTCCTGCACCCGTTTCTCACTGGCCGCCTCGCCCGCTGGGCGCAGTTCGAGGCCTGGCTCGAACGGACCCTCGCCACCGGCGACGCCTGGTTCGCGCCGCTGGAAGACATCGCCGCCCATGCTGCCACCCACCGCGACCGGCTGCGCGTCGAAACGCTCCCCTACCCCGGACCGGAGACCTGACATGGCCCACGGCTACGAAAGCGGACGGCTCAACCTGCCGTTCGTCGGTATCTCGACCTTCGGCAAGTCACCTTACCAGCCCGACTGGTCGGCGATAGACGCCGACGTGGCGATCCTTGGGGCACCCTATGACTTCGGCACCCAATGGCGCGCGGGCGCCCGCTTCGGGCCGCGCGCGATCCGCGAGGCCTCGACGCTCTTCTCGTTCGGCCATGCCGGCGCCTACGACCATGAGGACGACACGACCTATCTCGAAGGCGTCCGCATCGTTGATCTGGGCGATGCCGACATCGTTCACACCGATACGGTGAACAGCCACGCCAACATCGAGGCCGGGGTGCGCGCGATCCTGAAGGCCGGCGCGCTGCCAGTGGTGCTGGGAGGCGATCACTCGATCAACATTCCCTGCATCAACGCCTTCGAGGGCCGCGGCCCGATCCATATCGTCCAGATCGACGCGCATCTCGACTTCGTCGACGAACGCCACGGTGTCCGCTACGGGCACGGAAATCCGATGCGGCGGGCCGCCGAGAAGCCCTGGATCACCGGCCTCAGCCAGTTCGGCATCCGCAACGTGTCATCCACCGCGAAGGAGGGCTACGAGGCCGCCCGCGCGATGGGCTCCGACATCCTCTCGGTGCGCCAGATCCGCAAGCTCGGGGTCGAGGCGACGCTGGCGCGCGTCCCCGAGGGCGCGAACTACTACGTCACCATCGACATCGACGGCTTCGATCCTTCGATCGCGCCGGGCACCGGAACGCCCAGCCACGGCGGCTTCCTCTACTACGAGGTGCTCGAACTGCTCGACGGGCTCACCCGCCGGGGCAAGGTAGTGGGCATAGACCTCGTCGAGGTTGCGCCAGACTATGACCACACCGGGACTACGGCGATCCTTGCCGCGCAGGTCCTTCTGAACTTCATCGGCCGCATCTTCCGGCCTACTTCCCCTTGACCAGCCGCCCCCGGAGCCAGCCCGAGAACCAGTCCATCAGGATGACCATCAGCACGATCAGGATGATGTAGTAAGTCACCTGCTCCCAGTTCGACGTCGTCTGGATCGCCTGCGTCAGCATCAACCCGATGCCGCCGCCCACGATGGCGCCAATGATCGTGGCGGAGCGGGTGTTCGACTCGAGGAAGTAGAGAACCTGGCTCAGGAGTACCGGCGCCACCTGCGGGATGACCCCAAAGCGATACCGCTGTATCGGCCGCGCACCCGTCGACTGGACACCCTCGATCTGCTTGCCATCGACGTTCTCCAGCGCCTCCGAGAACAGCTTCCCGAACGAACCGGAGTCCGTCACCATGATCGCCAGCGCCCCGGTCATCGGGCCCGGCCCAAAGGCGCGGCTCAGCACGATGGTCCAGATCAGCGCATCCACCCCACGCACGAAGTCGAAGATGCGCCGCACCCCGAAGCGTGCAGGCACGCTCGGCGCAAAGTTGCGGGCCGCAAGGAAGGCCAGCGGCAGCGCGATCACCGCAGCCCCCAATGTCCCGAGGAACGCCATCAGGATCGTCTCGAACAGCGCCCAGGCCACCTCGCCATGGCGCCACAGCCCGTTGCCCCAGAAGTCAGTCCACATCAGACCGATGTTCGACCGCCCGGCCTCGATCTGCTCGCCTGAAACGAGTGCCGCAAATCTTTCGCCCCAGGTCATGGGGTAGAACGCACTGGATGGGGTGAAGAAGAATGCCTCCCAGCCCCATTCGTACCGCATCACTTCGGAGCGGGAGTTCGTAATGCTGATCCGGCCGGCATCGGTGGTGATGTTCACGCGGGAGTCCGAGGCGCTGATCCAGTCGGGCACTGCAGCTCCGGGGGTCTCCAGCGCGATCCCTGCTTCCCCGCGTGTCACCGTCACCCGGCCGTAGTCCGGCACATCGTAGTGCAGCGCCGCTCCCTCGAAGGTCACCTTGTGACCTCCCTCGAGATCCACAACCGTGGTTTCGCCCATTTGCACCCAACCGGGCAAGGTCGCCTCGGAATGCACCAGCCGACGCGACCCCTCTATCGACACCTGCACCTCGCCAGACCGGTTGTCGCGGGTGACGTGGGTCTTGTAGCTGACGGCGTCGCTCACGAGGATCGCGGCGTTATCGAGCCTTGCCCGTTCGGCGAGACCCGGCACGTCGAAGGCGAAGAAGACATAGACAAGATAAGCCAGGATCACCCCCGGCACGCCGAAGGCCATCAGCCGCTTGCGCAGGAAAAGCGCGTCCACGCGCTCGCGCAGCACGAGCGCCTCGGGGGTGGTGTCCGCCGCGGTCATCCCCGCCTCCCTCACTGCGCGCCGTGGGTCAGCCTGTCGCGAAGCACGCTCGACAGCTGGTCCACCACGACGATGGTCACGAACAGAAGCAGGAAGATCGCCGCCGCCTCGTCGAAGCGGCCCTGCCCGAAGGTCATGGCGTTCTTCAACTCATAGCCGATCCCGCCGGCCCCCACGAACCCCAGGATCGCCGAGGCGCGGATGTTGATCTCGAACCGCATCAGCCCGTAGCTCAGGTAGTTCGGCGCAACCTGCGGCATCACGCCGATCCACATCCTCTGGAGCCACGTCGCCCCGACAGAGGCGAGGCCATCAACCGGCTTGAGATCCACGTTCTCGTTCACCTCGGAGAACAGCTTGCCCATGGCGCCTGCGGTATGGATCGCGATGGCGATCATCGCGGGCACCGGCCCGCCGCCGAGAATGAAGATCAGCACGAGCGCGATCACGATCTCGGGGATCGCGCGGAAGATGTCGGACAACCGCCGGAACAGCGGGATCAGGCGGGGCCATTTCGCCAGCCCACGGGTCGAGAGAAGCGCGAGCAGGGTCCCCGCGAGGCACCCGACCAGAGTCGAGACAGCGGCGATGTTGACCGTCTCGATCAGCGAAGGTATCGCGCCCATGAAGAAGCGCGGCAGGTTGTGCGCCTTCTCGATCGCCTCGCCGATCATCGCGATCGGGAAGTCGAGGATAGCCGGCAGCCCTTCAATGAACTTGCCGGCGTTGCGTTCTTCGGTGATGCCGAAGCCGGTCACGAAAGCCGCGACCAGAAACACGACCAGGAGGCCGGTATACATCCGCCGCCGCCGGGTCAGCGCCATGTAGTCGGCGCGAATGGTCCCCGTCGCCGCCGATCCTCCCGCGATGTCTGTCATCCACGCCCCCGCACGAAGTGAAACGGGCCCCGCGCGTGGCGGGACCCGTCGATGGGTGTCAGTCTCAGTTGCCCTGCGCCTTGCGGATCTCGATGATCGTCTCGTACTCGGCGTGCGTCACCGGCGTGAAGCCGGCGGTCTCGCCCGCCGCGACGCCGTAGGCGCACTCGGCATCCGTCTCGTGCAGGCTGGCGGTCACTTCGACCATCTTCGCCTTCACGTCGTCGGGCAGCGCCTTGCGCAGCACGATCGGGCCTTCCGGGATCGGCGAGGACTTCCAGATCTCGACGATGTCGTTCATGTCGACGAGGCCTGCGTCGGAGGCACGGCGAAGCGCGCCGGAGTTGTAGCCGTCAGCCCACTCTCCGAGGCCATCCGCCCAGGTCACGGCCGCGTCGAACTCGCCGTTCGCGACGCCGATGATCGACTGCTCATGACCGCCCGAGAACTTGACGTCCAAGAAAAATGCGCCCGGCTCCATCGGGAAGCCCTGCTTGGGCAGCTCCACAAGAGGAACGAGGTAGCCCGAGGTCGAGTTCGGATCGGCGAAGGCAAAGGTCTTGCCCTTCATGTCGTCAAGCGAGGTGATACCCGAGTCCACCCGCGCAAAGCCGATCGAGTGGTAGGTGTAGGAGCCGTCGAGGTTGGTCTTCACCAGCACCGGCTCGACCGCTTCGGCATCCGCCAGGTATACGGCGGCATAGGCCGACGCGCCGAGCCAGGCCATGTCGAGCGTGCCGCCCAGGAGGCCCTGGATCACGCCGTTGTAGTCGGCCGGCGCGAAGAGCGTGGTCTTGACGCCCAGGAGTTCCTCCGTCTTGGCGCGGAAGCACTCGTTCGAGGCAAGACGGTCCTGCACGTTCTCGCCGCCCAGAAGGCCGATGCGGAACTCGGTGATCTCCTGCGCGGCGACCGGGGCGGCAAGCGCGCTGGTGGCGGCGAGGATGGCAAGCATCTTCTTCATCTGTAGTCTCCGTTGAAAGCCCGCCCCCGCCCCCTGCGGAAGGTCGGGAATTGCGATGCTCACGCGCGCACGGCGGCGGCGTGAAGCTCCTGTTGCTCAGTGCTTTCCAGCGCCTCGATCGAGGTCGAGGTGGCGCTTTCGCTG
This sequence comes from uncultured Rhodobacterales bacterium, assembly GCA_964579325.1. GTDB lineage: Bacteria > Pseudomonadota > Alphaproteobacteria > Rhodobacterales > Rhodobacteraceae > CAZOHN01. Next base: position 4,843 of record CAZOHN010000031.1, read on the forward strand.
AACGAGGCATCGGCGCCATAGATGTCGCGCGCCGCCCCGGTCGTGAGCTGCGACGGCAGCCCGTCGAACACGATCCGCCCGGCCCGCATCCCGATCACCCGGTCGCAGTAGCGCCGCGCGGTGTCGAGGGTGTGGAGGTTGGCCACGACGGTGCGGCCGTCCTCTTCGTGGATGCGCCGCAGCGTATCCATCACGATCTGCGCGTTCATCGGGTCGAGCGAGGCGATTGGCTCGTCGGCGAGGATCACCTTGGGGTCCTGCATCAAGGCGCGCGCAATCGCCACGCGCTGCTGCTGGCCACCCGACAGCGCCTCGGCGCGCTTGGGAGCCTGCTCGGCAATGCCCAACCGTTCGAGGATCTCGATCGCCCGCCAGATGTCCTCCTTTGCCCAGAGCTGGAGGAGGGTCGTCATCATCCCACGCTTGTTCAGAAGCCCGTGCAACACGTTCGACACCACGTCCATCCGTGGCACCAGGTTGAACTGCTGGAAGATCATCGCGCAGTCCGACTGCCACGCCCGCGCCTCTGCGCCCTTTAGCGCGAGGACGTCGCGGCCCTCGAAGAGTATCCGCCCCGCCGAGGCGTCGGTCAGACGGTTCATCATGCGCAGGAACGTCGACTTGCCCGCGCCGGAGCGGCCGATGATCCCGATGAAACACGGCCGATCCACCGTAAAGGTCGCGTTGTCCACGGCCTTGTTCGTGCCGAAGATCTTCGTCACGTTCTCGACGGACAGCAGCATGTCACCCCCGACCCCAAGTCCCGCGACCGGGGCTACAGGCGGGGGATCACGCGATTGTATCGGTTTTCTGAAACTTTCGTGACGCACCCGCGGTCGGCGCCGACCAACCGATCAACGGTGCTCGAGTCCGGGCCACAAGGCCAGCTTCGGCATATGGAGCCGGCGCGCGCCGGCCCGAGGTAGTTGCGGCGGGCCCCTTCGGCGCCGCCGGCAGGAGCCGCTTCGGACCGCTAGAACGCCGCCTTGGTCCGCCAGCTGTCGGCATAGCTCTCGCGGGCCTGCCTGGCGTAGGGCGTGGGTGCCACCCGCACCCGGATCTCGGTCTGGCGGTGCGGTTCGGTCGAGGTCTTTCCGGTTGTCTCCGGCTCGCCCCACTTGAGCGTCAGCACGTCGCCGACCTGCACGTCCTGCGCCACCACGCCCAGGCTGAGGACGCAGCGTTCGTTCCACGAATACCCGTTGAACATGCTCATGCCGACCATCGCGCCGTCGCGCAGTACCATGTCGGCGCTGGATGACGCGTAGTTGGGCTGCGGGAAGTCAATCCACTTGAAGGGTGTGCCCTCCTCGAAGGCCGAGGCGATGACCTTGAGAACGTCCTCGCGGTTCCACTCGAAGGTCACCTTCTTGCGGTTCGTCGGTGCATCCTTCATCGCGGCAAGTGCGGCCTTTCCGATGAAGTCGTCCTTCTTCCAGCCGATGTAGAAGCCGTAGCCCAGTTCGAACGGGTTGACGTAGTAGTCCTCGATGGTGTCCGACACGTACGAACCGCCGATTGCTCCCGCGGCCTCGTACATGTCGGCCCCCAGCCAGTCGCGGTAGTCCGCCAGCATTCCGTCGCCTGTGTAGATGCCCGGCAGGGGCGAGGGGATCCAGCCCGACTCGAGCGTGTTGGTGGAATAGGCGCGGCTCCCGCACTGAACCAGCCGCACACCGGCATCGCGCGCCGCCTGCATGATCGTCGCGTGGACGTAGTGCTTGTCGGCATAAGGCCCCCAGATCTCGAGGCCCGGCGCGCCCGACATGCCGTGCCGCAGCGCCTGCACCTTCTTCGAGCCGACGTTGATCCAGTCCACATGGAAGAACGTGATGTCGGGGATCGGGCCGCCGTTCATCTTCTCGAAGATCTTTGGCGCGTCGGGCCCCTGGATCTGGTAGCGGTAGTGTCCGCGCAACACCCGCTCGCCCTCGGGGCGCGAGGGGGAGCGCGGGTCGTACCGCAGCCGCACGTTCCACTTGCCCCAGGCCGCGCAGAACATCAGCCAGTTCGAGGTCGGCGCGCGGCCAACCAGGATATACTTGTCCTCGCGCTCGCGGAAGATGATGTGATCGCCGATCACATGGCCCGCGGGCGTCACCGGCACGAAGTGCTTGGCGCGGTTCAGGTCGAAGTTCGCGAAACTGTTGATCCCGTGATGCGACAGGAACTCGGTCGCCTGCGGCCCCTCCACCGTCAGCTCGTCCATGTGATGCGACTGGTCGAACAGCACCGCCGACTCGCGCCAGGCCGCCTGTTCGTTGCGCCAGTTCTCGAACTCGGCCGCGACAACGGGATAGACGTACATCCCGGCCTTCGAGTTGCGCAGCATCTCAACGGGGGTGCGGTGGGTCTTCATGATGTCGGACAGGCTCGGCATTCTCTGTTTCCTCCCAAGGAGTTGTCTATGCGTTCGACACCAGTGCCAGTCCGGGCACCTGTGCCGCCAGCCGAGGGTCACCCCGCAGCACGAAATTGAGGTTCTCTCGCGCGAGCCGCGCATGTTCACGGGACAGTGCCTCGGCGCGCGCTCCTTCGCGATCGCGGATCGCGTCCACGATCTGCCGATGCTGCCGCTGTGCGCGGCGCAGAGATTCCTCGAAGTCGGAGAGGAACTCCTGCCCGAGCAGGAATGCACTCGGAGATGCCAGTGGAAGGCGGGCGACGCGCTCCACCTCGCGCTCGACCACACCGCTGCCCGCGGCCTGCGCGAGTAGCCGGTGAAAGCGCGCGTTCTCGCGGACGTAGGCTTCGAAGTCGATCCGTGAAACTGTCCGCAAAGCGGCATCGAGGTGCCCGAGGACCTCGTCAAACTCGGCCATCACCTCGGGTCGTGCACCGCGTTCGGCCGCAAGGCGTGCCGCCGTACCCTCAAGCACGCCCCTGAGCTCGATGGAGTCGATGATGTCTGAGACGGTGAAGCTGGCGACACGGCAGCCCCCGGTGTCGATCCGTTCCAGCAATCCCTCGTCGACAAGCCTGTCCATCGCCTGCCGAAGCGGAGTGCGCGAGACTCCGAGACGCTCGGCGAGTTGCGTTTCGGGAAGGCGGCCGTTCGCCGGGAACGCGCCATCGAGGATCAGTGAGCGCAACTCGATGAGGGCGCCGGACGACAGACCAGTCCGATCCTTGCGATCCATCCACACTCCTCACCAGGCGCGGTCAAGCGAGAACAGTAGTTTGTATACAGAATGAGGTCAATGCCGTCGAAAACTCCCTCAATTCTGGGGAACTCCGGAAAGAATGTATACACTATTGACCCGGCCTGATCAGCCACCAAGCTCCCGCCGGACTATGCCGGCGCCCCCTGCCATGGCCTTCATCTTGCCGAAGGCCACGTCGCGGGGGAGGTATTTCAACCCGCAATCTGGCGCGACGATCACCTTCTCGGCGTCCACATGGGGCAGAGCACGGCGGATGCGGGCGGCGACGATCTCGGGCGTCTCGACCGTGTGGTCACCCAGGTTCAGAACGCCCAGGATGATTGTCTTGCCACGCAACTCCTCCAGCACAGAGGTGTCGAGATTCGATTGCGCCGTCTCGATGGAAACCTGGTTGCAGGTACAGGCCTTCAGCTGCGGCAGAAACGAATACCCTGAGGGTCGGCTCTTCACGATGGCCGAATAGCCGAAGCACAGGTGGACCGCAGTCGTCCCCGCCGCCCCCTCCAGCGCCACGTTGAGCGCGTCGAGCCCGTAGTCTTCTGCGGCTTCGGGCTGAGCCTGAAGATAGGGCTCGTCGATCTGCACGACGTCCGCGCCGGCGGCGAAGAGGTCGGCGATCTCCTCCCGCACCGCGCGGGCGTAGTCAATCGCCGCATCGGCGAGCGTCGGATAATGGTCGTTCTGCGCCTGTTGGCTCATGGTGAAGGGTCCCGGCACGGTGATCTTCACCATCCGGTCGGTGTGCCGACGCAGGAACTTCAGGTCCTCGACCTCGACCGGGTGCCTGCGCCGGATCGGCCCGACGATTCGCGGCACCGGGTTCGGCTGGCCCGAGCGGTTGACAATCACGCCCGGGTTGTCAAGGTCCACCCCGTCGAGAGCGGTCGCGAAACGGTTCGAATAGCTTTCCCGCCGGATCTCGCCATCCGTGATGATGTCGAGCCCCGCCTCCTCTTGCAGTCGGATCGCCTCGATGGTGGCGGAGTCCTGCGCTTCGGCGAGGAACTCCTCCGGTATGCGCCAGAGTTCCTTCGCGCGGGTCCTGGGCGGGAAGCGGCCGGCCAGCTTGGCGCGGTCGATCAGCCAGTCGGGCTGGCTGAGGCTTCCGACGAGCGACGTGGGCAGAAGCATGGGACAGTTCCCTTCATGGTGACAGGGCAGGCCACCCACCGGAGCGGCCCGCAACGAGATCAGGCGCGGAACAGGTCACGTTCGAGTCCCGACGCCGCGAGCACATGATCGCGACTCGCCTCGAGGTCGCGCCGCAGCCGCGCGATGTCGTAGCCCAGGAGCGAGCCCTTCCATTTCCGAACCGCCCCGGCGACGAACACCGTATCGACGTTCGTCCGTTCCATCAGTGTCACCACCGCCCCGGGCACATGGTTCAATGGCGCAACGTTGATTGCCTCGGCGTCGAGCAGGATGACGTCGGCCTCCTTGCCGGGCGCCAGTGAGCCGGTCTTGTGGTCGAGCTTGAGCCCCCGTGCGCCCTCGATCGTGGCGCAGCGGATTGCGTCGAGGGACGACATGAGCCTGGGATACTCCTCGCCCCCCAGGGCCTTCTCGTTCGCCCAGGCGCGCTGGAGTGTCACCATGCTGCGCATCTGGGTGAAGAAATCCGCCGTCATCGTACATTCCACGTCCGACGACAGAGAAGGCTGCATACCAAGGTCGAGCGCCTTCTGGATCGGCGGCAGGCCATGGCGCATGTGCATCTCGATCGGGACCGAGAGCGAAACGTGGGCCCCCGCGTCGCGCGCGTACTTCCAGCCTTCGTCCGACATTCCGGTCATGTGGATAAAGATGTTGTCGGCCCCGAACTGACCCGCCGCACCAAGCTGGTCGAAGGTTGGCTGCATGCCAAAGGTGCCAACGACGTGGAGCGCGATGGGCAGGCCCAATTCGCGTCCGACCTTCCAGGCCTCTTCGTAGCCCGGGAGGTAGATTTCCCCGCCCATGACCATCGAGTAGAGTCCCTCGTCGGAGGCGAAATACCGCTCCTTCAGGCGGCGTGCGTCGTGCGGATACTTCGCCGTGTCGCCCCAGCCCTCGAAGTAGCCGAACACGGTCCGGCGGCCCGCGTCGCGTATCCCCTCCACCGCAGCATCGGAGTGTTCGGGCGAATGGTGGATCTGGCTCACGTCCATCACTGTCGTCACGCCCGCGTCAAGCTGCGCGATCGAACCGAACAGCTCGTTGATGTAGACATCCTCGGGCCGGTAGTGCTGCGAGAAGGTGAGCAGCATCTTCTCGTAGTAGTTCATCACGCTTTCCGGCCGGCCATCGTTCACTAGAATCGCATCGGCCAGTATGCTGCGCAGCCCGGTCTCGAACTGGTGGTGGTGGGTGTCGATGAACCCCGGCATCACGATCTTGCCCGCAGCCTCCACCACTGCGGCGTCACCCGCCTCGAGCCCGACGCCGACCGCGGCGATCCTGCCCTTCTCGATCAACACGTCACCTTCGGCAAAGTTGCCCACCGCCTCGTCCATCGACAAGACGGCGCCGCCCTTGATGAGGATGCGCCGTCCCCCATCAAGGCCGGCAGGCATCGTGGCGGCCGCAGCGCGCTGCGACTCGATGCCATGGGCGCCGCTGCGGATCAGGTCTGCCGAACTGGCGGCGCTGGCCGCCATATAGTCCACCCGGGTCGGGCAGTTGGTCTGCGGCTTGCCGCCCTCGCAAAGTCTGCACATGTCGCGTTGCCTCCCTGCTTCGCTGTGTGTCTGCTGTCCGCCCCGGGGCGGGTTCAGGTTCCGATTATCGATTCCGCCATCGGGTATCGCGTGATCGTATGGGCAAGCCTCGCCGAGGCCGCCTGCAACTCGGCCAGCCGCTCGGCCACAAGTTGCTCGGGCGAGACGAGCCCGGTGTAGCCCGAAGAATTCAGCGCAGCGATGGTCCGACCGTTGCTGCCTCGCACCGGCACGGCGATGGCGGTGATCCCGTAGTCGAGCTGGTCGACCGTCGTGGCGTAGTTGCGGTCCCGCGCCAGTTCAACCTCTCGGCGCAGCGCTGCGGTATCGGTGACTGTCTTCTGCGTCAGCGCCACGGGCTTCAGTGCAGCGAAGTAGGCGTCGAGCGCGGCGTCCGCCAGCCCCGCGAGCAGCACGCGCCCCAGCGAGGTCGCGTGCGCCGGGTAGCGTGCTCCGACCACTGCCGTTGCGCGGCGGGCCCGCTGGACCGAGTGGTGGGCGATGTAGATCACGTCTGACCCGTCAAGCGTGGCGATTGATGAGGCATCGCCGAAGAGGTCCACAAGGCGCCGCAGCTCCGGCAACAGAAGTTCGTCCACATGCGCCGAGAAATAGAATGCCGAGCCGAGACCCATCACCTTTGGCCGAAGGAAGAAGCGTTTGTCCTTTTGGCCGACGTAGCCGAGCGACACGAGCGTGATGAGGCTGCGGCGGGCCGCGGCCGGGGTGAGGTCCGCACGACGGGCTATGTCGCTCAGCGACATCTCGGAATGTGCCGCGTCAAAGCTCTCGAGCACTGCCAGACCCTTGGCCAGCGCCTCGACGAACTCGGCCGGTCTGGTCTCCTCACCGTCCACCGGAAGCCTCAGCCTTCCGGGGCCAGGACGAAGTCGAAGTGGAACATGGCGTCGGGCTTTACCTGCGTGGGCAAGTCCGGCGCCACCCCCGCCTTCGCCGGATCGAGCCTCGCAATCAGCGACTTGCGGACACCGAACACCGCATCGTTGTCGAGGTATTCGGTGTTCTCGAAGAACACTTCCGTAGTAATCGCGTTCATGCCTTTGGCACGAATGATGTAATGGAGGTGCGAGGCCCGCCAGGCATGACGGTTGCCGGCACGCAGAAGGCGGCCTACGGGTCCGTCGTAGGGAACGGTGTAGGGTTTGGGGAGCACGGTCGTGTACCAGTACTCGCCCCTCTCGTTGGTCGTGAACTTGCCGCGCAGGTCGTACTTGTCCTGCCCCTGCGCCTGTTCCTGGATCGGATAGGTACCGCTCGCGTCAGCCTGCCAGGTGTCGACGATGGCACCGGGCAGCGGATTGTGGAGCGAGTCGGTCACCTTGCCGTAGGCGAGCACTGTCACCCCGTCGCGTCCGTCCGCCAGATGCGCACCCAGCGCCATCTCGGGTGCGTCGTCTAGGTAGAACGGCCCAAGATTCGATCCCTCGGTCGCGCCGCCGCGGGTGTTGATCATGTCGACCAGTGCAGAGAACCCCAGGACATCCGACAGCAGGATGTATTCATGCCGCTCGGGAGTGGAAATCTGCCCGCAGTCGTAGAGGAAGTTCAGGACACCGATCCACTCTTCCTGCGTGAGGTTCACCTCGCGCGTGTAGTCGTGCAGGTGCTCGACGAATTTCTGCAGCAGAAGTTCGAGACGGCTTCCCGGCTCGGTCTTGAACGAATCCTTCACCGCCTGGGTGATCGTGAATTGGTTGATGTTGCGCATCGCCGCCTCCTCCAAACGCCCCGAACATATTGATTCCAAAGCCGCAGCGGGGGGCGCCACATTGCTCCTTGACGCAAACGGTAGAACGGGGAATAGTTTTCGACAAGAGGAAATGTTTTCGCATAGCGAAAATCTGGCGAGGACTCCATGCGCATCGGAAAGCAGGACCAGGCATTCACGGCCATCGCGACATCGGATGCCACCAGCATCACGGTGCGCGGCCACGATCTGGTTGACGACCTGATCGGGTCGATCGACTTCACCGACTACTTCTGGCTACTCGTCATCGGCTCCCGACCGACCGAGCCGCAGAAGCGGATGCTGAACGCCTGCCTCGTGGCAATCGCCGAGCATGGGCTGGTGCCCAGCGTCCAGGCTGCACGGATGACGCTCGCAGCGGCCCCCGAAGCCTGGCAAGGAGCCATGGCGGCAGGCCTCCTCGGAATGGGCACGGTAGTGGCAGGTTCGTCGGAGGTGGCGGGTCGCTACCTTGCGGAGGTCATCGCTCTTGCCGATGCCGACGGGTCAGACATAGACGCCGCCGCAATCAAGAGCCTCCACGCCCTGAAGGTCGCCCGGAAAAAGGTGCCCGGCCTCGGCCACCCGCAGCACAATGCAGGCGACCCGCGCGCGGACAAGCTCCTTGCCGTCTGCGACACGCTCGACCTTTCTGGCCGCCATGTCGAAGCGCTCCGCGCGCTTGGCCGCCATGCACCAGGGATCATGGGTCGCGCGCTGCCAATCAATGTCTCGGGTGCAATCCCGGCCACAATCCTCGATGCCGGCTGGCCGATGGAAGCGCTAAAGGCGGTGCCGCTGCTCGCCCGCGCCGGCGGGCTTTCGGCGCATCTCTACGAAGAGTCGCGGCGCCCGATCGGCTTCATCCTGTCGCACAACGCCGACCTCGCCATCTCCTACGACGGAGCGCCCTCGGCCCGGAAGAAATCCGCGTGAGGAAAGATCAATGGTGAAGATCCTCCGCAACATCCGCGTCGTCGAACTCGGTACATACATCACCGGCCCAGCCGCCGCGCTGCACCTCGCCGACCTGGGTGCCGACGTCATCAAGGTCGAGCGTCCCGGCGAGGGCGACCCTTTCCGCGCCTTCAAGGGCGGCCTCTACAGCCCCCATTTCCAGACCTACAACCGCAACAAGCGCTCGATCGCGCTCGATACCAGGGACTCCAGCGACCTCGTGGTCTTTCACGATCTGATCGCTTCGGCAGACGTGTTCATCCAGAACTTCCGTCCCGGCGTCGCCGAGAAACTCGGGGCGGGCGAAGCCGATCTGTGCAAGGTCAACCCACGCCTCGTCTACTGCGCGATCTCCGGCTTCGGCCAGACCGGACCCGCACGCGACCGCCCGGCCTACGACACGGTGGCCCAGGCGGCCAGCGGCTACCTTCGGCTCCTCACCCCTCCCACGAATCCGCGCATTATCGGCCCCGCCATCGCCGATGCCGTCACCGGACAGTATGCCGCGCTTGCCATCCTTGCCGCACTCATCGAACGCGGCCCCTCCGGAAAGGGTCGGCGCATCGACATCTCGATGCTCGAGGCGATGAGCCACTTCAACCTCGACAGCTTTACCCACTACTTCTCGGCCGGCGAGGTGATGGGGCCGCTGTCCCGCCCGGTCGTGTCGCAGTCCTACACGTTCGAATGCGCCGACGGGAAATGGGTCGCGATCCACATGTCGAGTCCACCTAAATTCTGGGAAGGCTTCCTCGACGCGACCGGCCAGCAACACCTTGCCGCCGATCCGCGCTTTGCCGAACGTCTCAAGCGCATCAAGCATCAGGACGACCTGATCGCGATCATGACCCCGGTGTTCCGCACCCGCACCCGAGATGACTGGTGCGCTGCGCTCGAGGCCGCGGAAGTGCCTTACGCTCCCGCCTACGACGCCGACGAGGCGCTCGAAGACCCGCAAGCGCAGCACCTGGGCCTCAAGGTCAGCGCAGAACACCCAACGATGGGGACTTTCACCACAGTCAGGCCTCCCTACGCCTTTGACGGGGTGCCCGAATCCACCATCCTGCCCCCGCCCGTGCTGGACGAGCACGGCGCCGAGGTCCGCGAGGAGTTGCGGCAGCGCAAGGCCGGCTGACCACCACGACAACGACCGGGGCGGCGACCGATCACCCCGGCGATCCGACAAGAGGAGGAGATCGGATGAAGACGCTTCAAGGACTGCTTCTGGCTGGCGCGCTGGCCATCCCTGCCCCAACTCTGGCGCAGGAGACGATCAACCTGACGGTCGCCGCGAGCCATCCCACCACGATCCCCTGGGTTGGCATGATCCAGACCCATTTCATGGCAAAGACCGACGAGATCCTCGCCATGACCGGGACTTACAGGATCGAGTGGAACGAGGCATTCGGCGGCACGCTCTACAAGGCGAACGCCACTCTTTCCTCGGTAGAGGAAGGCATTACAGATGTCGGCTGGGTGTTCTCGTTCCTCGAGGCCGCCAAGCTGCCGCTCAGCCAGGCGTCCAGCTACGCACCGTTCTCGACCAGCAACCCGGCCGTGCAGCTCGAGGTCATGTCGGAACTGTTCGAGACCAACGAAGCCTTTCGCAACGAGTGGGAGCAGTACAACCTCAAGGTCGTCGGCTTCACCGGCACCGACGGTTATGACGTCTACACCAAGGCGCCCCTCGACGGCTTTGCGGCACTGGATGGCATGAAGCTCTCGGCCCCCGGCGTGCTCGGCAACTGGCTGCGCGGCACGGGGGCCAACGCGGTCGATGGCGCGCTCACCACCTTCTACACCGACATCCAGACCGGCGTGTCCGACGGCGTGTTGTCCCTCGCTCTCGGAGTCCTGCCGGCCAAGATCTACGAAGTCGCCCCCTACATCACCCGGGTCAGGATGGGTGTCGCGTTCTCCGGCGCCATCGCGATCAACCGCGACAGCTGGGACGCGCTGCCCGAGGAAGTGCAGAACGCAATGATCGAGGCCGGCAATTACTACACTGTGAGCCACGGCCAGGATCTTCTGACCCGCCATGAAGCCGCGCTGGACCGAATGGTCGAAGTCGGGGCGACGCAGAACCCCCCGGTGACGATCACGCCGATGTCCGAGGACGACAGGCAGGCCTGGGTGAGAGCCATGCCCAATATCGCCAAGGAATGGGCCGATGCATTGGAAGAGCGCGGAACGCCCGCCCGCGAATTCCTGACCGCCTATCTCGACGGTCTCCGCGCACGTGGCGAGGCCCCGATCCGCGCCTGGGACGAAGAACTCTAGGACGCCCGGAGCATGGCGCGGGACACGGCAGGAGCGGAGGCCGCGCCGCGACGGGTGGTGCGGCTCTGGGGCGCGCTCGTCGAGGGTCTTGCCGCCCTTGGCTCATTCCTGATCGTTGTTCTGATGCTGATCATCTGCGCCGATGTGGTGGCCCGCAACGTCATGGGAGGATCGCTGCCGCTGATATCCGAGATCGGAGCGCTGGCATTGGTGATGATCGTTTTCCTGCAACTCGCCGCGACGGTGCGCGCCGGACGTCTGGCCCGAGCAGACCTGTTCTTCGACGGCTTCCGCAACCGCCACCCCCGCGGCGGCGCGCTCCTTGCAGCGGCATTCGAGGCCGTGGGCTTACTCGTGGTCGGCGGCATCGCCTGGGCGACGCTGGCCATTCTCGGCAAGGATTTCGCCTCGAACGAATACATCGGCGTCACCGGAATCGCCACACTGCCGACCTGGCCATTCCGCGCACTGATCCTCATCGGCGCGGTGGTCGCCGCGTTGCAGTTCCTCGTCCGCATGGCCGCCGCGCTCCGCGATGCTACTCAGAGTTCTCGGCCATGAGCCCGGTCGAGATCGGCGCGCTGGCCACCGGGGGCCTGCTCCTCCTCATCGCCCTCGGCCTACCTATCGCGCTCGCCATGTTGTCGGTGTCTTTTCTCGGAGTGGCAGCGATCCGGTCCGAAACCGTCGCCCTGCGGATGATCGGCGCCGTGGCGAACGACTCGCTGCGCGAATACCTCTTCGCCGTCGTGCCGCTCTTTGTCCTGATGGGCCTTCTCGTCACCGTTTCCGGCGTCGGCAAGGACACGTTCGACGTATTCGAACGCACGATGCGGCGGCTGCGTGGGGGTCTGGGAACGGCAACGGTGTTTTCGAACGCGGTCTTCGCGTCGATTACCGGGATCTCGATCGCATCGGCTTCGGTCTTCGCGCGTGTCGCGGTACCCGAAATGGTGCGCCACGGCTATTCCAAGAAGTTCGCCACCGGGGTGGTCGCAGGAAGCTCCGTCCTCGGGATGCTGATCCCGCCCTCGCTCCTGATGATCATCTATGCTGTGCTGGCAGAGGAGTCGGTCGGACGGATGTTCCTGGCCGGTGTGATGCCGGGGATCCTGTTGTCGCTGATGTTCGCGGCCACGATCTGGGGCCTCGCGACCTGGAGGCGGGACTTCGTGTTCGACCGTCAAGGCAGTGTTGCGGCGATGGGCGGAATCGGAGGCCTCGAGATCGTTCACAAGGCGATCCCGATCCTGTTGCTTATGCTGCTCGTCCTAGGTGGCCTCTATGGCGGTTTCCTGAATCCCACCGAAGCCGGCGCCGTTGGTGCCTTCGGTGCCTTCGTGATTGCACTCCTGCGACGCTCGCTCGATGCCCGAATCTTCTGGCGGCTGCTCGTCGAATCCGGGCAGATTACGGTCTCGGTCCTGTTCCTGATCGTCTCGGCCACCTTTTTCAGCCGGATGCTGGCGATGTCAGGACTGCCATCGGCACTTGCCGGATGGCTCCTGGATGGCGCGCTCGGGCCTTATGGGTTCCTGCTGCTCTACCTCGTCCTGGTGATCGTTCTGGGCTGCCTGATCGACGCCATTTCGATCATGCTGATACTGCTTCCCATTGCACTGCCCGTAGCCTCGGCCGCGGGCTTCGACATGATCTGGTTCGGGGTCCTCACCGTCGTCGCCGTCGAGGTCGGCCTCCTGACACCGCCATTCGGGCTCAGCGTCTACACGATCAAGGCCGCGATGAATGATCCTGACCTGCCGATCGGAGACATCTTCCGTGGCACCATGCCATTCGTTCTAACGATGATAGCCTGCCTTGCAGTTCTCGTCGCCGTTCCGCAACTCTCCACATGGCTCGCGCGGCTCTGACCCCCGCAAAAGGAGTTCCACCGTGAAAACGCTTCTCTTCGTCTGCGGCAGCCTCCGCGCCGCCTCCTCCGCCCGAGGCACCGTGCGCGCGCTTATGGCATCGCTCGATGGCAAGGCGGGTGGAGACGAGGCCGACATCGGCCTCTTGCCCCACTACAATGCCGACATCGTCGACGACCCACGGGTCAAGTCCTTCATCGCGCAGGTCGACGAGGCCGACGGTGTGGTCTTTGTCACGCCGGAGTACAACTACTCGCTCCCCGGGGTCCTCAAGAACGCCATAGATTGGGCCTCGCGCCCCGGCTACAATTCGGTCTTCAAGGACAAGCCTTGCCTCGTCGTCACGACCTCGGGCGGCGCGCTCGGCGGGGTCCGTGCGCAGGGTCACCTCAAGCAGGTGCTGACCGCGCTTCTCGCCCGGACCTTCGCGTGGCAGGAAATCGTCGTACCCTTCGCCAACGACAAGATGAAGGACGGCGTGCTGGCAGACGCGGCCATCCTCGACTTCACGGGCAAGGCACTCGACGCCTTTCTCGCTTCGCTTGACTGACAGCGAGGCAAGGACGGCGGACAGTCGCTACATCGCACTCGGGAAGAACAACTGCTCGCCACCGACAGTGAAGCTCGCGATGGCTGACTGGCCCGCCTCCGACACGATCCAGTCGATGAAGGCCTGGCCGGACCCGGACTTGACGTGGGGATGTATCTCAGGGTTCACGAGGATGATTCCATACGGGTTGAACAGGGACGGATCACCCTCCGAGACGATCTCGAGCGGGCCGCGGTTCGAAAAGGACAGCCAGGTCCCGCGGTCGGTCAGCGCATAGGCTGGTACCTGAACCGCGGTATTCAGAGTTGCACCCATCCCTGACCCGGTCGAGAGATACCAGTCGCCCGAGGGCTCGATCCCGGCAGCGCTCCAGAGGTTCTTCTCGGCCACGTGAGTGCCGCTGTCGTCCCCCCGCGAGGCGAAAGGAGCACTTGCGTCGGCAATTGCCGCCATCGCTGCTGCGGCCGTCACGGCGCCCCGTACGCTTGCCGGATCGTCACCCGGACCGACAATGACGAAGTCGTTGTACATCACGTCGAACCGCTGCACGCCCCAGCCTTCTGCGACGAAGGCCTCCTCCTGGGCCCGGGCATGGACGAGTACCACATCGGCATCCCCCCTGCGGCCGGTTTCCAGCGCCTGTCCTGTCCCTTGTGCCACAACCCGCACCTCGATCCCGGTCTCGGCCTGGAAGATCGGAAGGATGTGCCCGAAGAGCCCCGAATTCTCGGTCGAGGTCGTCGAGGCGACCGTGATGAAATCCTGCGCGGCCGCCGGCAGCGCAGCCAGCAGCGCAAGGCCCGAGGCGGCGGCGGCAAGGATGAAGCGGTGGCTATGGATCATGTCTCTTTCCCTTCGGTTACCAGATCAGGTCGCCCGCCAGAAAGGCGCGGGCCTCGGCGGTCTGCGGACCCGCGAAGAAGTCTGCGGCCGGGGCGTGTTCGATCAGCCGTCCTTGGTGCAGGAAGGCCACGTCCTCGGCCAGACGCCGGGCCTGCCCGAGGTTGTGGGTGGTCATGACGATAGTGATGCCGTCGTCCGAGAAACGCTCGATCATCTCCTCGATGACGCGCGTCGCCGAAGGGTCGAGCGCAGAGGAAGGCTCGTCAAGGAACAGCACCTGCGGTGCCATTGCCCAGGCCCGCGCCAGCGCCAGCCGTTGCTGCTCGCCCCCTGACAGGAGGCGTGCCGGCCGCTGTGCCAAAGGCATCAGCCCGAACCGGTCGAGCGTGCGCGCGACCGTCTCGCGGCGCGCGGTCGCCGACGTTCCCCGCAGGGCGAGCGGGTAGTCGACGTTTGCGGCGACTGTCCGGCGCAGCAGGACTGGCCGCTGGAACACCAGAGCCTGGTCCAGAGGGTGCAGCGTGCCGTCGGCCCACTCCCGGCGGCCCGCGGTCGGCTCGATCAAGCCGTGGCAAAGCCGGAGCAGCAGCGTCTTGCCCGCGCCATTCGCACCCAGGATCACCAGCCGCCGTCCTGGGGCGACCGTGAGCGTGATGTCCGACAGGAGCCGCGTCCCGCCCACCTCGTAGCACACGCCCTCCAGGCGCAGCGGGAGTATCGCGGGGGAAAGGCCGCGCTGGGGTTTCATCCCAGACGTCCCCGCGCCCATTGCCCCGCCCCCCAGGCCATCGCGTTCAGCGTCAGCGTCAGCCCCATCAGTATTATCCCGAGGGCAACCGCGAGCCCGAGGTTGCCGCGCGCCGTCTCCAGAGTGATCGCGGTGGTCATCGTGCGGGTATGGCCCGCGATATTTCCACCCACGATCAGCACCGCGCCGACTTCCGCGCTCGCCCGCCCGAACCCCGCCAGCACGCCCGTCAGCAGGCTTACCCGCCCATCCCACAGCAGAGTCGGCACCGCGCGCAGCCGCCCCGCGCCAAGGCTGCGCAACTGCTCGCCGTATTCCGCCCAAAGGTCCTCCACGACCGACCGGGTGAGCGACACCACTATGGGCAGGATCAGGAGCGTCTGGGCAATGATCATTGCGGTGGGTGTGAACAGGAGTGCCAGAGGACCGAGCGGACCCGACCGCGACAGCACCAGATAGACGACAAGGCCCGCCACTACCGGCGGAAGCCCCATAAATGCGTTGAACAGCACGATCACAACGGCCCGACCCGGAAACCTCGCAAGCGCCAGCCCCGCGCCGAGCGGCAGGCCGATCAGGCAGGCGATCGCGACAGCCGTCAGCGTCACACGCAGACTGAGCCCGATGATCTGAACCAGGGCGGCGTCGCCTGTGGCAATCAGTCTGAGTGCGGTCGCGAAGGGGCCGTCCACCGGAATTCCTTGCATTTTGACGTGGCAATGAAACAGAAAGCAGATTACTATTCAAACATGTAATTCTTGCAGGAGTTTACATGTCGATGCAGGAGAAGCAGGCCGAAGTGCCGATCCGGACCATCGATGCCCGGCAGCCATCCTTCCCGATGATGACCACCGGAGAAGTCGCGGACTACCTCCGGGTCAAGGAGCGCACGATCTATGAGATGGTCGCGCGCCAGACGATCCCGTTCAGCCGCGCTACGGGCAAGCTCCTCTTCCCCCGGCGGCTGGTTGATGCCTGGCTCGAGGCGCAGACCGAACTCCCTGCGACAGGCATCGCCCCGCCACCGCCGATCTACGCAGGATCGAATGACCCGCTTCTCGAATGGGCGCTGAGGCAGTCGGGCAGCGGCCTCGCCGTGCTCGCCTCGGGATCAACCCACGGGCTCGAAGACGTCGCCCAAGGACGCGCAGTGTTGGCGGGCTGTCACCTGCTTGACCCGGAAAGCGGCGTCTGGAACCTCGCCTCCGTCGCAGCGCACCTGCCGGGGTCGACCCATGTCGTCATCCACTGGGCGCGGCGCACCCAGGGCCTGATCTGCGCGTCGGGCAACCCACTCGGCATCACCGGGCTACGCGACGCCGTCGGTCGAGGACTGCGGTTCGCCACACGGGTCGCGGGCGCGGGCTCGCAGCGACTTCTCGATGTGCTGCTCTCCCGCGAGGGTCTTGCCACCTCCGACCTCGCCACCGCCGAGCGTCCGGCCGAAACCCACGCCGATCTCGCTGCCCTGATCGACACCGGAGAGGCCGACTGCGGCCTTGGGCTGCAGGCCGCTGCAGGGTCCCTCGGCTTCCTCCCGCTCGTCGCCGACGAAGGCTTCGACCTCGTGATGCGCCGCCGCGACTACTTCGAGCCTCCTGTTCAGACCCTGCTCAGGTTCACGCGAACCGACAGCTTCCTCCGCCGCGCCGCCCATCTCGGCGGCTACGACCTCACCGACAACGGCTCAGTGCGGTGGAATGGCTGACGCGGTAAGCGGTGCACGTCCGCGTACGAAACGTCGTCAGACCGCACCGCGCACCGCCCCGAGGATCTGGTCTCTCAGGCTGGACGGCGGGCGCGCGGGACTGTCGAACCGCAGCCCTTCCTCGAGATGGCGAAGATGCTCGTCCATCAGGGCTACAAGCCGGTCGCTGTCTCCCAGCTCCAGCGCATCCACGATCC